>JBJEOA010000026.1:0-56434 GCA_051880475.1 Lachnospiraceae bacterium | reverse complement strand
TTTTAACACATAAGGGGGTGCTTTTTCTATTAACTTACAAAAAAGTTACGCTATCTGTTTCGATTGACTTTATGGCATAGCTATCTTAAAATAAATAGAAAGAATGTAGTGAAAATAAAATATAAATGTGATAAGGAGATAAAAAATGAGAAAATACGGTATTATCGGTGCGATGGAAGAAGAAGTGGAAATGCTAAAAGGTGAGATGAAAAACAGTAAAATAACGATGCTTGCTGGAATGACATTTTGCGAGGGAATACTGTGGAATCACCCTGTTGTAGTCGTTCGCAGTGGAATTGGAAAAGTAAATATGGCCATTTGCACTCAGATTTTAATTGATTTGTTCAAGGTGGAGGCATTAATTAATACAGGTGTGGCAGGTGGATTGTATTCTGAATTATCTATCGGAGATATTGTTCTCTCAAGTGAGGCGATGCAGCACGATATGGATGCGACTGGTTTTGGATATCAAAAAGGCGAGATTCCACGTATGGACACATATATTTTCAAGGCAGATAAGGGATTGATTCAGGCGGCAAAGGAAGCTTGTGAGACAGTGAATACAGATATTAACTGTTTTGTCGGACGTGTCGTTACTGGAGACCAGTTTATTCAAAGTTCCGTGAAGAAAGAACAGCTTATCCGTGAGTTTGGAGGCTACTGTGCAGAGATGGAGGGAGCTGCGATGGCTCAAGTTGCATTTTTGAATCATATTCCTTTTGTCATTATCCGTGCTATCTCAGACAAAGCAGATGACAGTGCACAGATGAGTTACGAGCAATTTGAAAAACAGGCAATTATCCATACAATGAAGCTTCTTGCGGCGATGTTTTTAAAAATGAAATAGAAAAATAAGAAAATAGAGCATAAATGCAAAGATTATAAAAGAATTTGACGCCCTCTTTTATCTTTTCAAATTTATTATTTCAAGATATAATTAGTTTGTTATAAAGTGAAAAGGGGGCTTTTTATGTTACAATTTATTATCTCAAATACGATGTATTGGAAAGGCATGGCGATTTGTTTTGCCATTGGCATCGTAAGCCAAATACTTTTGGGAGTTACATATGCTAATATGTTAGCTGTGACGCAAGAGATAGGAAGAACCAGGAAGCGCTGGCTTTTGACATTAAAGAAAAAATACCAAAATTACGGAAAACTTGGAGTACAAGTGCAAGATATCGATTCCTTTGTGGGTCGCCAATTAGAAAAGCAAAAGATTCTCATTTTTAAGTTAAGTACATGGGAAACAATTATCCAACAAATGATGAATCTATGTATGTTGATTGGAGTATATGGAGCGTTGTACTCTATTTTTGTGGGCAGAGATATGCAAATCGTATATACGACATTATTTGCGGGATTATTCTTAGCGGGAGGACTTAATTTCTTCCGAACACTCTTTGAAACTTCAAAAAAGAAAGAAAATATTTCTTATAATATTAAAGATTATCTTGAAAATATTTTGAAGAATCATCTATATGCAGACGAGACAGAAAATATTTATGGAAGGAGGAAAAGGATAAGTTCTGCGGAGGATGATAGAATGTCTGAGGTGGCCACAGCTAGAATGAAAAAAGAAGATTCTAGAATAAAGGCTAGGGTGACAAGAGAGGAAGAAAAGCTAGTAGAGGAGGTGTTAAAGGACTATTTTGATGAATAAAAATTTCTCTATCACTGTAATATTATATTTTTAGAGGATAGGAGAAAGAGTGTTAAAAAAGCTAGAAAATTCATAGGATGAAGTAAGTAAAGAGACAGTGGAGGAATCCAATTGAGGATAGAAAAATATATTATTGCAATATCAGTAATATGGATCGTATTTGCACTTGTGACCTGTGGATGTAAAAGCTTAACCGAAGAGAAAATGTATAAGACGGCGAAAGAAATTGGGGAGCAGGAGAAAACAACATCAAAAGGGACTGAGAAAAGTACGGCAGATAAATCAAGTACATCTAATTCTACCAATGAGTATGAAAATGAAAATCAAAAGGAAAATGATATTATTTCAAGTCGGGATTATAATGGGTATCCAAATACAAAGTATTCCTGGTGGTTTAAGCGAAACAAGGAGCATAAACAGCCAGAGGCACAAAAGGAGGTAAATCTTGAGCTTTACAATGCTTTTTATATTGATGAAGCTGTCAAGGATACGGATAAGGAGAAAATAATCTACCTCACATTTGACTGTGGATACGAAAATGGGTATACGCCTAAGATGTTAGATATTTTAAAAAAGCATAAGGCGATTGCGACATTTTTTGTCACAAAGCCATTTATTAAGGATGAACCTGATTTAGTTAAGAGAATGAAAAAAGAGGGGCATATTGTCGGAAATCATACGGTGCATCATCCAAGTATGCCAGAAAAATCTGTGCGGGATAATAAACTAGAATTGCTAGAATGTGCAGAGTATATGAAGGAAGCGACAGGATATGAGATGGATAAAGTCATGCGTCCTCCAAGGGGAGAGTACAGTGAGAGGAGCTTGCGAGTGACAAAAGATATGGGATATAAAACAATTTTTTGGAGCATGGCATATCTAGATTATGATGTGAATAATCAGCCAGGAGCGGACTATGTGATAGAGTATTATAAAAATAATCATCATAACGGTGCAATTCCTCTCATTCACAACGTATCAAGCTCCAACGCAGAGGCATTAGATGAGGTTCTCACATTTTTAGAGGAGGAGGGCTATAAATTTGGCTCAACCTTAGAGTTGGGCGAGACAAAGAAGAAGTAAAAATAAAAAGATGAAAACAGACCATTATATTTGTTTGGTGTAATGGTCTGTTTTTTGTTTTTAATATAATTATTTTAAAGAATCACTTAATGTGATCTGTAAATCTTGGAAAATTCCAACTTGAATGGGGTCAGAGAAGGAAAAAATAGCAGGTGTCTCATCTGTCTCATAATGATAAATCATGGTTCTTTCTATTTTAGGATCAACAATCCAGTATTCTCTCACACCAGCCTCTAAATAAAGTGTATTTTTTATACAATAATCCATTTTTCTACTGCTTGGAGATACAATTTCTATAATAAAATCTGGAGCGCCTTTACAACCTCTATCAGTTAATTTACTTGGTTCGCAGATAACACTAATATCTGGCTCTACGTAAGTTTTTTCATCATTGTGTAAACATACTGCAAATGGAGCAGAGTAAATTTTACATTTTCCATTATTTGTACGAATATAGCTTCCAATTGTTGTATGAAGATAAGAAGAAATTTCTTGATGAATACGACTTGGAAGAGCCATATTATAAAACTGTCCATTAATTAATTCATCGTGCTCTTCCTCTGGGAGATTCCAGTAATCTTCTGCTGTAAAAATATGTTCTTTTGCTAATATCATAAAAACACATCCTTTCTAAGTAAAGCATAAGTGCTAGAAATAGTTTCCTAGTTATTAATTATTATACGATAATTTATCTTTCTTATCAAAAGAAATAATTTACAGATTGAGAATTAACAGACAGACGCATAAGAGAGCAACCGATACTGGCTCCAAAAACACGTTCGTTCCCACAATTTTCTCGTCGCGCGCCTATTTTTGCTGTCTTTCGCAAACTCGTGCCTTCGGCACTCAAACATGCTTACGACAGCAAAGCTAGCGCGATGAAAAATTGTTCCACTCTCTATCGTTTTTGGAGCCAGTATCGGTTACTCTTTTATGCTGTTTCATGGAAAACAATTAGATGATAAACTATATAACTCCAATATTATGATTTGAATCGAAATACAGCCTAGAATTCAGCCTATGAATAGGAGGTTAGAAAACGATAGTGGAGTGAAGTGATTTTCGCTACGGATGTTTTGGGTTTCGTAGCATGTTTGAGCGCCGAAGGCGCGAGTTTGCGAAGAAACCCATAAATAGGCGAAGTAGCGAAAATTGCCCGAACGCAACGTGTTTTCTAACCTCCTATTCGTAGGTGAAACTCTAGGCGTCTACTACCACATTTTAAAAATCTATATCCCTTAGAGTATATCGCATCCTATGCCCCAGAGGTATACTACGGCGTGCAGAAGATAGATACCAATGTATTAGTACTCTTCCTCTATTACCTGAATCTCTAAATAATCAAAATCGATACTTTCGATAAAGCTGTCTTGATAAAATCGAGCTTTATCATATAAAATAAAATCCTTTTTCGTAGAATCGAGCCAAATTGGTGATTGAAGGTCAAACTCATAGCAGATTTGTTCGACACAAGAGAAAACCTTTTTGGTGCGGCTCATAGAATAATCCGATATTTCAATAACTGTATCTTTCATAAGTCTATTTTTTTTGAAAATTTTTCCCCACATACGAAACATAATTTATTCCTCCTAAAATTATTGTGCATATTGATATTGTTTATAGTTAGAATTAATGGTTAGTGCTCTAAGAGACGAGGTAGATGAGGTGAAACTTACGCTGATTATAGCGTATTTATTCTTGAAAAACAACCTATAAGAAAGTTGAGTGAAAACATTTGTTTTTATATAGTCTTTCATGGAGTCATTTAGAGAAAATAATACTAGAAATTGTCAGAAAAGACACCGCTTTGAAACAACCTGCATATATTATCAGAGAACAAAAAATGGGAGGAGAGCAGATGGAGAGAAAACGTATCGGAGTTTTGTTGGGAGATAAAAGACAGCAGTATATCGGTCAAATTTTTCAAAAATGGGGATATTCCGTATTATTGTATGATGAGCAACAAGAAAGGAATTGTTTTGAGGAATTTCTTCTAAAATGCCAAACTATTGTCCTTCCTACACCATTTGCTTTATCAGAAAATAGAATACGCACGCTTATCTGTAAAATGAAAAGGGGGCAGACACTTTTCTCAAGCAAAATTCCAACTTCAGTAAAACAAGAGTTGGAGAGAAAAAGAGTTCGAGTGTTTGATTTTTTGCTAGAGGAGGAGATTGCGATTCAAAATGCTCAGATTGCGGCGGAGGGAATTATAGCAGAGGCGATGATGAAATATAGAGGCGCTATTTACAATACCAATTGTCTTGTAATGGGATATGGAAAATGTGGAAAAGCGATTGCGAGGAGACTTCAGGCGTTAGATGCGAGAGTGACAATCTGTACAATTAGGGAGGAAGAAATTTTCCAAGCGAGAGAGAAGGGATTTTTGGTGATATCTTTTGAGAACCTTATCTTTCATATGAAAGAGCAGCAGTTGATTTTTCACACGATTCCTGTTCCTGTTATTAGGAAGGAATGTTTTTTAGTATGCGATAGGGAGGTACTCGTTTTTGATATCGTATCTACTCGTGTAGAAGAAAAATTATGGGCGACAGAATGTGGAATAAATTACGAAGTTTATCCAAAAATTCCGGAAAAATATGCACCAAAGGCAGTAGCAATGATTTTTTCGAAATATATTAGAGAGCAAATAAAGTAAAATTAATTTATTGTATTATGTCAGTGATTTTTGTAGTAAATAGATATAACTGCTTTTTGCAGATAGATATAAAGGAAAGGGAAAAGGGAGTATGAATATGTTAAAAAATGTAAAAATTGGTGTTGCTTTTACAGGATCGTTTTGTACCTATAAAAAAGTATTTGCTCAGCTAGAACGATTGAGAGAAGAAGAAGCAGATTTATGTACAATTTTTTCAGTGGCATCTGCTCACACGAAAAACCGTTTTGGAAATTCCGAACAATTTTTAAAAAGAGCGAAGGACATAACGGGGAAGGAGCCAATTTTGACAGTTGAGGGAGCAGAGCCGATTGGACCAAAAAGTTTACTTGATGTCTTAGTTTTGCTTCCATGTACAGGAAATACATTGGCGAAGCTTGCAAATGGAATTACAGATAGTCCTGTATTGATGGCGGCAAAGGCTCAGCTTAGAAATGAAAAACCTGTCATTATCGCACTCTCGACAAACGATGCACTTGGCATGAACTTGAAAAATATAGGAGCACTTCTTCAGGTAAAGCATGTATATTTCATACCATTTGGGCAAGATGACCCAGTGAAAAAGCCAAATTCGATGGTAGCTCATATGGAACTCTTAATTCCGACAATTATGGCGGCGAGAGAGGGAAAACAATATCAGCCTGTTGTACAAAGTCCATTTTTAATAGAGAAAAAGAAAGATTGAGAGAAAAATAAAAAATATTGGTGATTTCTTAAAAAGTGTTAAAAAGTTTTTTGAAAATAGAAAGTGGAGGGGAAGAAATGTGTGGAATTGCGGGGTTTTTTAATTGGAAAAATAATTATGAGGCGGATAGAGAAAAATGGAATTTAATCTTAGAAGAGATGAATCGGGTGCAAAAACATCGAGGTCCAGACGGAGAGGGGACGTATATAAAACGTAATTGCGGATTAGCTCATGTTCGTTTATCTATTATTGATTTAATAAGCGGACAACAACCGATGGTGCGAGTAGAGGAGGGAAGAGAATGCGCGATTTCTTATAATGGAGAAATTTATAATATGCATCATTTAAAGAGGAAAATGCAAAGAGAGGGGATAGAATTTTACACGACGAGCGACACAGAAGTTATCTTGGCGGGATATATGAAATACGGAATTGATTTTGTAAAAGAACTAAATGGAATTTTTGCTTTTGCGATATGGGATGAATATAAAAAGACACTTTATTTAGCGAGGGATCATATCGGGGTGAAACCATTATTTTATACAAAAAAGGGAAGTGAAATTGTCTTTTCTTCTGAGATAAAAGGCATTTTTGTGCATCCAAAATGTGAGCCTATTTTGGATGAGGAGGGAATTTGCGAAGTATTTGCACTTGGTCCTGCAAAGAGCTACGGAAAAGGAGTATTTCAGGGAATAAAAGAGGTGCTTCCGGGACATTTTTTAGAAATAAAAGAAGAAAATATGAGGGATATTACTTACTGGAAGTTGGAGAGCAGACCTCATGAGGATTCCTATGAGGAGACTATAAAAAAGACAGAGTGGCTTTTGGAAGATTCGATAAAAGGACAAATGCTATCAGATATTGAGATTTCTACTTTTTTATCTGGCGGGGTAGATAGTTCTCTTGTAACAGCAATCTGTGCAAAGGAATTACGAAAACAGGGCAGAGAGCTTCGCACATTTTCTTTTGATTTTGAGGGAAATGAAACTTATTTTAAGGCGAGTCGTTTTCAGCCAACTCAAGATAGATACTGGGTGGATGAGATGGTGAAATATTCTAAGACGAATCATGTATATTTGGAATGTGATAATGAGAAGCTGGAAGAGTTTTTGTATAGGGCAGTAGATGCGAGAGATTTGCCTTGTATGGCAGATGTGGAATCTTCTCTATTATATTTTTGCACAAAAGTAGAGCCTTATAATAAAGTGACGCTGACGGGGGAATGTGCGGATGAAATATTTGGTGGGTATCCTTGGTTTCACAGGAGAGAAGATTTTGACTGTGATGCATTTCCATGGTCAAAGACGATGGAGATGAGAAAAATATTATTAAAAGATGAGTGGATTGAAAAATTGCCACTAGAAGAATACTCTCATATGGCATATGAAAAAACAGTGAAAGAGACACCAAGATTATATGGAGAATCGAAGCAGGAGGAGAGGAGAAGGGAAATATCGTACTTAAATATAAAATGGTTTATGACGACATTATTAGACCGTATGGATAGAACGAGTATGCATACAGGATTAGAGGCAAGAGTACCGATTGCAGATTATAGAATAGTAGAGTATGTATTCAATGTGCCGTGGGAGATGAAATGTAAAAATCAGGTTGTGAAAGGATTATTGAGAGAAGCTGGAAAATCTCATTTGCCAATGGAAGTGCTCTACCGAAAAAAGAGTCCGTATCCAAAAACGTATCATCCTGAATATGAAAAAATGCTTGGACGTCATCTCATGAAAATATTAAAACAAAAAGAATCTCCGATTCGCAGATTTATTGATGAGGAAAAGGTGAAAAAGTTTATAGAGAGTCCATCGGACTACGGAAAACCTTGGTATGGCCAGTTGATGGCAGGACCGCAGTTATTAGCTTTTATGATTCAGATAAATTATTGGATTTCGTCTTATAGAATAAAAATGAAAATTTAATAAATTTTTTCGGGGGGGGCAAAAACGTTTGCCCCATAAAATTTTTAGAACTTTTCACAATTTATATTTTTTAAATAAAATATAAAAATCATACGAAATTCATTTGATAAAGACTTTTGACCTAAATAGGTATGCTTGCTATTGCAAGCATTACATATAAATAAAAACGTTTATTTAACTGAAATTAAAGCGGTTTTTTTTGCTCAGAAAGTCCTAAAATATAATCTGTTGATGTGTTGTAATATTTACTAAGTGCAATGAGATGACGAATTGGAAGTTCATTTGCGCCACGCTCATATCTAGCATACATAGTTTGTGAAGTCCCAAGATAAGCAGCAATATCTGATTGAGTTTTGCTTTGTTCCACCCGCAATAGTTTAATCCTTTTTTTATAAATATCTAGTTCGTTCATGAAAAATTCCTCCTTAGATAACGTTATAATAACACAAAAACTATAAATATGCAAAATAAAAAATACATTTCAACCTATAAACTCATAATTTTTTTGTTTTTCATGAGGATATAATATAGTGAAAAATACCATATTAAATTAATGAAAATTTATAGTGAATAAAACATTTATATTAGTATATACAAAATGATATATATTAGTATATATAAAATGATATATTTGTGTTATATTAGGAAAGCATATAACTAAAAATATGTGGATTTACGATATATTAATAAAATCGTCTTATCAATTTATATCAGATTTGAGCTAGAATGTCAATAGGATGTAGAGAGGAAAAGATTCATTTAGAAAAAATTCATATAGAAAAATAATATTTTGGTTGAGAATCATAAAGAAATAAAGTAAAATATTATTTATGGGAAGTGATGAGACAAGGTTTCAAATATTATAAAGATAAAATTCAAAAAAGGATGGTATTTAGGAGGAATAAGACAATTATGAAGGAAAATCCAAAGAAAAAAATACTTCTTTTTGTTTTGACATTGGCAGGGATTTTTGGCAGTGTACAAGTGATAAATTTCTTTTTATTTTATGTAAATCAAGATGCTAGAATAGTAAAAGCTGCTGAGGAAAATAATACAGAAGCAGAGATTGAAGAGGAAATGTCATTAGAAAATACGGAAGATGATACGAGTGAGAAAGAAGTTGATTTTAAGCCAGTCTATGATGAAGATACAAAATCAACAATATATTCTTGTATTTATTTTGGAAGTTATCCACAGAATCAGGTTATAGGGGATAGATTGACAAGTGATATTAGAAATGCGAATTATGATGAAAATGGAGACGCGATAATTTATGGGGATAAGTATCATAAAGTGGAAAATATTTTTGGTACTTCTTATTTTGTATATGAGCCAATTAAGTGGAAGATTATCGCAAATCCGGAGGGCTGTATCGTAGCTATGGCGGAGAGAGGACTGGATTATTGTTCTTATTACGATGCTAGGGAGCAATCAAAAGAGAATACGATAGACGTGGAGGATTTAACAGACGAGGAACTGGAAAATTATAAAGATAGAAGAGTGGCATATGATTCAGTAAGTTGGGATGAATCAACCATTCGCTCTTGGCTGAATTCTTATGGAGTAAAGAAAAATATAGCAAATAAAAATTATAAGGAAGATGAAAATGGATTTCTCAATAGAGCATTTTCTGAACTTGAGAAAAAAGATTTGAAAAAAGCACAAGAGTATTGGGAGAAGAATTTTAGTCAGTATGTATCTAGCGCTCAGGGAGATAGAGTAGTTCTCTTAAATCTTGCAGGAGCATTGAGACAAAAATATGGATTTACGGAGGAGATTTCTTCTTCTGTCGGCAGAGTTTTAGAGGGAACGGATTATGCAGTTGAGAGAGGAAGAGAGCTAAATGATGAGTTTTCTAATGAGGGAGCATGGTGGATTGCGAATGGACGAGAGGAAGAAGGTACGATTCAGTATATAACGAAAAAGGGTGCTGTAGATATGGAGGGAACAAAATCTTATCATTCTATGCTTGTCAGACCAGTTATCGTTATTGATGAGAATTCTGAAAATATAAAAGATGCAGGAAAGATTGCTGTATCGAATGAGGATGGAGATTCCATTTCAGTTCAGTTAAAAGCAGATACGCATGTAGTTCTTAATGAGGGAAAAGATGGGTATAAGGATGCAACGATAGAAATTTTTGTGAAAAATATTGGTTCTAATCCTATTGAGACAATTGATGCTATACTAGAATTTGAAGATAAAGAGAAAATTTTAGATGGAGAAAATAGTATTCATTTTTCGAATATAGATTCGGGAATGGAAAAGAATATTACGTGGAAGTTTGCGATAAAACCGCAAAAAGAGGAAATAACTGCGAAATATAAGATAAAAATTATTGGAAATAATTTGTCAGATACTTATATTAAAAATGAGATTTATATTCCTAAAATAAAGGAGATTAGGCAGCAGGATGATTTGGATGAATACGCCTATACGGAGCAGGAAAATAAAACTTTTTTAGAAAAGGTAAGAGATTTTTTTAAGGGATTATCGTAAGGTAAAAGGGTAAAGAATGAGTGAGATTTAGCTAAATAAGTTTTTCATAAATTTATTGCAGTATGAGAGTACGAAAAAGAACGGATAGAATACGAGAAAGGAATGTAGGTAGAGATGGAAAAAATAGCAAGTTTTACAGTAAACCATGAAGATTTATTGACAGGAATTTATGTTTCAAGAGAAGATAAGGTGAATGGGGAAGTGCTTACGACGTTTGACCTTAGAATGACAAGACCTAATGTGGAGCCAGTGATGGGAACAGCAGGCATACATGCGATTGAGCATCTAGGTGCCACATTTTTAAGAAATCATTCAGAGTGGAAGGAAAAAACTATTTATTTTGGACCAATGGGATGTCGCACCGGATTTTATATGATTTTAGCTGGAAAATTATCTTCAAAAGATGTGTTTTGCTTAGTGAAAGAGATGATGGAGTTTATTATCGGGTACGAGGGAGCAATCCCAGGAGCTTCTAAGAGAGACTGTGGAAATTATTTAGATTTAAACTTGCCAATGGCAAAATATTATGCAAAGAAGTATTATGATGAGGCGTTGCAGGAACTATGTGAGGAACGCTTAAATTATCCAGCATAAAATTGTTTATGGAAAAACTGTAATAATAGAAAAAGAGGACGTAATAGAAAAATTTATGGTTACGTCCTCTTTTGTTGCATTTCGTGTTGCATTTTATTATAAAATATTCCAAATTATTATGATGTGTTATAATAGTTATAATATATCATAACTCAAAAAGCCTTAATATATCAGCTTTTTTTTAAAATCTAGTAAATATGCCAAAATAAAAAAATGCGGATAACAAGACTTGAACTTGCACGGGTTTGACCCCACTAGAACCTGAATCTAGCGCGTCTGCCTATTCCGCCATATCCGCATGATGATTACATCTTCTTTACTATACTGTATTTTTGAGAAAAAGTCAATTGTTAAATGGCAATTCTGATGGAGTTTTGAGTTTACACAAAACGTGAAATATATTATAATTAATAAAGAAAAATTGGAGAGAGGGAGAGATATGTTATTTGATTTGACTTTGGAGAAAAATTTATTTTTTGAGCTAGATCCTAAGAAAATGAATGGGGTAGTAGAGAAAAAATTAGGGAAATATGATGACGGAATTGTTCGAACATTAGAGTTTGAATTTAAAAAGCATCCTGAGATTAAGTCAATCTCATCTATTAAGAGGCATTATGCTTATTATGATAAATGCTATATTCATCTTGGAGATGATTTAGAAAATCCAGCTTCTCTAAGGGATAAGGTGACGAAGGATTGTATTTTGGAGTTATATTCTAAGATTGCTCCACAATATTTAAAAAAAGAGTTGGATTTTGAAGATGATGAGATTGATTTAAGAGAATATTTTGATGCGGCGAAAGTTCCCGATGGTCGTCCAAAGTATGCTTTTCCAGGTCTTATAACGTTTGAAGATATTAAGAATGGAGATGTAGAGATGAGGGATGGACCGACTTTCCCCGGACTTAGGATGTTATCAGAGGAAGAAAAGCAAAGTTTTATTTTTCCGGGAATTCGTGCAAATAGGGAGGAACCAGCTTACTCAACGGTGGAGGGCTACAGAAAGATAGAGGGAGACTCTGAGGAAGAGAAAAAGCAAAATCTTTTTAGTGAACTTGAAGCACTTAAGAAGAAGTTTAATGTGGATTAAGTGGAAAAATCGGTATAAAAAAAAGAAAATTGTGGATACTTTTAGTGAACGAATATGTCTGCCTTCGCAGATGTGACGATGAATGGTTGTATAATTGCGAGAGTTGCTAAGTAACGGAGCAATTCGTAGGCATCTGTTTTGGGAAAAATACTTTTTATCTCAAACATTGTGTATATGGTTTATGGAAAGGGGTATCTACAATGAAAAAGAAAAAGGAAAAGGAAGTTCGATTAGAAGATAAATTAAAATATGAGATTGCGCAGGAGCTTGGCCTTTATGATAAGGTAGTGCGTGAGGGTTGGAAATCATTGTCTGCTAGAGAAACGGGAAAGATTGGCGGCATGATTACAAAGAAAAAGAGAGAATTAAAAAAGAAAGAAGAGAATTTGAATGAGAGTATTGACGAAGGATAGCCATGATCAAAGTTGGCTTATTATTCAGGCGAGCAGTGTGAGATATCACAGAAGCTCGTCTACGATGTTGATTGATGAGTTTGGGTCTTCATATTTTTATCGTGTGCCAGGAATGGATGAGGAAGAATATAATGAGCTTTTACTTAAATTTTTGGAAAATGAGAGTTTAGATCTTAGAGATAAATCAGTAGTTCGCATGAGAAAAGATACGAGAGGTCCAGTTTAGAATATTGGCGAGTCTGCTCTTTTAGACAGCTATGAATGAAAGTTTGATTGCGTTGCTTTGCACTCTTGCAATTATTACCACTTTCGTATTAAAAAATCGCAGAAATAAGAAATCTGCGATAACAAAGGAGGAAGCCCAAGCCTTGCTTACTATGGGCTTCGAAAAATATGAAAAAATCTCTAGCTACAAGAAATAGAGGGATTTCTTGATTGCTATGATAATAATATATAGAAAAAATATGTTAGAAATTTGATGGAACTGTGAAATTGTTGTGAAAAGGAGAAAGAATATGGCATCATCCGTAATTGGAAATTTAGATTCTCAAGTTGAGGAAATTTTTTTTAAGAAATTTAAAAAGGAAGAAGAAGGAGAACTCACTGAGGAAGAAAAAGAGAAAAGAAAACGAGAAGAAGAGGAAATCATATTACTCTAAAAATTCTTCAAAAAAACACATAAAAAACAAAAAAATATATTAAACTTAAAAACAAAAGATTGGTAGGTAAAAAAATGAAAATTTCTGTAGTATTACCTTATTACGACGGGGGCAAATACATAAAAGAGCAGTTAGACTCTATTTTAAAACAGATTAGAAGAGAAGATGAAGTGATTATTTCGATAGACAGAGCAATGGATGGGTCGATGGAGATATTAAAACAGTATGCGAAGAAGGATAAGAGGATATTTTTAGTACAAGGACCAGGAAAAGGTGTTGTAAAAAATGTACAGTATGCGGTGAGCAAGTCAAGGGGAGATATCATTTTTTTGTCAGATCAAGATGATGTATGGCTAGACCAAAAAGTAGAAAAAGTAATGAAAGCCTTTTTTAATCCAGATGTCGTGGCTGTATTGCATAATGCAGAAATTGTCGATGAAAATCTAAAAAAGATAGGTCAAACTACGTTTGAGTGGAGGAAAACTAGGCGAGGTGCTTGGAAAAATTTTCTAAAAAATTCTTATATAGGCGCTTGTATGGCATTTCGAGCAAGTTTGAAAAACTGGATTTTTCCAATTCCAGATAAAATTTTTATGCATGATTATTGGATTGGAATGAGAGCAGAGGAAGCTGGTAAAGTTGTCCTTTTAAGAGAGCCGTTATTACTTTATAGAAGACATTCTAGCAATGTGACAGGACTAAAACATGATAGTATCTGTTTTATGATGAAAAAACGTTTTTTTATTCTCACAGAGACAGTGAAATGGAAATTGAAAAAACGAAAAAGAAGAAAGAAGAGGTAGTATATGGCAAGGAAAACAGCATATTTTGGAGTTCTTATCTCCCTCTCTCTTATCTTGAGTTATGTAGAAAGTCTTTTTCCGTTTGGATTTGGAATTCCAGGTGTAAAATTAGGTTTTGCGAACCTTGCGACAATGATAGCTTTGTTTTGTCTAGGGGCAAGACAGGCTATTTTACTTAGTGTTTTAAGAGTTGTCTTGTCGGGAATATTATTTGGAAATATGTTTTCTATCTCGTATAGCTTAGCAGGTGCGGTATTTAGTTTGTTTTTTATGATTTTATTGAAAAAGACGAAAAAATTCAGCATTTTAGGAGTAAGTATAGCAGGGGGAGTGACACATAATATTGGACAGATTTTACTGGCGATATTTTTGATGGAAAATAAAGCATTTTTTTATTATCTTCCTGTATTGTTTATTGTGGGAACAATTACAGGTATGTTGATTGGAATTGGAAGTAATGAAGTCATGAAACGTCTTCCAAAGATGAATTTATGAGGGAAGAAATGATGTTAGAAAATATAAGACAGAAAAATGAAAATTTACTTAGGCAATTAGATAGAGGGAAGAATTGGTTAAAGGCACATGAAAATAAGCAAGTTCGGGCATTCATTAATAAAACAAGAAGCTATCATGTATATATGCTTGGATTTTTGATTCCATTTTTTGTGATGTGTATCATATGTGTTTTATGTGGAGTAGAACCTTTTGGAGATAAGTCACTTGTTATTATAGATGGGTTACATCAGTATATGCCATTTTTTTCTGAGTTATATGAAAAATTAAAAAATGGAGATTCTTTTTTTTATTCATGGAATGGAGGACTTGGATATAATTTTATTACTCTATGGGCGTACTATTTATCTAGTCCACTAAATTTTTTAATTTTATTTGGGGAGAAGGCCTCTCTAAATATGATTGTGAGCTGGATTATTGTATTGAAAATTTCGCTCACAGGGCTTACAGCAACGATTTATTTTGTAAGTCGCTCTCATAAATATGATAAATCTATTTTGATTTTTTCAACTGCATATGCACTTTGCAATTATATAATCGGATATAGTTGGAATGTTATGTGGTTAGATTCGATTGCCTTATTTCCAATTATCTTATTAGGATTTGATAAACTTGTAAAGAAAAGAGATTGTAGGTTATACTGTCTTTGTCTTTCTCTCTCTTTATTTTGTAATTTCTATATATCCTTTATGATTTGTCTTTTTTTAGTTCTTTGGTTTATCTGCTATGATTTTGAGGATAATAGAGAATTTATAAGAAGTAGTTTTGATTTTGCACTGTATTCTATTTTAGCTGCGGGAATAGCAGCTGTTGTTTTAGTCCCAGCTTATCTTGGAATAACTAAGACTGCCTCGGCGAATTTGACAAGTCTGCCTTCGCATGAGTGGTACACAAATATAATTGATATTTTGTCATCTCATTTAGCGGGAGTGGCACCGTTTACAAATGATAATTTTAACGGAAGGGCAAATCTTTATATGGGAATTTTCCCGATTATTCTGGCTATATTGTATTTTTTCAATAGAAAAATAAAAATTTCTCAAAAATTAAAAAAGATTTGGCTGCTTGCCGTTTTTATGATTAGTTTTAATGAACATTGTTTGAATTTTATTTGGCATGGTATGCATGACCAGTATGGGATTCCAAATCGTTTTTCATTTATCTATACATTTTTATTATTGATTATGGCGTTTGAGCTTTTTAAAAATCTTCGATTTTCGAAATTATACCAAGTCATCATAGCCTATTTATTATGTTTAGCATTGCTTTGTGGAAGTTATATTGCAAGTGAAACTCCAAAAGAGGGATATTGTTACTGGATTACACTCATATTAATCACATTATATACCATTATTCTTTTACTATATATGTCAAAGAAGGTGAGAAGAAAGATACTCATCTATATTTTAACTGTCTGTTCTGTTTTAGAGCTTAGTATAAATGCGGTTTATGGATTCGAGGAAATTGGTCAAATCGATGTTCCAAAGTTTTTCTCTAATACAGAGGCGGTAGAACAAATAAAAGAACATATAGGAAGTGAAAAATTAGAGAGAACAGACCTTGCTTCGTGGAAAATGTTAGATGAGGCCATTTGGTATAATTTAAAATGTGTTACAATGTTTGGAAGTACAGCAGATGGAAATACGGTAGACCAGATGGATCAAATTGGCTTTTATACAGGTGCGAATGAGTATCTCTATGATGGAGCAACGAAATTTACAAATAATTTGCTGAATGTAAAATATAATATTGTGCGTTCACAAGATAGACCGCTAAATGATATGAAAAAGGGGATATCTGTTGCAGAAAATACACTTTATGAAAATCCATATCACACGTCAATAGGATATTTGATGGATAGTGAAGTTTTTAATTGGATTGGCGATAATGTATACCCTTTTGATGTACTAAATGAATTTGTCTATTATGCGTATGGGGAGGAAGATTTATTTCAGTATAAAGAAGTGTCAGAGCCATCCTTGCATGATGTGACGGTGGAAAATACAAATACAGGTGAATATTGTTTTGAAAACACAACGGCTCAAGTGGATAATATTGTATTTTATATTGATATTGTAGAAGAGACAGAGGAATTGTATATTCACTATGATGGAAGTCAGGTGGAAAATACAGTGATTGCCGTTGGGGATAAGGAGATTGTCAGTGACAATTTAAGCTCTAGAATTTATCCAGTTGGAAAACTTTACGCAGGTGATAGAGTAGAAGTTCGCATGCAGCTAAAAGACGATGGCACAAATAGTGGAGTTGTGAGAATTACAGCTGCGACATTGAATCAAGAGGTGTTTGAGCGTGTCACAAAGCGAATGGAAGAAGAACAATTTAAGACGACATCCTATACAAGTAATTCTATTACAGGAACAGTTGATGCTCCAAAAGATTGTATGTTATTTTTCTCTATTCCAAGTGACCCTGGCTGGGAAGTGACAATAGACGGGGAAAAAGTTAAGACAACGACAATCGGCGAGAGCTTTTTAGCACTTGATGTGAGTGAAGGTCATCACGAGATAGAAATGAAGTATATTTCACCGGGATTTGTTAATGGATGTATTATTAGTATAGCGGCAATTATCGTATTTATTATGCTTTCGATTATAAATCGAAAAGAGATTGATTTTTTAAGTGGTAAAAGAAGAAAAAGGAGACGCCGCAGAAAAAAGATAAGAAAAAGAGGAGATTTTGTAAAAAATCTGTCATAAAAAATTAAGAACTTTCTATTGGAAAAATGCTATAATCGGCTTGGCAGGAAATATAAACGTGAATATATTTAAGATATGTTTCCAATTTTTTATTGAAAACTAGATATTTCTTTAGGAATGGTTCGTTTAAACGTAAAGGTTAGGAAACGATAAATCTTGAAATATAAAAAGATTAGTTGTATATTCATAGTGTTGACTGTGAAGTAAATAGATATCTTTGAGTATATAAGGGATTATAGAGAAAGGGGAATTTATTATGAGGAAAAAAATATATTCTGTCTTGGCGTTGACTTTAGTTACAGTGATGGGATTTCACACAGTCTCTTTTGCAGACGCAGAAGTGACCAAACCATATATTTCTTTTGGAGCAGATTTGACGAAGAGTGAGAAGGCAAAAGTAATGGAACTTCTTGATGTGACGCAAGATGATCTTGATAAGGGAAAGTATAAGATTGGACAAGTGACAAATAAACAAGAACATGAGTATTTGGATGACTATTTAAGCTCTAAGATAATCGGAAAGAGAGCATTATCTTCTGTAATTGTAGAGAAAGAGGAAAAAGGCTATGGCGTTCAGGTTGTGACAAAAAATATTGCTTTTTGTAGTGAGGGAATGTATCGAAACGCTTTAATTACAGCGGGAATTACAGATGCAAATGTAAAGGTGGCAGGACCAACCAGTATTACTGGAACAGCGGCTTTAGTTGGAGTTATGCAAGCGTATGAAAATATTACAGGTGAGGAAATCACAGAGGAAAGCAAAGATGCAGCTAATAATGAGCTTGTTGTCACAGGAGAGCTTGCCGAGAATATCGGAGAGAAGGGCACGGCGGAGCAATTAGTTGCGTTGATTAAAGAGAAAGTCCTAGCTGGTGATATTAAGACGAGAGATGATATTTTAGATGCTGTAGACGAGGCTTCAGGAGAATTAAAAGTAGAGCTTGGTGATGAAGATAGACAAAAAATTGCTGATTTGATGGATAAGATTTCAGACTTGGATTTGAATATTGAAGACTTAAAGCAGCAGGCATCTGATATTTATGAAAAGTTAGAAAATCTTGACGTAGATACGAAAGGATTTGTGGACACAATTAAGGGCTGGTTACAGAGAGTACTTGATGTTCTCACGGGTTGGTTGTCAAAATAAGATTTATAAGGAAAAGTAAATAGATAATTTAGGTAAAATTCCTCCAAAATGGACAGTATTTAGAAAAAGATACGAATGTTTTGGAGGATTTTTTATTTGATATTTTGTTGATTGGATTTTGTGAGAATGGTATAATTTTAGTAAGGATTTTAGATAAAGCGAGATGGAGGAGTATTATGTTTTTTAAGAAGAAAAAAGAGAAGATACAAGTTTTGAAATATGATAAGGAAAAAGAAATTCCTGTGTTAAGATGCAGTATCTGTACTGGAGAGCAGGTGGCAGGATTTAAGGACATCCATACGGGGAAGATACGTGACCTTATGTTAATTAAGAGTGAGCAAGATTTAGAGGAGTTTAAGATGACGTATGGAGTGGACGAATTAAAGAAGGTATATTAGGATGATTGTGAATATTTTTGGTTTATTTGACTGGGAGTTTTATAAAAAATTTATAATTCTTAAAAAAATATAAAGTACTGGACAAATACAAAAAGATATATTATAATAAAAACATCTTGGGAAAGGAAATAAATGTAAATATTTCCAAATCTTATATAGCAGAGTGACTGCTATATCTATATTCATTTTATTCTAAGTTTGAGACTCTATTGATAGAAAGTAGAATAGAGTTTTTAGTCAATTTTATTTCCAATTTTGTTGGTAAGAGTTAGAAGTCGCAGTGATATTTGAGTTAATATGCGATTTTGTAAGATTTATATCAAATTTTTTTAGGTTGCTTTAAAAAAATATAGGATAGAGGAAGGGTGATGATACGAAGTTTTTAATATTATTTATTTATATTAGCATAGCGGCCTTTTTTGACAAAAAGGAGTTTCGAGTTCCGAATTTACTATGTATGGTGGGAGTCTTAAATGGACTTTGTTACCATTTAGTTGTGGAAGGATTAGAGGTATTGCCAAGTTATTTTTATGGAATGATTTTACCGTTTCTTTGTCTTGGAATTTTATTTTATTTTCATATGATTGGGGCAGGAGATATTAAGCTATTTGCTGTAGTGGGAAGTTTTATTGGAAAAGATGTGATATGGGTTATTCTTTATTCACTAGTTATAAATGGGATATTTTCCTTTTTTATACTGTATAGAGAGAGGGCTTTTATAGAGAGATTCCGATATTTTGGACAATATATGAAAGATTTTTTTCTCAATGGGAAGAGGAGAGCGTACTGTGAAGATGACTGGAAAAAGTCGCCGTTTGTGATTCCTTTTACCGTGGGAATATGGTTTGCTTTTCTTTTGTATTGTATTAGAGAGTGGATGTAAGAGAAGAAGTTATGGTGTTTTATAGAGAGAAAGAAAATTGCAAATTATTCTAGAGCAAGTAGCAAAGAACTTTTGCTCATTAGTTGAGAATTAGAAAGAGGGGATTTTTATTTTAAAAAAATATACAGTTGCAATTTGTGATTTTGAGGAGGAGTATACAGTTCGCCTTATGAACTATATCAATGGAAAGAGTGGATATGGTATTTTGGCATTGGCTTTCACGCAGGAAGATAGGCTTAGGGAGTATTTAGAAAAGAATAAAATTGATTTGGCATTGGCTTGTGAAGAATTTGATATGGGAGAGAATGCAAAGAAGGTCATAAGATTATGCAAAGAAGACGGAAAGGGAGGAATTTATAAATATCAACCTGCAAGCGATATTATATTAGAGCTTCAAAAAGCGTTAGAGAAAGAATACTGTGTCAAAAAAGTAGAAAGTATAGAGGAATATAGGGGATGTAGATTAATAGGAATTTATTCTCCAATTGGGCGTTCAGGAAAGACAAATTTGGCGCTCGCTTTGGCAAGAGAGGCAGGAAGTCTCTATATTGGCATGGAGGAGTATAGTGATTTAGTAGAGGGGCGAACGACGATGAGTGATTTTTGCTACTGGATTCGAAAAAAGGAGGAGATGATTGTCAGAAAAGTGGAGGAGCATATGACAATAGAGGATGAGGTTTGTAAATTAGTTTCGCCCCTCACTTATATGGATTTAAAAGAACTGACAGTAGATGAGTATGATTGGTTTTTTGAAAAAATAAAGCAGTCGGGTAAGTTTCGAAAAATTGTGGTAGATATAGGTTCTGGAAGTCTTTGCAGCTATTCTTTTTTAACATTATTTGATAAGATTTTTGTTCCTATTCTTCCTGAGATATCAAGTGGGAAGGAGAGACATTTTAAGAAAGTGGTGCAATTTGTTGGATTGGAAAAATCTGGAGTAAAATTTGAATATATTGTTGTTCCAAGACAAGATTTTAATCATATTGAAATGACGGAATTTGTGAGTAGTTTAGAGAGGAAGATATAACGTGAGAGAGCGAGTGCAAAATAGAGTGCTAGAGTTACTTGATATATCAAAGGAAGTGGATGACGCCAAAGTTTACGATGCGATAGATTTTGCTATTTTAGAGATATCTAGAGAGGAGTATATTTCAATATCCCAAAGGGAGAACCTAAGAACCTCTATTTTTAATACATTGCGCAGATTAGATGTATTACAGGAATTATTAGAAGATGATAGCATCACAGAGATTATGGTGAATGGATATAATTGTATTTATGTAGAGAGAAAAGGAAGATTATCTAAATGGGAGAGAGGGTTTTTAAATCAAGACAGATATCTAGATGTGCTACAGCAGATTGTGACCACTACAAATCGCAGGGTTAATACATCCTCTCCTATTGTAGATGCCAGACTTGAAGATGGCTCAAGAGTACATATTGTATTGAATCCTATTTCCATTGATGGGGCAGCTCTCACGATAAGAAAGTTTTACCGAGGAGGTATGACGATGCAGATGCTTTTAGATAATAAAAGTTTAAGCGAAGAAATTTCAGTTTTTCTCTCTTATCTTGTAAAGGCGAAGTACAATATTTTAATCAGCGGAGGGACGGGTTCTGGGAAAACTACATTTTTGAATATTTTATCTGGTTTTATTGAGGATGACGAGAGAATTATTACGATTGAGGATTCGGCAGAACTCCAAATTATGGGGAAAGATAATCTAATAAGATTGGAGACGAGAAATGCGAATGTGGAGGGAGAGAATGAAATTAGTATGCAGGAATTGATAAGGGCTTCCCTTAGAATGAGACCTGACCGAATTTTAGTTGGAGAAGTGAGGGGAAGAGAGGCGATTGAGATGTTGCAGGCGATGAATACTGGGCATGAAGGATCGATTTCTACGTGTCACGCAAACTCAGCATACGATGCAATATCGAGAATTGAGACGATGGTTTTGATGGGGGTTAAGATGCCGTTAGATGCAATACGAAGGCAAATTTATTCTGCGATAGATTTTATTATTCATCTTGGACGAATGCGAGATGGAACGAGAAAAATATTAGAAATAGCAGAAATCTATAAAAAACCAGAACAGGGAAAAGAATTACATATATTATATCAATTTGAAGAGTTTGAGACGGAAGAAGGGAAGGTAGATGGAAGATGGGTCAAAAAAGGAAATCTTATATCCACGGAGAAACTAGCAAAGGCAGGGATTATCAAAACATACAGGGAATTTATAAGAGAACGGGAAGAATACAATGGATAGACAGAACAAAAAGAATAAAAACGATAAAAACGATAAGAAGAGTGCTCTAATTGATTATAGGAAGTATGATTTTTCTAAAAAAGAATTTTTGATTGAATTATTAAAGGGAGTGGGAATTTTAGGCATTACTAGTTATCTATTTTATGGCTCTTTTTTTATCACCGTTTTTTTATCCCCATATTTATATATTTATTTGAAAATGCAAAGAGAGAAATACCGGGTAAGGAGGCAAAAAAAGCTGAGAGATGAATTTAAGGAAGCGATGGTTTCCATGGTAAATGCGTTATATGCGGGGTATTCTCTTGAGAATAGCCTAAAGTATGTGAAAGAGGAATTAGAGCGAATTCATCTAGGAGAAGATGGAATTTTAGTATCAGAACTTGATTATATGATAAAAAAAATTAGTATTAAAATTCCAATAGAACAACTCTTTACAGATTTGGCAGTTCGCTCTGGGATAGAGGAGATAGATTTATTTGCCTCCGTCATAGTAATTACAAAGAGAGACGGAGGAAACCTTATTAAAATTATTCAAAAGACAGTGGAGCATTTATCAAATAAATTGCAGGTAGATAGCGAAATTGATGTCATGATAGCGGGAAAGAAGTTGGAGAAAAATATTATGTGCAGTATGCCGTATTTTGTTATCTTATACATGAATTTAATGAATGGTAATTATATGAGTAATATGTATGGAAATTTAGCTGGAGTTATTTTGATGAGTATTTGCCTTCTTTTCGTGTTAGTTGCCTATTATTGGGCGGATTATCTCATAAAGATAGGAGTGTGAGAGCGATAAAGCAGTTATGGTTTTTTATTTATTTAAAGTTAAAGAAATTAGGAGTATTGCGTGATGAAGAGATAGAAAGAAAGTTGGAAAAATTAGGATTTGCCTCGGCAGACAAGAGGAGAGAGCAGTTATTAAACTACCGAAAAAAACAAATTTCCATTATTTTAGCTGGAATAATTATGATAAGTTTATGCTTAACTGTCGGCATAGTAAAAGATAGAAAACAAAAATCGGATGAGATTATTTTTGAGAGAAATCCCTATGGAAAGGGAGAAAAAACAGAAAGTATTTATGCAGATGGAGATAAAGTAGAGTTTTCTGTCGGAGAGCAAAAATACGGGGAAAAAGAAGTGGAACAAAAATTTCAAGAGGCATTTTCTTATGCACAAGAGAATATGCTTGGAGAAAATAAATCTTATGATTATATTGTAAAAGATTTAAACTTTTTTGATGAGATACCAAACAGTGGAATACAGATATCGTGGATGCCACAGGATTACGAATTAATCGATTCCTACGGAAAAGTGCAAAATGAGGAGTTTGACGAGGAACAAAAGAGAGGGGTGGTAACGAGTGTAATTGGAATATTTTCCTATGGGGAGATTGTGTATGAGAGAGAATATCCACTTTGCATTTATGAGAGAGAGGTGACAGAGGAAGAGAGTAAAAAAAAACAGCTGATGAAATCTTTAAAAGATTATGAGAGGAGAGATGACACAAAAGAGAGTTTTAAAATTCCGGCTGTATTAAACGGATTTCATTTAGAGAAGGAAAGAAAAGAAAATCAGGGAATTACATTATTTATACTCGGAATAATTTTGATTATTTGTCTAATCTATGTGGAAAACAGTAGGATGAATGAACAAATAAAAAAGAGAAATGAAGAGATTTTAAGAGATTATCCTATGATAATAAACCAGCTTGTACTCTATCTAGGAGCAGGGATGACAGTTCAAGGAAGTTTTTTTAAGATTAATGAAAATTATAAAAAGAACAGACAGGAAGAAATAATAGATAAAAGATATGTGTATGAGGAATTAAATATTATGATGCATCAATTACAAGGCGGTGTCTCTCAGGAAAAGGCGTATTATGATTTTGGACAGAGAGTAGGACTTTTACCGTATATGAAGGTTATTTCTTTTATTACACAGAATTTATATCAAGGTTCTAAAGAAATACTGCATTTATTAGAGCAAGAGGAACAAGAAGCTTTTAATGAGAGGATAAATCGTGCTAGAACATTAGGCGAGGAGGCAGGAACGAAATTACTTTTCCCAATGATTTTGCTGTTAATTGTTGTAATGATTATCGTCATGGTACCAGCATTACTCCGATTTGGAGGAATGTAAAAGTGGGAAGAAAAAAGGAGGAAATTGAGATGATAAAGGAATTTTTAAAAGAGGAATCAGGTATGGGTGTTGTCGAGATTATATTAATTATTGTCGTGTTGATTGGACTAGTTGTTATCTTTCAAACGAATATACAAAAAGTAGTTACGAATATCTTTAAAAAGATTGATACTGGAGTGAATAAAGTGAAGTAGATAAGGTAAAATCGCGGTGAAAGGAAAAGAGTAGTAGGAAAGAAGTAGATAAAATAATATAATGAATTAGTTAGTGAAATATTTATAAAAACTGAGACAAGAGAAGAGATTGATAGGAGGAGAAGTTGAGAAAGAATCAAGGTTCCATATCCGTATTTGCTGCTCTTATATTGCTAGTAGTTTTAAGTTCCATATTTCTTTTGATTGACGGTGTGAGAATTATTTATGGAAATACAAAGATAAAACAGACGATAGTTGGAGCAAATGAGCATATTTTGGCGAATTATCATAGAGAGTTACAACAGAGGTATCATTTATTTTTATTAGATCCTGCTTTTATTGCAGAAAAAGGAATTTCAGAGGAAATTCAGTCTTATTTTGAGAAGTCTATTTGCAATTCTAAAGAGAAAAATACATTCTATCCATTTCAAATTCAGACCATTTCCATTGTAAAAGAAGTATATCTAGATGAAGAAAATTTAGCACCGCTAAAGCATCAAATTAGGGAATATATGAAATATAAAAATACAACAGAGTGGACAAAAGAGCTGCTTAAAAAAATGACAATTTTAAAAGATAAGGATAGACAGGAAGAAGAGACAAAGGCCTTATTAGAACAACAACAAAAAGATATGGAATCTCAGATAGAAGAAATAGTAGAGAATCCTAATCTAAGTGAGACGGGAGAGGAAGAAAATATATTAGAGGAGGTACGGCAAGATCCAAGAGAGGTAGTAACAGAAGTAATGAATGGAGGAATTTTAAGAGTGGTATTTCCAAGCGGAAAGTCTATTTCAAGCAGAAAAATTACTCGAAATTCTCTCCCGTCTAACGAATTAAAAAATATGCAAGGGCAGGAGGAAGGAGAAAAAATAATAGATTTTTTTAATTTAGATATGATAAGGAATATGTTTACTGAGTCTAGGATAACAGAGGCGATGAATAATATAGAGACAGAAGCGATGACTATTTCTTATATAATGGATTGTTTTTCTAGTTTTTCTGAGAAAGCGGATAAAAATCAGGCAACTAAATTGAATTATGAGATAGAGTATATTATTCATGGTGGAAAAACAGATAAAGAAAATTTGGAAAATATTGTAAATCGAATTTTGTTATTTCGATTTGGAACAAATTTCTCCTATGCTTTGACAGATCCCTCGTTAAATGCACAAGCTTTATCTATATCGGTATCGATTGCAGGTTTAATGGGATTTGCACCAATTATAACAGCTTTAAAGACTATGATTTTGGCAGCAGTTAGTTATGGGGAGGCGATAATTGATGTGAGGAGCTTATTGTCTGGAAATAAAATTCCTGTTTTAAAAAATGCGTCGAATTGGACAATCTCGATAGAAAGAATAGGGCAAATGCTAGGTTCTAAGAACGTAGTTGCCAATGATAGAGATGGAATGTCCTATGAAGATTTTTTAAAAATATTTTTACTTGCCCAGTCAAATAAGGAGACGAAATATGGAAGAATGTTAGACTTGATGGAGGAAAATATAAAAATAAAGGATAAGAGTTTTTCTATTATGGAGTCAGTTTTTGGATATGAAGCGTACTGTGAAGTGAAATTGCCAATATTATTTAGAAATGGGATAAAGATATTTAAAGTGAATCGAAGTTGTAGTTATTAATGGTAAAAATGATATTTCTGTTTTATAAGAAAGTATAAATGAGATATTTTAAAGGAGGAAAATGGTGATGTTCTCTTATAAAAATTTTTTTAGAATAAAAAAGAATATAAATAATTCTCCCAAGAATTGGTCAATTCAAAAGAAAAGAAACCTTAAGGCGACAAAATACAAAAGAGAGAATAAGAGAACATCACCATTTTTCTCCGAAAATGCTTATATAACAGTAGAGGCGAGCATGATAGTTCCTTTATTTTTCATTGTACTGATGGGGTTTGCTTTATGGATACAAGTATTTATGGTAGAAGCAGAAGTACAAAAGGGAGTGACTGAAACTGGAAAGTATATGGCTAGGCAAATTTATAAATACGAAAAACTGCAGGATAAGGCAGAGTGGATTAAAAAGTTTTCCAATATAATGATAAAAAATAAGTGGAAAGATTATGTAGATATAAATTTCTTGAATAAATCTTGTCTAGTCAATGGGGTAGATGGAATTTCCTTCCAAAATTCGAAGTACGATGAAAATTCCGATAGTATAAAAATTAATGCAAAATATAAACTTCAAATTTCACTCCCGTTCATTGGGATATATGAAGTATCAACAACTGCAAAGACAGAGCAAAAAGCCTTTACCGGTTATCATAATACTAGTGGGGAATATGTGTATGTAGCAAAGTCAGGAACTGTATTTCACACAAATCGGAAATGTCCTCATATTGCCTTGTCAATTGTGAAAGTATATGATACGCAGAAATACATATCAGGAAAAGGGGGATATATTGCATGTGAGAGATGTACAAAACGCTACGGAGAGCCAAGTTCTTATTTTTATATTACAACATATGGACAAAAATATCATACTTCTCTTCAATGTAGCGGTCTAAAAAGAACAATTCAAAAAATAAAATTGGGAGAAGTGAAGGGATTGGGAAAATGCTTAAAATGTCAGCAACAAGAATCTTAAAAGAACAAAGCGGAATGGCTACGGTCGAGATGAGCTTTATTATTCCGATAGTCTTAAGTATGATATTATCTATTTTTTATATTATATTTTATCAGATAGATAGAAGCATAGCGGAATCTGTGCTGAGCGAAGAGATAATAGGGGTGTCGGATGTAGTGAAGAGTAATGGAAAGAGTGAAAATGGGAGATATACGCTGTCTGATTTTGAAAATAGAGAATTATTTTATATGCTAAAAACAAATTATTTAGATTTACAAAGAGAGGCAACGAATCATATACAGGAAAATCTAGGGAGACGCTTATTATTATCGAAAATGTCGCAAACATCTATTTACGTAAAAAATAAAGAGACTGAAGGAGAAGTCAGAGTACAGATGGATATTCCCATATCGTTAATTGGACAAGTGATTGGAGAAAAATTAAATTGGAAGTATAAAATATGCATTCCGAATATAGAAGGGGCAGAAGAAATTAGGAGGTGGAGTGCAATTGAGTGAATTAAATATGGAATACAAGAGGGAAGGACTAAATTATTATATTATAATAAAACAAGAAGTGGAAAATCAGTTAGAATTAAAAATGCTCAGTCGAAACCAACCAAAAGCTCTGCTGCCTATCGAGGTCAGAAATCAAGATGGAAATACCTATTTTTATTATAATATAACCAATGAGAAAAATTTAAAGAAAATAGTAGAAAAAACGGCTTTATCCTATCAAGAAATAAAGATATTATTTCAGAGTATTTTTGAGACGATAGAGATGACAAAAGAGTATTTTTTGGAGGCCGATAGCTTATTGTTCCAAGAAGAGATGATTTATAAATCCGACCATTACCGATTCATTTATCTTCCAGGAAAAAAGAATAATATCATAAATCAAATGCAAGAGCTCGTCTCTTATTTGATGGATAAGATTGATCATAAAGATCAAGAAGCAGTTGTCTATATTTATGGCTTATATAGAATTATTCGAGAAGAAAATTTTGATATGGAAGTATTGAGAAATTTTGAAAATGAAAAAGAGACAAATCCTTACGAAAAAATTGTGGAAGAACATAGACAACAAAAAGAGGAAATGCAAACAATATTATACCAGCAAGAGAGAGAAGAGAGAGAGGAGAGAGAGAGACAAGCTCTCATAGAAAAAAAGAAAATATCACAGAATAAGTCAGATTTAAAAAGAGAAAATCAAGTTTTTATTTCTATCTTACGCTGGATTCCTCTTAGCGTTCTTGCTCCGCTCTTAGTGTATGAGGGATATTATATATATGGAAAAGCGGCATCCATAGAAATTCAAGTGATATGTATTTTTACTTTTTTTGGATTCCTTGTCTACTTGATTTCTCTGTTTTGGTGGGAAAAAAAGAGGAAGGAAAAGAAAAAAACAGATAAATTATTTGCTGATTTAGAAAGACAGAGTAATACTATGTATTCAAATGAGACAACGGTCTTAGAGGAATCTTGTCTTAGAAAAAATCTAGCTAAGTTATCTCCAATTTCAGGGAAAGGTGAATATCCGATTTTTATTACAAAGGAGAAGTTTATAGTGGGAAATATGCTAGGAAATGCTGATGGAAAGATAGATAGGAAGCAGATTAGCCGAACACATGCCCTGATTGAAAAAAGAGGAGACAAATTTTTTATAAAAGATTTGAAATCGACAAATGGTACAACGGTAAATGGAATTTTTTTAAGAGAAGAAGAATTTGTCCATATAAAAGATGGGGATGAGATTGAATTTGGAGATTGTGCATATCTTTTTAAAACTAAAGGTACAATAATTAGTGGGTGATTAAAAATATTTATAATTACTTTATGAAAGAGAGGAGGATATTATAAATATATAGGTTTGTCACAGTAAGAATGGCTATGAAGGAAAGGGTGCTCCTTCTTCTTAACAGTGACTTTTATAATGAATTATTGTACCTTTAGTTATATATAACTCAGACAAAAACAAGAAAATTTGTTTTGTCTTGTTATTTGAGAAAGTTTTCAAAGTAAACTATTTTGCCCTTATAATTTACTCTAGAAAGACATGATCTTATCGCCTTTCTTAACGGATCCTGTAGGCTCAATTTTTAATGTTCCATCTATAGTGTCTGCGTTAGATACGAGGACTGCTGTAGTGATAGGATAACCAGCTTTTTTGATTGCGTCGATATCAAAGTCTACGAGTTTGTCGCCAGCTTTTACTTTGTCACCAGCTTTAATATATGCTGTAAATGGCCCGCCATTTAATTCTACTGTATTAATTCCAACATGAATTAACATTTCAATTCCATCGTCACTTAATAATCCAATGGCGTGTTTTGTATCAAATAATGCACTCACTGTTCCGTTAAATGGTGCAACTACACATCCAACTGTAGGTGTAATACCAACACCTTCTCCGAGAATTCCAGCGGCAAATGTTTCGTCAGGAATTTCGTTCATAGGAATCATCTCACCCTCTAATGGAGAGTAAATTGTTTTTGCTTCTGTCTTAATAGAGGCAGATGTGCTAGAAGCTGTAGAAGCAGATACTGTATCTGGATCTTTATATCCAAAGAGCCAAGTTAAAACGAAGGAAACTCCGATAGAAATTGCCATCATTAAGACGTACTGAAGAGGCATATTTAAGCAAAGTAAAACACCAAAGAAACCAGTAACTCCAGTTCCGCTTGCTCCAAGATGAGTGATAGATGCGAATAAGGCACCACATGCACCACCGATACATCCGCAAATAAAAGGTTTAAAGAATCGTAAGTTAACACCGAAGATGGCAGGTTCTGTAATACCCATAAATGCACTAAAAGCAGATGGCAAAGCCATAGATTTTGTTTTTGCATTTTTTGTCTTTAAGGAAACAGCTAATGTTGCAGCACCCTGTGCTAAGTTTGCAGCAGATGCTAGTGGAAGCCAGTATGTAACGCCATATTTAGCAAGTTGTCCTACATCGATGATTGTATACATATGATGCACACCAGCTACAACTGTTGGGGCGTATAAAGCACCCATGATAAAGCTTCCGATACCAAGAGGCAATGCAATTAGCCATTGAATTCCATCGATGATACTATTTTCGATTAATACAAAAATAGGTCCGATAATAGAATAAGTTAAATATCCTGTAATAAATACGCTAAGTAATGGAGTTACAAACAAGTCAAACATTTCAGGAACAAGTTTGTGAAGTTTCTTTTCAATGAAACACATTACCCATACAGCGATGATAACTGGGATAACATGTCCTTGATAGCCAATTAAGTCAATATCGTATAATCCAAACCATACGCTTTGTCTTACCTGAACACCCTCGCTAGCTACAGTCCAAGCATTTTGTAAATCAGGGTGAATCATTAACATACCGATAACCGCTCCAAGATAAGGATTACCGCCAAAGGCTTTTGCTGCACTGTATGCAATCAAAATTGGTAAAAATACATATGCTACATTACTGAATAATTTAGCGAATACATAAATAGAGCTTGTAGTATCTAAAGCAATAAATCCATTATTTACCATGAAATTTAAAGCTTCCATAATACCCATCAAGAAACCGCTTGCTACGATAGCGGGGATAATTGGTACGAAAATATCTCCCAAAGTTTTGATAGCACGCTTAAACACATTTTGCTGTGCCGTTGCTGCTTGTTTTACCTCTGCTTTTGTAGCTGCTGTTAGCCCAGAAATAGTTATAAACTCATCATATACTTTATTTACAGTTCCAGTACCGAGAATAATTTGAAGCTGTCCAGATGCAAAGAAAACACCTTTTACTCCCTCAATTTCTTCCACAGCTTTGCTGTCACATTTATTATTGTCTGCAATGACTAGACGAAGCCGTGTTGCACAGTGTGCTGCTGAAATTAAATTTTCTTTTTTCCCAACTTTATTATAGATTTCTTCAGCGACTTTTCTATAATCCATTTTTTTCCTCCAATCTGTGTTCTAAGATAGTTTTTGTAAATCTTTTGTTGTTAAATTTTTGTTTGTGAAAGTAGATATACAAGATTAATGTTAATAATATTATTTGATGTCAGGATTAAAAAGCCATTCATGCTTGTATGATAAGATATTTGACCTTTTCATCTCAACATCATTATTTAGTATTAAGATTTTTTTACCACCTCTTTCGAAATTCTCTTTATTTTAAGTTAGGAGAGAATTTTATTAATTTTAATAGGATTACACAATGTATGATTTGAAAACGATTACATATCGTAATACGATAATAACACATTGAATTTACAAAGTCTATTTGTATTTTTTACAAAAAGTAAACCTAAATTTTGTGCAAAATATTGAAAACGATTTCAATAAAAATTTAGATCTAAGAAGTCTCTGTTTGTCTCATAGATTGATAGGGATTTTCGTAGTTAGATAAAGGAAAGTATGTTTGTTCATTTATATTTTCAAAATGTGAAAATCAAAAATCCCTATAGCAATTACCGTGCTATAGGGATAGAATCTTAAGAGTTTAATTTACATTAAATTTAATTGTTCAAATACTTTGTATAATCCATCTTCCTCCACAGTAGGAGCGATGATGTCTGCAATTTTTTTCAAAGGTTCAGCTCCGTTTTCCATGACAACGCTGCAGGCTGTCGTCTCAATCATTTCGAGGTCATTCATGCTGTCGCCAAAAGAGATGCTATCTTCGATAGGAATATGATAGTAATCACATACTTTTTGCACAGCTAGTCCTTTATTAAATTCTAAATTGATGATTTCTCCATTTATAATTCCAGAGGCATTATCTGGCTGAAGACAAAACTGGAATTCATTAGATAATACTTTTTTTGGTTCTTCTAGGGAAGAATTACTTGTCGCCATAATGATAATTTTATAGATAGGACTATTGTCATACTCATCGAGAGAGCGAATATTTAGTTCTTTCTCAATTTGGTTTCGCCAACGAAGAAGCTCTGAATTTGCCTCTCCAGGAGTATTTTTTAAATACTCTTTAAAACGAGGATCGGTAAAGGAACCTTTGGCAGATTCAATTGTACAAAAAACATTGTTTTTATCAAAAACATCCATAGCAGTTTTAAACTGTTTTTCTGTCATAGGACAGTCGTAGATTAATTGGTCATCGCATATAATATATCCGCCTGCGCTTGCGATGACACCGTCAAAATTATATTTTAGAAGTGGACTTAACATTGTATAATTACGTCCAGAGCATAAAAAGACTTTATGTCCGTTTTCTTGAGCTTTTTTAATAGCCTTTATTGCAGAATCAGGCGGAATATTGCTGCCTGGAGGCGTTAACGTTCCGTCGATATCTAAAAATATTAATTTTTTGTTCATAATTATTTGCCTTTCAAGTATATTATAGAGATTCTCTTTCTAATATTTCATAAGAGAGCATAAGTTGTTTAATGGCAGTTTCCTCCTTTATCTCTTTTCGGGAGTTCTCAATCATATCAAGAAGTAATTTTGCAGCTTCCATACCTGCCTGTTTATAGTAAAGCTTTACTGTTGTAAGAGGAGGAGTTAGCATCGCACCAATTTTATTCCCACCAAAACCACAGACACTCATATCTTCTGGGATAGAGTATCCGGCATTATGGATTGCCTTCATAGCACCGATAGCGATACTGTCTGTGGCACAAATTACAGCATCAATATTAAAATTTTTATTTAAAATGCGCTGCATTGCCTCATAACCTGAATCAATTGTAAATAAAGAGGATTCTATTGTGACAAGAGAGAGATTATGAGCATTTAACTCGTCAATAATTCCCTGCTTACGATTTTTCCCAACAGCAATATCCTCCTCACATACAGAAATATAGGCGATGTTCTTTTTTTGGTTTTGTAAAACAAGAGAAGTGAGAGCTCTCGCAGCGTGATAATCATCATGATAAATACAAGGCATACGCTCTTGCATTTGTCCAACAATTATAATTGGAATTTTACATTCTTGAAATACTCTTAAATGAGAAGGGGTAATAATCGTCCCCATGAGAATAATACCTGCCAGATGATTTTTTTGCATAATACGAAGAAAATCTAATTCCTTCATTTCGTTATTGTCTGTATTTCCAAGAAATAACATATAGTTATGTTTAGAAAGTACAGTGGATATGCCGGCAGTCACCTCACTTACAGATTCAGAATTAATTTTAGGCACAATAACTCCTATATTATTCATATAGCCTGTGCGTAAAGTTCTTGCGTAGGCATTTGGTTCATAACCAGTTCGTTTGATTACTTTTTGAATTTGTTCTCTTTTTGTCTGGCTGAGACTGCCGCCGTTTAAATATCTGCTTACAGCGGCAGTGGAAACTCCAGCCATTTTTGCTATTTCGCTAATATTCATATATTGGATACCTGCCCTTTTATTGAATTAAATTAATAAAGATAAAGATAAGGTAAATATCCGTAGCTAAAAAGAAAATTTAATTTTTCTTGTCTGCAAGAAATAAGCGATATCCGAATGGTTCTAACTGTACAGTATCACCCTCAAAAATCTCTCCAGTTTCTACATCACGCATAGACGCAATACCTGTAAAATCACAACTTGTCGCATAGTCTCCGAAATTAAAGTAGCCGACATAGCATTGCTTTTCATCTTCACGGCGGATGCCAAGAATCTGGTCTTGCCAAAGTGGAACAAGACTAACATCTGCTTTTCCAGAGAAAACAGAGTTTTGTGCTCTAAGTTCTTCGAGCTTTCTAAGTCCGTTAAAGATTTGGTATTGGCTTGTGCCTTCTACATCTTTTAAAGTTTCTAAATCCCAGAGGAAATTGCCTCTATGAAGATAACGGCTATCCTCCCATTTTTCTGGGTCATTATGGTAGTTATAGTCATTTAACTGGCCAATTTCATCACCGCTGTAAATAACAGGAATACCGCTTTGAGATAACATATATGCGTGAAGCATAAGAATTTTTCTGCAAGCAATATTGATTTTATCTTCATTTTTCTCGAAAAGTGCTGCCTCTAGTCCACATAAACTAGCAGTTGTACCGCAAAGTCTTGCATCTCCAAGACGTGGATCGTCATTATAAAGCTCGCCTCTAGACTGACTGCCCTCGAACTTTCCAGTAAAGTAAGCGTTTAGGTAGGCTTTATGAGGAACTTCTTCCATTCCAAAGTTTTTCAACCAAGGATAATCAAGTCCCCAACCGATATCGTCGTGGCAACGGAGATAATTTAAAAATACATATTCTTTTGGAAGACGATTTACCTGATCTAATTGTCTTTTTAATAATCTAGTGTCTTGTGTGGCAACTGTATGCCATGTAGTTGCCATTGTTGTTACATTATAAAGCATATGACATTCTGGTTTTTCCACAGTGCCAAAATAAGGAACAACTTTAACTGGTTCCATAACAACTTCCCCTAAGAGTAGGACACTTGGACATACAATCTCAGAGATAATACGCATCATACGCACGATTGTATGTACTTGAGGTAAGTTTCTACAGTCTGTTCCAAGTTCTTTCCAGATATAAGGAACAGCGTCTAATCTCAAAATATCGATTCCCTGATTAGCAAGGAAGAGCATATTTCCAACCATATCATTAAATACCATAGGATTTGCGTAATTTAAATCCCACTGATAAGGATAAAAAGTAGTCATGACAACTTGTTTGCAGTCATCAAACCAAGTAAAATTACCAGGAGCTGTTGTTGGAAATACTTGAGGAACTGTTCTTTCAAATTTGTTTGGAATATCCCAGTTATCATAGAAGAAATAGCGAGCTCTGTCTACAGGATTTCCCAATCTGGCTGAGCGGGCCCACTCGTGATCTTCACTTGTATGATTCATAACAAAGTCAAGGCAGCAGCTCATACCACGTTTATGACATTCTTCTGTCACTTCGCTTAAATCTTCCATAGTTCCAAGAGAAGGCTGTACTTTTCTAAAATTAGCAACTGCATATCCGCCGTCGCTTCTGCCAGCTGGGCTTTCCAAAAGTGGCATGAAGTGTACATAATTTACACCAGCCTTCTCTAAATAGTCTAACTTATTTTTTACTCCTTGTAAATCCCCTGCAAATGCTTGTGTGTAAAGCATCATTCCGAGAAGATCATTGCCCTTATACCAATCAGGATTCTTTTCTCTTATACGGTCTAGTTCTTTTAACGATGTTTTTCGATTTTTGTAGTAATCATATAGAGAATTACATAAATAATCAAAAGCTTGCATATCATTATTATATAATTCACAGTAGAGCCATTTTAATTCGTCATAATGTCTCTCGTATCTACGGGTGTACTCTTTCGTCCATTTTTTTTGATCTACCATTTTCTTCTCCTATTTTTCCGTTTTATATGGTGCCTGCGAAGGCAGACAGATTCGTTTACTGTGAAAGTCCCTGCAAAGGCAAGCAATTAGACTTTCTTAATATAGTGATGTCTAAAAACATACATACATATTCATTATAAGAAAGATTGAAAAAAGAATATTGTAATCGTTTTCAAAAGTATTTTATCACGTTTAAAAATAAGATTCAATGGAAAATATAGCAAAAAAAATAATTATATTATTGTCACAATGAACAAAGAAAAAGAAATTTGACTATATAAGAAGTATCGTTTAAAATAAAAATCGCTATAGAAAAGTGAAAGTATAAAGGAAAGGAATAGGTGAAATATTTGGAAGAAGCGATTTTGGAATTACTAAGACAACAAAGGTATAGACAAGTTGAAAATACAAAAGAAACACCGTTTACACTTTTATATAAAGAAAATGGAGATTCGCTTTTAATGATTGCCGTTATTAATAAAAATACAGAGCAGGGAATTTTGAAATTAGACAAAAAATTTTTTGATAATTTAAAACAAATGATGAAAATTCAGACACAAAAATCGATAATATTTTCTTACTGGGTGATACTTGCGGGAGAACCAGACGAGGAAGATAGAAAACTTGCTTTGGAAGTAGATAATATTTGGTTTATCGATGCGAAAGAAAAGAGGGAGTATATTTTTGATGAAGTAAATGCTCATTTTTTGAATTTGTATAAACAATTAGATGCATTGTTGACAGGAAACTTAAAAAAATTAAAAAAGATTCAAAGAGAGGAGAGAAAAAAACAATATAAAAAAGAGTGGGAAATGATTCGCAGTAAAATGACGCCTGCTAATACAGGGATTGTTTTCCTTAATATTTTAATTTTTCTTTTTATAGAGTTATCTGGAACGATTGGAGAATTGCTTTTGGAAGCTGGAGTGATGGACTGGAGAAGTATTTGTTTTGGCGGGGAGTACTATAGAATGGTCAGTTGTATGTTTTTACATTTTGGAATTTCTCATCTTTTTAATAATATGCTCTTTTTGTTTTTAATTGGATCTTATCTTGAGAGAGTTGTCGGGACAATTCGATATCTCATTTTATATTTTGGAGCGGGGGTTGGATCTAGTCTTGTCTCGCTACTTTATTATCGATATCAAAATGATAATGTTGCGTCAGCGGGAGCATCAGGTGCACTTTTTGGCGTAGTCGGAGCTTTGCTATATATTATCATACGAAATAAGGGAAGATTAGAGGAACTTAGCTGGAGAAGTTTTTTATTTATGATTGTTGGTACTATCTCGGTTGGATTCTTTACAGATGGCGTGGACAATGCGGCTCATGTAGGAGGACTTATTGCGGGGTTTTTACTAGCTATTTTTTGCTATTTTCCCCGCAGAAAAAATAAATGGGAATAGCCTTTAGCATGAAAAAATAAATACTAAATTTGTGGAAAAGATAAATAGAAACTAGTTCCACAATTAGGAGTGGAATTTACACAGATATATCCAGAATTTTTCTGGACCAAATCTTTTACAACGGAAAGCCCAATTCCGTGTCCAGACTGTTTTTTCGACATTCCGTAGTCGAAAATATGTTCTAAATCTTGAAATGGAATTCCACATCCATTATCCTCAATTTTTAAAATAATTTGATTTTTATAATTTTTTAATAAAATAATAGTTTCGCCGTTTCTTGAAATATGGCGAAGAGCATCGTAGCTATTAGATAGAAGATTATTCATAATTTGTACAAAGTCGGATGGATATCCCAAAAACTGAATGGGTAGATGTTGCTCATAGATATAGTAAAGTGCATACCCTTTTTTTTGAAATCTCTTTTTCCAAGCTCGATAGACTTCTTCTAATAGCTGATCAAGTAAAAAGTATTCTTTTGGGATTTCTTTTGCGGGATATGTAAGTCTATAGAGGGTAGAGGACAAATTTTTTGCTTCATGTTTTAGCATAATCCAATCTTCATCCTCTTTTAATAAACCGTATTTTTTTTCCATATATTGCATTTGACTGTATAAAACAGATAAATAATTATTTACTTCATGTGAGAGCTTAGCTGTGGATGTAATTGCTGCCTGTTTATCTTTATTTGAATAATTTTTTTGAATAATTGTACTAGACATAGTTTGTCTCCCCTTTCTCTGTCTATAAGCGTATCAAACAAAGAAAAAACAGGCAAATGCTTTCGTCATCAAAATAGATACAATTTTTTATAAGAAATAACAAAAAGAGACAAAAGCATAAGAATTCATTGTCTAAAATAGTTGAGCTGTGAATCGTAATCTTTTAGAAACAAAACAAAGAAAATTGACATTTCCCCTTTTCCAAATTTTAAAGTTGTGGTAGTATAATATGGTGTAAAGAAAATTCAGTGTTTTGTAAATTTTGTCGATGTCAAAAATAAAACAGGAATAGAAGAGGTGAGCTTATGGCTTATATGGCACTTTATAGAAAATGGAGACCGTCAGTATTTGAGGATGTAAAAGGACAAGAGCATATTGTCACAACATTGAAAAATCAATTGATGGCACAGCGTATAGGACACGCTTATCTTTTTTGTGGAACGAGGGGAACAGGAAAGACGACAATTGCCAAATTATTTGCTAAGGCGGTAAATTGTGAACATCCGATTGAGGGTAGTCCTTGTAATGAATGTCCAACTTGTCAGGCGATTAATCGCCACAATTCCATGAATGTAATAGAGATTGATGCTGCTTCTAATAATGGTGTAGATAATATCCGTGAGATTAAAGAACAGGTTCAGTACTCACCTACAGAGGGAAAATATAAGGTTTATATTATCGATGAGGTTCATATGTTATCTATGGGTGCTTTTAACGCACTGCTTAAGACATTAGAAGAACCGCCAAGTTATGTTATTTTTATTTTAGCAACTACAGAGGTTCATAAGATACCTGTCACAATCTTATCGAGATGTCAGCGATATGATTTTAAGAGAATTACTGTGGATACAATCTCTAATAGACTGCTTGATTTGATGAGAAAAGAAAAGATTGAGGTTGAAGAAAAAGCGATTCGCTATATTTCAAAAGCTGCGGACGGCTCTATGCGTGATGCATTAAGTTTATTAGATCAATGCATAGCGTTTTATCTTGGAAAAAAGCTGACATATGATAATGTGCTAGAAGTTTTAGGTGCAGCAGATATTACTGTGTTTGCAGATTTATTTTTTGCATTACAAGAGAAAAATGTAGAGCATATACTAACTATTATTGAAGACATGATTATGTCAGGGCGTGAGATTACTCAGTTTGTGACAGATTTTTTGTGGTATCTTCGCAACCTTTTGCTCATAAAAATAAAAGCAGAGGCACAAGATATTTTGGATATGTCCACAGATACGATAGAAGTTTTGAGACAGCAGGCTGAAACAGTAGAAGTAGAAGAATTGATGCGCTATGTGAGAATTGTGTCAGAGCTTTCTAATGATGTGAAATATGCAGTTCAAAAGAGAGTCGTGGTGGAGGTAGGATTTATTAAATTATGTACACCGCAGATGGAACAAGACATATCAAGTTTACTTGAGAGAATCAGACGATTAGAAAAAATAATAGAAGAGGGAAAAATACAAATCCCAAAGGCTGAAGTTTTACAAAGACAAGAACCTGAGCAAATAGAAGAGAAAATCTCGATAGAGGAAGCAAAGAAAGAATTTCCAGAGGCAAACTGGGAAGAGATTCAGCAGATTATTGCAAATTGGAGTAATATAAAGAAAAAATTAACATTTCCAATGAAGAAAAACTTGGAAAATGCAAGACCTGTTATTGGTCAAGAGGGAAACTATCTTATGCTAGTTTTTCAAGAAGATGGGGATGGCTTCATGGGTAAAATGTATTTTGACAGAGAGCATCATAGACAGGAGTTATCTGACCATATTGCAAAGATGACAGGAAGAATTGTCCAGATAGAGACATTGATGGAACAGGGAAGTTCTGTCGTGAGAGATACAGACGCAATTGATTTTAGCAGAATTAAAATGCCAGTAGAGTTTATTGAAGAATAGAATTAGGAGGACATATATTATGGCAAGAAGAGGTGGATTTCAGGGCGGTATGCCAGGAAATATGAACAATTTAATGAAGCAGGCTCAAAAGATGCAAAAACAGATGGAAGAAAAGACAAAAGAGCTTGAGGCAAAGGAATATGAAGCTACAGCTGGTGGCGGAGTTGTAAAAGTTACGATTTCAGGTAAAAAAGAAATTACTTCTGTAAAATTAGCAGAAGAAGTAGTAGATCCAGATGATATTGAGATGTTAGAAGATTTGATTGTAGCTGCTGTAAATGAGGCGATTCGCAAAATGGAGGCAGATACACAGAGCCAGATGTCTAAAATTACAGGCTTAGGAGGTCTTCCTTTTTAATGGATTATTATAGTGCTCATATTATAAGGTTGATTGATCAATTGAGTAAATTGCCTGGAATTGGAGCAAAGTCGGCGCAAAGACTTGCTTTTCATATTGTTAATATGCCAAAAGAACAAGTGGAGGCGCTCTCAACTGCTATTTTAGAGGCAAAGGAAAAGATTGAGTATTGTGAAGTATGCTGTACTTTGACGGACACAAAGATTTGTCCAATCTGTGCAAGTCAAGATAGAGATCACAGTACGATTATGGTTGTGGAAAATACGAGAGATTTAGCCGCCTATGAGAAAACTGGAAAATATAACGGTGTGTATCATGTTTTGCACGGGGCTATTTCTCCTATGCTAGGAATTGGACCAGCCGATATTCGTCTTAGGGAGTTAATGATGAGGCTGCAAAAAGAAGAAGTAAAAGAACTGATTTTGGCTACAAATTCAAGCTTGGAGGGAGAGACAACTGCGATGTATATTACAAAGCTAGTCAAACCGACAGGGATTAAAATTACGAAGATTGCCAGCGGAGTTCCCGTTGGCGGTGATTTAGAATATATAGATGAGGTAACACTTCTTCGCGCCTTAGACGGAAGAGTGGAACTATAAAAACTAACTATTTAACTGACAAGAGGAAAGGAAAGGTGAGACTATTGATAAGAGTCGGAATGCTAACAAGTGGTGGAGATTGCCAGGCATTAAACGCTACAATGAGAGGTGTTGTAAAAGCTTTAAATAATTTAGCCGGCAATGTAGAAATCTATGGTTTTGAAAATGGCTATAGGGGCTTGATTCAGGGAAATTATAGACGATTAAACTATAAAGATTTCACAGGAATCCTAACAACAGGCGGAACAATTCTTGGAACATCTAGAACTCCATTTAAGTTAATGAGAACAATTGAGGAGACAGGAATTTACGCAGGAGTCGATAAAGTAGAAGCGATGAAAGCTACATATAAATACTTAAAATTAGACTGTCTTGTAGTTCTTGGTGGAAATGGAAGTCAAAAAACTGCAAATCTGCTCAGTGAAGAGGGATTAAATGTAGTATCTTGCCCTAAGACAATTGATAATGACTTATGGGGAACTGATATGACATTTGGTTTCCAAAGTGCTGTTGACTTAGCGACAGAAGCAATTGACTGTATTCATACAACTGCTGCTTCTCATAATCGTGTATTTATCGTAGAGTTAATGGGACATAAAGTAGGTTGGGTAACGCTTCACGCTGGTATCGCAGGCGGAGCAGATATTATCTTACTACCAGAAATTCCATACGACCTTAATCATATCGTTGAGGCATTAAAGAGAAGAGAAGAAAGAGGAAGTGGCTTCTCTATCTTAGCTGTAGCTGAGGGGGCTATTTCTAAAGAAGATGCTAAACTTAGCAAGAAACAGTATAAAGCAAAGATAAAAGAAAGAGCATATCCAACGGTTTCTTATGAATTGGCACAGCAGATCCAAGAGGCAACAGGTCATGAGGTTCGCGTAACGGTTCCTGGACATACACAAAGAGGAGGAGATCCTTGTCCATTTGACCGCGTTATTTCAAGCCGTTTAGGTGCAAGAGCAGCTGAGCTTATTGTAAATAAAGAGTATGGATATATGGTATGTATGAAGGGATACGAAGTAGATAAAGTACCTTTAAAAAATATTGCTGGAAAATTAAAATATGTTTCACCAGATGATGACATTATTAGAGAAGCTAGAAATTTAGGTATTTCCTTTGGTGATTAATCATATATATGATATAGTAGGTTAAAAAGTATAATCTTAGGTTTTATGAAACATGAAAGGGGAAAGTATCTATTCTTTTGAAACGACAGTAATTCTTTCCGATGATAGAAAGGATAGGCGTTTCAAAGGTAGAGATACTTTCCCTTTTAGTCACATTATAGAGCGGACTACCTTTATAGACAAACTTATGGGATGAAAGTCAAAATATAACAAAAGAAGTCCCAAAGAACAGACAAGAAAATAACTTATATCGAGGGGTAAATTATTTTTATAAAATCTGTCTTTGGAACTTCCGTTATGAGGGGGAGAGGATTCAAATATATGAAAAGCTCTTACATTTATTATTATATAAGTTAATTGTGTCTAAAATGTGTCTAAAAAATTAAAAAAATCTAAAAAAAAGTAGAAAATGATAAAAAAAAGAATCAACTAATTATTAGAAATAGTTAACAAAATAAAGAGAGAGGTAGGTTGCTTTTTTATTTTATTTAAAACATTAAGTGAGAATTTCTATGCCTAAGATTAACATATAAAATATTGTCAGTTTGCTTTACTTATGTTAAAATAATAGTCATGAACGAAATGATAAAAGGAGATTTTTTTGTCATGGACGGTAATAAATTGTCATGTGCATAGAGAGGACAAGAAAATATCTTTATGAGAGATTCTGTTAGAAAAATGGGAGATGCAGACAGATGCGTAGAGAAATAGCACAAGTATTGAAGAGAGATATTGTAGGTTTAATACAATATGGGGATTGCGATAATCCACATGGTACATTGGGACGGCATTTGGTTTCGAATGGTCAAGTAATTAGCTGTTATCATCCGTATGCTCAGAAAATGAGAGTGATTTTAGATAATGGACTTACTTATCCGATGGAGCCAGTTGAGAGAACAAATATGTTTTCGGTTTTTTTGCCATTGAAGGATGAGATTCCGTATGAAATTGAGATGATATACGGAGATGGACGAACTTGGAAAGGGAGAGACCCGTATAATTTTGATCCACAATTATCTGATTTAGATATATATTTATTTAATGAAGGAACTCATTATGAAATTTATCAAAAACTAGGGGCACATCCTATGACAGTAGATGGGGTAGAGGGAGTTTATTTTGCTGTCTGGGCTCCAAACGCAAAGAGAGTTAGTGTGGTAGGAAACTTTAATATATGGGATGGACGAATATACCCAATGAGGAGACTTAAAAAGAGTGGAATTTTTGAACTCTTTATACCTGGAATTCAATGCGGGGAATTGTATAAATATGAGATAAAAACAAAATTAGGAGAAATTTTTTTAAAAGCAGATCCATATGCAAATATGGCGGAGGTTCGTCCTTGCACTGCTTCGGTTGTTACAGATATTAATACATATCAATGGGAAGATAAAGAGTGGATGGAAAATAGAAAAAAAGACATAGGATTTGAAAAACCAATGTCTATCTATGAAGTTCATTTAGGTTCTTGGAAAAGAAAAGAAGGCACAGAGGAGATGCTGACCTATAGGGAGATGGCGAGTGATCTTGTCTCCTATGTCGAAAAAATGGGATATACACATGTAGAATTTATGGGAATTATGGAGCATCCATTTGATGATTCTTGGGGATATCAAGTTACAGGATATTTTGCCCCAACTTCTCGATACGGCTCTTTGCAAGATTTTATGTATCTGGTAGATTGTTTCCATAAAAGAGGAATAGGAGTTATCTTAGATTGGGTGCCAGGACATTTTTCTAAAGAGGAACATGGACTTGTCAAATTTGATGGAACTTGTCTTTATGAGCATCAAAATCCAAACAAGGGAAAACAGCCACTTTGTGACGCATTAGTTTTTAAGTATGAATGTAAAGAAGTGAAAAATTTCTTGATTGGAAGTGCCTTATTTTGGATTAGACAATGTCATATTGATGGTTTACGCATAGATGCGGTGTCTTCTATGGTATATCTTCATTTTGGCAAAAAGAATATAAATTTAGATAAGCGTGGATACGGAAAGAGTGATTCGGCAATAGAATTTTTAAAACATTTGAATTCTATTATAGGAAAATACGGTGAAGGCGGCTATACGATTGCTGAGGAGGCCACCGCTTGGAATGGAGTGAGCAGACCAACAAAAGATGGAGGACTTGGATTTGACTATAAATGGAATATAGGTTGGATTCATGACTTCTTACAGTATATGGAGACGGAGCCTTATCGCCGAAAAGAGATGCAAACGAAACTAACTTTTGGTATGATGTACGCTTATACAGAGAAATTTATTTTATCTTTATCACATGATGAAGTGGCATCGGATAGAGCATCTATAATAGAGAGAATTCCAGGCAGTTATTTTGATAAATTTGCGAATATGAGGGTAGCTTATGGATTTATGTTTGGGCATCCAGGTAAAAAATTGATTTTTATGGGTCAAGATTTTATGCAGTGGTCTGGATGGGAGTTTTACAAAAGTCTTGATTGGCATTTGCTAAAAAATGATATTCACCAAAAATCACAGCTGTATGTAAAAGATTTGCTTTGTCTATATAAAAACCACCCAGCTTTTTATGAGCAAGATTATAATCCGATAGGATTTGAGTGGATGAATTGCACGAATGCAAAGGAAAATATGGTGAGCTTTGTTCGCAGGTCAAAAGATGGAGGAGAATGTCTGCTTTTCATTTGTAATTTTTCCGCAAATGATAAGGTTAGTTTTCGAGTTGGAGTGCCAAGAGAGGGAAGCTACCATGTAATATTAAATAGTGATGAGGAAAAATATGGCGGAGAAGGATGCTATACGCTTGAAAATATTCATTCTGAGAAGATTTTTTGGGATGGAAAAGAAGATTCTATTGAAGTAAATATTGCAGCATTTACTGTTCTTATTTTAGAATATCAATCCAATCCCATTATGGACAAATTGGAAGAAATAGAATAAGATAATTTATAATTCAAGAAAAAGGAGAGAATAAAATGAGTGATTGTATTTTTTGTAAAATTTCAGAGGGAGAAATTCCATCTATAACCTTGTATGAAGACAATGATTTTAGAGTAATTTTTGATATCGGACCTGCATCAAAGGGGCATGCTCTTATTTTACCAAAGAAACATTTTGATGATGTCTTTTCTATGGATGAGCAGACGGCTTCAAAAGTTTTTGTAGTTGCCTTAAAGGTGGCAAAGGCGATGAAAAAAGTTTTAAACTTTGATGGTATGAATATTGTACAAAATAATGGTACGATTGCTGGACAGACTGTATTTCATTTCCATATGCATTTAATTCCAAGATATGAGGGAGATACTGTAAATATAGGATGGGCTCCAGGTACAGCAGATACAGAAGTTTTGGCTCAGCTTTCCGAGGAAATTTCTAAAGCATTGATTTAAGGGCTTATAAAGATGAAGAAAAAAGAAAGCTTTAAACCAGGAAATATGTTATATCCATTGCCAGCGGTAATGGTAAGTTGTCAAAGAGAAAATGAGAAGCCAAATATTATTACGATTGCGTGGGCAGGGACGGTTTGTACGAATCCCCCGATACTTTCTATTTCAGTAAGACCAGAGAGATATTCCTACGAGATTATAAAAGAAACGGGAGAATTTGTTGTGAATCTCACGACGAAGAATCTTGCGAGGGCAGTGGATTATTGTGGAGTCAGATCGGGAAGAGATGTAGATAAATTTAAAGAATTACATTTGACTGTAATGGAGAGTGAGCATATTAAGGCTCCGGGAATTTTGGAATGTCCCGTGAATATTGAATGTAAGGTGAGAGAGATTTTAGAATTAGGCTCTCATCATATGTTTCTCGCAGATGTAGTGGGAGTCCAAGTAGACGCAGAGCTTCTAGACGAAAACGGAAAGTTTTGGTTGAACAAGGCAGAGCTATTAAGTTATTCGCATGGGGGATATTTTGAACTTGGAAAACAGCTTGGAACATTTGGTTATTCTGTGCGAAAGAAGAAAAGAGCAAAGAAAAAATCGTGATGTAACATATTTTTAATATTTTCAATAAAACTATTGACAAATATTAAAAATATGTTACAATATAAACAGTTCTTAAATATGTAGCAAAAAATTTAGGAATTCAGTTAAAAGCCCTTTCATATTATTTTTAATAATATTTCCCATATCAACTATTATTGTTGAGAAAAACAGGTGTATCTATGAGATGCATCTGTTTTTTTGTTGCAAAGTTAAGAAAATTAAGCTAAAATAAGACGGAAATTTGCAGAAATTTATAATTTACAAATACTGAATATATGGTATAATAAAATATAAATCTGCGTAAAAATGGCAAATAGTGTGAAGAAAAACGATATTTTAGGTGTTAGGTATTTGGTGAAAGTAGATATTGATGTGAGGCGTATTTTTGATAAGCAGAGTTTAAATAGATGGTAGTAGATAGTAAGTAATAGATAGTATTAATAAGGGGATGGAGTATCCTCTCTGATAAGGTTATGAAAAAAACAACAATAGTTATAGAGGTGTAAGATGGAGCAATATATAATAAAAGGTGGTAATCCGCTAGTTGGAGAAGTAGTAATTGGTGGAGCTAAAAATGCGGCATTGGGCATTTTAGCTGCCGCAGTTATGACAGATGGAGAATGTCATATTGACAATGTGCCAGATGTAAATGATACAAATATTCTATTGAAGGCAATGGAGGGGATTGGAGCAAAAGTTAGCAGAAAGGCCCAAAATGAAGTTATTATCAGTGGAAAAGGCATTGATGGTAATGGAGATTTAACTGTAGATAATAGATATATTCGAAGAATGAGAGCATCTTATTATTTAGTTGGAGCCTTGCTTGGCAAGTATAAGAAGGCGAGAGTCGCTCTTCCAGGTGGGTGTAATATCGGTACTCGTCCAATTGACCAACATATTAAAGGATTTGAACAGCTTGGAGCAGAGGTAAGAATTGAAGGCGGTATGATTGTTGCGGAGGCGAAGCATTTAAGAGGTGCTAAGATTACCTTTGATGTAGTAAGTGTAGGTGCTACCATTAATGTTATGATGGCGGCAGCGTTAGCCGACGGAGATACTGTTCTTGAAAATGCTGCGAGAGAGCCACATGTTGTAGATGTTGCTAACTTTTTAAATCGAATGGGTGCTGATATCCGAAATGCCGGTACAGAGACAATTCGTATTAGAGGTGTAAAAAGATTTTTTAAAGATATTGATTACTCTATTATTCCAGACCAGATTGAGGCTGGAACTTTTATGGTAGCAGCAGCTGCCACAAAAGGAGATGTCCTTGTAAAGAATGTTATTCCAGCACATTTACATGTTATCTCATCTAAATTAAGTGATATGGGTGCAGAGATTATAACATCTGATGATGAGATTCGAGTAATTGCGAAAAAACGCTTAAAAGCAGTGAATGTTAAGACACAGCCTTATCCGGGATTCCCTACTGATATGCAGCCACAGTTGGCAGTTGCCATGGCTTTAGCAGAGGGAACGAGCAGAATTACAGAAGATATTTTTGAAAATCGTTTTGTCTATGCGGATGAGCTTAATAAGATGGGTGCTAAAATTCGCGTGGAGCAAAGTGTTGCATTAATCAATGGAGTCGAAAAATTTTCAGGAGCTATTGTAACAACTCCAGATTTAAGAGCGGGAGCGGCACTTGTTATCGCTGGTCTTGCAGCTGAGGGAGATACGATAGTAGAAGATATCATCTATATTCAAAGAGGATATGAGCGCTTTGCTGAAAAAATTAGATGCCTTGGAGGCATGATTGAACAAGTAGATAGCGATGACCCAAATAAAACATATCGTAACTACTAAAAGTGTTAATTATAAATTTTGTTAAATTGTCAAAACCCATTGTCCTTAGGTGGTGGGAAGTTGACATACTCTTATTCAGAGCAGTGGAGGAAAAGGACCTGTGAAGCTGCGGCAACCCCGTATTGGGCGGAAGGTGCCAACCTGAGCGATAGAGATATCGAGCAATAAGAGGATTTGAAAGTTTTTCAAGTCCGAGTAATCGGGCTTTTCTTTATATATACTTCTAAATCATATTATATGCGATTTAGGTGAGAAAAATATGATAGTCACTTTAAAAAAATGAATTAGATTACCAAGAAAGGAAAATAAAAATGGAAAAATTATTATTTACATCTGAGTCCGTTACAGAGGGACATCCAGATAAAATGTGTGACCAAATTTCTGACGCAATTTTAGATGCATTATTGGAGAAAGATCCAATGAGCCGTGTAGCTTGTGAGACTGCTGTGACAACAGGTCTTGTTATGGTTATGGGAGAGATTACAACAAATGCTTATGTGGACATTCAAAAAATTGTCCGCGATACAGTAAGCGAGATAGGATATACAAGAGCAAAATATGGATTTGACGCTACAACTTGTGGTGTTATGGTAGCTTTAGATGAGCAGTCACAAGATATTGCTCTTGGAGTAAATAAAGCTCTTGAGGCGAAAGAAAATAAAATGACAGATGAGGAGCTTGAGGCAATCGGAGCTGGAGATCAAGGTATGATGTTTGGTTTTGCCACAAATGAGACGCAAGAATATATGCCATATCCAATTTCATTAGCTCATAAATTAGCGTTACAGCTTACAAAGGTTAGAAAAGATGGAACTTTATCCTATTTAAGACCAGACGGAAAAACACAAGTTTCCGTAGAGTACGATGAAAATGGCAAGCCATTTCGTCTTGAGGCAGTAGTATTATCTACACAGCATGACCCAGAGGTTTCTCAAGAGCAGATTCATGAAGATATCAAAAAATATGTTTTTGATGAGATTTTGCCGGCAGAGATGATTGACGATAATACAAAGTTTTTCATTAATCCAACTGGAAGATTTGTAATCGGAGGACCACATGGAGATAGTGGACTTACAGGAAGAAAGATTATTGTAGATACTTACGGCGGATATGCACGTCACGGCGGCGGAGCATTTTCAGGAAAAGATGCCACAAAGGTAGACCGCTCAGCAGCTTATGCAGCTCGCTATGCAGCGAAGAATCTTGTGGCAGCAGGTTTGGCAGATAAATGTGAGATTCAGTTATCTTATGCAATCGGTGTTGCACAACCTACTTCTATTATGGTAGATACTTTTGGAACAGGAAAGAAATCGGAAGAAGAATTAGTTGAAATTGTGAGAAAGCATTTTGACCTTCGCCCAGCAGGAATTATTAAAATGCTTGATCTTAGAAGACCAATTTATAAGCAGACAGCAGCTTATGGTCATTTTGGAAGAACAGATATCGAGCTTCCATGGGAGCAGCTTGATAAGGTTGAGGAGCTAAAGGCATACTTATCATAAAAATATTACGCCCGCAGAACATGGCTATCATGTCTTTTGCGGGCATAGCTATAAATAAAAAATATTTACAAGTGAGAAAATTAATGATATAGTAGATGCGGATAGTATTCGAAACGAAACTATACCGGTAAACATATACACTTTAGCTGGAATCATATAGTTAAGCTTATATCTATGATTAGGAATAAGACTTAGGGTATCACCTATAAGGAAGGTGATATATGATGAAGATAGGATTTATTGGAGCTGGGAAAGTTGGATTTTCCCTTGGAAAATACTTTCAGATACATGGACAGCTGATGTCAGGATATTATGACAAAGATATGTCTGCTGCTAGAGAGGCTGCTTTATTTACAAAAACAAAAGCATACGAGCAACTAGAAGACATTGTGAGAGAAAGTGATGCTCTATTTCTTACTGTTCCAGATGGGGTTATAAAGAAAACTTGGGAATACATAACGCAGTATTCGATTCAAAATAAAGTTATATGTCATTGCAGTGGCGCTTTGACGAGCGCAGAAGCATTTCCGGGAATTGGCCAATATCATTCTTATGGCTATTCGATTCATCCACTCTTTGCGGTGAGTGATAAACTCACATCTTACAAAGAACTATCCAACGCTTATTTTACAATTGAAGGAGATAATGAGTATTTAGAACAGATGAAGGAACTTTTTATATCTATGGGCAATCATATTGAAGAAATTGCACCAGAAAAAAAGATTCTTTATCACACTGCGGCGGCTACTTGCAGCAATCAAGTAATTGCCCTGGCACAGCAGGCCTCTGATTTACTCTCAAAATGTGGACTGTCTAAGGAGTTCTCTTCCCACGCACTCTTGCCCATTTTACTTGGAAATGTCGAGCATATTGTGGAGGGCGGATGCGTATCTAGTTTAACAGGTCCTGTAGAGAGAAATGATATCGGCACAGTCAAGAAACATTTAAGAGTGCTAGAAGGTGAGGATAAACTTTTATACAGTTTATTATCTAAGAAACTTGTAGAGATTGCTAAGAAAAAACACGAAGAAACAGATTATAGAGAACTTCAAGATATATTGAATGAAACGATATATCAGTAGTTGGTAGTATGACGAGAAAGGAGAAGCTACTAGGGTTCGTATCATATATTGGGATGTCAATACAGAATATCCTTTGTATGATTTTAAGTGGCAAAATAGACATGAAAAATACAGTAACAACATTTCAGGAAATGAAACAGAGAAACGAGAAAATTTCTATGCTTACAGCATATGATTATTCTACAGCAAAATTAATAGATGAGGCTGGAATTAATAGTATTTTAGTAGGGGATTCCCTAGGAAATGTTATTTTAGGATATGAAGATACCATTTCTGTCACAATGGAAGATATGATTCACCACGGAGCAGCAGTATCAAGAGGAGCGAAAAATGCTCTTGTTGTCATTGATATGCCATTTATGTCTTATCAGACATCTGTCTATGATGCTGTTGTAAATGCAGGTAGATTGATGAAAGAAGGCCGTGGACAGGCAGTAAAATTAGAGGGTGGAAAAGAAGTTTGCCCACAGATTAAGGCAATTGTATCCGCTTCTATTCCAGTTGTAGCTCATCTTGGATTGACACCTCAGTCTATCAATGCATTTGGTGGCTTTAAGGTACAGGGAAAGACAGAGGCGGCAGCAAAGAAATTATTAGAAGACGCAAAAGCAGTGGAGGAAGCAGGTGCATTCGCAGTAGTTCTTGAATGTGTGCCAGCTAAATTAGCAAAATTAGTGTCTGAGAGCATTTCTATTCCAACAATCGGAATCGGTGCAGGAAATGGATGTGACGGACAGGTACTTGTATATCAGGATATGCTTGCATTATTCTCTGATTTCACACCAAAATTTGTTAAAAAATTCGCAAACGTGGGAGAAATCATGAAAAATGCATTTGCACAGTACGATAAGGAAGTAAAAGATGGAAGCTTCCCAGCAAAAGAGCATGAGTATACAATAAAAGAAGAAGTTTTAGAAAAACTTTATTAAACTGACATGAATATATTCGCAGGCGGATATTGAGGAAAAGGATAGGTAAAAATATGAAAATTGTAGGTACAGTAAAAGAAGTAAGGGAACAAGTGAAAGCTTGGAGAAAAGAAGGATTATCTGTTGGATATGTTCCAACAATGGGGTATTTACATGAGGGACATGCAAGCCTCATGAAAAAATCCGTAGAGAATAATGATAAGACAGTGGCAAGTATTTTTGTAAATCCAATGCAGTTTGGACCAACAGAAGACTTAGAGGCTTATCCAAGAGATTTGGAGAGAGATGCAGCTCTCTGTGAAGAGATTGGTGTGGATTTAATTTTCCACCCAGAAGTAGAAGAAATGTATGAAGATGGTTTTTGCTCTTTTGTGGATATGAATGGTCTTACAAAGGGACTTTGTGGAAAAACACGTCCTACTCATTTTAGAGGAGTATGTACAGTTGTAAATAAATTTTTCAATATTGTAAAGCCAGATAGAGCTTATTTTGGACAAAAAGATGCACAGCAGCTCGCAGTGATTAAGAGAATGGTAGCAGATTTAAATATGGATATCGAGATTATCGGATGTCCAATTGTTCGAGAAGAAGATGGTCTTGCAAAAAGCTCTAGAAATACTTATTTGTCAGAGGAAGAAAGAAAAGCAGCTCTTTGTCTTAGCAAATCTATTTTCCTAGCAGAAGAATTAGTGAAAAATGGAGAAGTAAGCACAGAAATTATAAAAGCAGAGATGAGAAAGGTTTTAGAGTCTGAACCACTTGCAAGAATAGACTATATTGAGGCGGTAAATTCGCTTACAATTGAACCTGTAGCAGAAGTAAAACCTGATACGCTAATTGCAATCGCAGTTTATATTGGCAAGACGAGATTAATAGACAATACAATTATAGCATAAGCGGAGGATCCAAAATGGAATTATCTATATTAAAATCAAAAATTCACAGAGCAACTGTAAAGCAGGCAGAGCTTGATTATGTGGGAAGTATCACGGTAGATGAAGAATTATTAGAGCAGTCTGGCATCTGTGAATATGAGAAAGTACAGATTGTAGATATTAATAATGGCGCTCGTTTTGAGACTTACACAATCGCAGGTGAGAGAGGAAGCGGAATGATTTGCCTAAATGGAGCGGCAGCAAGATGTGTTAGCACAAATGATAAAATTATTATTATGTGCTATGCTTCTATGACACCAGAAGAGGCAAAAACACATAAGCCAACAGTTGTATTTGTAGATGACGAAAATAAAATAAGCCGTATTACAAATTATGAAAAACACGGATTATTGCAGGACATGGAATAATAAAATTGTTTTCACTAAACCGTATTTGTACTTTAAGCACTTGCTTTAGGTACTAATACGGTTTATGGTAATTTTGGAGGAGAAAATATGTTAAAAGGAAAGACAGTTGTATTAGGAGTGACAGGGAGCATTGCGGCTTATAAAATGGCAAATGTGGCAAGTATGCTTATTAAAATGAACTGCGATGTGCATGTTATTATGACTCAAAATGCAACTAATTTTATACATCCAACAGCGTTTGAGACATTGACAAATCATAAATGTCTCGTTGACACATTTGACCGAAATTTTCAATTTCATGTAGCCCATGTATCATTAGCACAAAAGGCAGATGCGATGCTTATCGCACCAGCTTCTGCAAATGTAATCGCAAAGATGGCTCACGGAATTGCAGATGATATGTTAACGACGACAGTGCTTGCGTGTGAGGCTCCTAAAATTGTAGCTCCAGCTATGAATACGCATATGTTTGAAAATCCGATTGTACAAGATAACTTAAAAATTTTAGAAAAATATGGATTTGAAATTGTCTCTCCGGCGGTAGGAAGACTTGCGTGCCGAGATGTCGGTGCGGGAAAATTGCCATCAGAAGAAGTATTAGTAGATTATATCTTAAGAGCAATTGCATGTGAAAAAGATTTAATTGGCAAAAAAGTTCTTGTGACAGCAGGACCGACGAGAGAGGCAATAGACCCTGTTCGCTTTATTACGAATCATTCTTCAGGAAAAATGGGGTATGCCATTGCAAGACAGGCAATGTTAAGAGGAGCCGATGTTACTCTTGTGACAGGACCCGTTTCAATCGCTCCACCGCGATTTGTAGATGTCATTCCGGTTGAGAGTGCAAAAGATATGTTCGAGGCAGTAAAAGCTCACAGCGAAGAGAGTGATATTATTATAAAATCAGCAGCTGTGGCAGATTATAGGCCAGCGATAGTCAGCGATGAGAAAGTAAAGAAAAAAGATGACAATATGTCTATCTCTTTAGAGAGAACACAAGATATTTTAAAATATCTTGGAGAGAACAAAAAAGAGGGACAGTTTATTTGCGGATTTTCTATGGAAACACAAAATATGATAGAAAACTCCAGAAAAAAATTAGAGAAGAAAAATGTAGATATGATTGTAGCAAATAATCTAAAAGTGAAAGGTGCCGGTTTTAATACTGATACCAATATTGTTACGATAATCACAAAAGATAGTCAGATAGAATTGCCAATATTAACAAAGCAAGAAGTCGCAGATAAAATATTGGATTATATCAAGGAGAAAAGTTTTTGTTAATTAAATAGATGAAGATGTTATATGTAATTTTAGCAAGGTAGAGTGTCAACTCAGAAAAGTAATATGGATTAGAATTATTTTATGAAAAAAATTTTTTTTTAACTAGTAAATTGGAAGACATTAGTGTATAATAAGCATATACAATGTGATTTTCGTTATGATAGACATTCATGTTTGAAAAGCAAATAAGGAATACGGAAGGCGCAAAGAAGAAGATTTGCGCCTTTTTTTATCGTTGGACGAATTTCAGAAGTATTTTCAGTTTTTCATTTCTTTCCTATAATGCAACAAAATTTTATGTAGTGAGTGTGTTAAGATATGAAAGGGTATAATATGACGAGAAAATAAAAACGAGAATTGTAAAAAATGGGAAATTTTGAGACTACAGTATTGTATTAAGGGCAAAATGCGAAAAACATATGAAACGGAGGTGGAAGAATGAAGTATATTCTTATTGTCGAAGATGAAAAAGAAACAGCAGATTTAGAAAAAGATTATTTGCAGCTGAATGGATTTAGAGTAGATATCGAAGAAAGCGGGAGAAGAGCGCTAAGAAAGGCGTTAAAGGTAGAATATGATATGATTATATTAGATATTATGCTCCCAGATATAGATGGATTTGAAGTTTGTAAAAAAGTACGAGAACAAAAAGATATTCCGATATTGTTTGTCTCAGCCAAGACAGACGATATTGATAAAATCAGAGGATTTGGATTAGGTGCAGATGATTATATTACAAAACCATTTAGTCCAAGTGAGTTAGTAGCCAGAGTGAAAGCACATTTATCTAGATATGACAGATTAGTTGGAAAAACGATTAAGCCAAATGACGTTTTAGTTATAAGAGATTTAAAGATTGACAAGACGGCTAGGAGAGTTTTTGTAGGTGAAAAAGAAGTGATATTTACTTCAAAGGAATTTGATTTACTCTCTTTTTTAGCCTCGTATCCAAATCGAGTTTTTTCCAAAGAAGAATTATTTCGAAAAATATGGGGAATGAAAAGTGTGGGAGAGAGTGCGACAGTTACAGTACATATTAAAAAAATTCGAGAAAAAATAGAAGAAGCTGGAAAACAAAGTTATATAGAGACAATATGGGGAATTGGATACCGTTTCAAGCTATAATATATGGAGGAAAGAAAGATGCACAAGAAAAAAGTGAGTATATTATATGAAGATAAAGATATTATTGTCTGTGAAAAGCCACAGGGAATGCCTGTGCAGAGCGACAAAACTGTGTCTGTAGATTTGCTTCATTATTTGAAAACTTATTTATATGAGAAGGAGAAAAAACAACGAGAGCCAGAGATTTATTTAATTCATAGGCTAGACCGACCAGTCGGTGGAATTGTTGTATTTGCTAAGACAAAGGAGGCGGCTGCCAATCTGGGCAGACAAATACAAGAAGATAAGATGGAAAAAACGTATCAGGCAATTTTAACTGGCATATTAAAAGAGCCAGATGGTGTTTTTATTGATTATCTTTTAAAAGATCCAAAGACAAATACCTCAAAAGTAGTAGATGAGAAGGTCAAGGGGGCTAAGAGGGCAGAGTTAGAGTATGAAGTATTAGACGAAATTCAGACAGATCAAGGTGATTATACTTATGTATTAATTCATCTAAAAACTGGAAGACATCATCAAATCCGCGCCCAATTTGCTGCTCATCACGCTGGAATCTATGGAGATACAAAATATAATCCTATTTTTCAAAAGAAGAAAAAGAAATATGTTACCATCGGACTTTATGCAACTCGGCTCGCATTTTTCCATCCTACAACAGGAGAAAAAATGGTGTTTAAGACAGAGCCAAAGGGAGAGGCATTTGATATATTAGATGCAGAAGAATTTTAAGAGTTTTGTGAGGAAATTTTTGGTAATTTACTGCCGAGTAGTTCACAAAAGGGGATAGGCAAAGAAAAAATTCTATAGTACAATAAGTATAAATAATGAGTGAAAGTCCAATAGGATTGCTTTGGACTTTTGCAATCGTTACTGTACTCGCATCTAGTAAGGAGGAATGTTAAGCAATGGGGAAGAGAAAAAGAAGACAATTAAAAAATAATTCAAGAGGAAAAAGCACATCTTCTGATATGCTATTTATTGCAGTTCCATTGGTTATTACGACAATTATATGTTGTATTCTCGTTTTTTGCACATTTGAGCGTATAAAAAAAGAAGCTGCGTTAGTGAGTTTAAGAGACAATATGATACAGATGGAGATGCAAAAAGAATTATTATCAGAAGGCGAAAAAAATTTCTAGTAACAAAAGAAGAAGTGAAAAAGGATATTGCAAAGTAAAAGAGTATATTTGCAATATCCTTTTTATATTTTGGGCGGAAATTCTTAGTTATTCGTGTCTAAGATGAAAGCCCTATTTTTGTGAATTTATCAGCCTGTCTTTACTTTTGTAAGTACCCTCATGAAGGAAAACACCGTTGATTTGGTATATATTTACAAAAACTGTCTATACTTATAAAAAGAAGGAGGAAGATAGACAGTGAATAGCAAATATAAAAAAGTAATCATTATAACAGTAGTGAGTATATTTATATTCTCACAGATTAACACTATTTTTTTTCACAAAATGGATAATGAGTTTCTAAAGGTTTTTGCGGCTACTGTAGATAGTACAGATGGAATAGAGGGACATGTCGAAGTTTCAGCAAATACGAATAATAAATATAGTCAGAGAGAAGAAAAAGAAGAAGTTCTAAAAGAGATGGCGAAAAAATTTGGAATAAAGGATGGTTATATTATTCAAAATATAAAAGAAGATTCGGTTAATAGAACAACATTGACAAAATACTTTGAAAAAGCAGTAGTTTCGATATCAATCGCAGATATCGCCTGTGCAGATAACAAAGAAGACATTATGCAGTATATGTTTTGGGAGATAAAGTTAGAAGAAAATTTGGATAAAATTTTAGAGTACCGTGAGAAAATGAGAGAAGAAATGATTCAAATGGATATGGTTCCAGTCAGCAATATTTCTCTTTCTAGTAGTTTTTTGGGAAGAGTATCGAGAGAGAAAAAAGATAGAATTACGGAAAGATTATTGGAATGTATGAAGGCTCGAGTTGTAGAGGAAGATAAAGGAGAGGATATGTATATTGTGTATGGATATAGTCCAGAGGTGAAGGAATCGATTTCTTATACAGATGAAAAATTGAATCTTAATATAACATTTGAGTATGATGAGCAACAGGATGAGACGTATTTGCATTTGGCGAT
>JBJEOA010000025.1:0-56536 GCA_051880475.1 Lachnospiraceae bacterium | reverse complement strand
TAGATACAAAAATGTCGGAGGAATCAGAGTATTTGCTTGCCTGTCAGATTGCAAATGCAGGTCAGATTATTTTGAGCAAAACACAAGAAGCAACGAAGGAGGATGTGGAAAATACGATATATTATCTTAACAAAATTATGGAAAAATTCAAATGTAAAAGAAGATTTGAGAGAGAAAAAGATATTATTTGTAAAAATTGGGATAATTTATCAGAAGAGGATTTTGATATGATTTCAAATAGAGGATATATATCGGAGGACTATGCTAAATTGTGGTTTGACCAGAGAAAGACATTTTCTTCTCTCTATTTTATGAATCTTCGTATGGAAGAAGAAAAATTATATTCGGTTGTGGAAAAAATAATGCAAGATTCTGTATGTGGAAATATATTTCGAATAAAAGGATTTATGAAGTTAAAGGACGACAGCTGGATTGAGCTAAATGCAACGCATAAAAAGATTTCTATAAAACCTGCTTTAAGTGGACAGGAGGTTATGATTGTAATTGGCGAGGAGTTAAATGAGAGTGAGATTCGCTCTTATTTTAACCAATAAAATGGAGTAAGGCAGAATAGCTTTTATTTTTCATCTTTATGGCTAGAAATTTGCAGATGTTGATATTTCAAAAATGATACAATAATTATACTAGTAAGAAAATATAATTTATATAATGTAGGAGGTATGATTATGGGTTCAATTCTTGAAGAAATGCACAAAATGAAATTACAGCAGAAGATAGCTGAGTTAGAGGCTCAGGGAGGAAATCAAAACGTGGAGAAGCATCCTTTAAATGGAAGATATTACTGCAAGGCTTGCGGATATATTTATGATGAGGCTGAACAGGGAAAGCCTTTCACAACATTATCCCACTGTCCAGTATGTAATATGGGACAGCAGCAGTTTATTAAGATTAATTAGTTGACTGTGAGTATAAGCTTATGCTGGAGGTTTGATACAGCATGAAAAAGAAATTAGAACATTTATTAAGTGAATTAGAGCGCATGGAGGATTTAGAAGAAAATCTTGAGATGGTTCCACTCTACGATGAGGCCTTAAAGCTGAGCAGGGATATTTACGGTGAGTATAATTTAAAAACGTTGGAGATTTGCAATAATTACGGTGGACATTTGAGAAATCTAGGACTCTATGATAAGGCAGAACAGTTACTTCGAGAGGCGATTGTCTGTGCAGAGCATGTGCGGGGAGTGGGCCATCCAGACTATGCCACAACACTTGTGAATCTTGCTAATTTACTTCGTATGATGAAACAGTACGAGGAGAGTGAAAGTTTATTTAAGCGGGCACTTGAACTCTATGGCAATACAATCGGTAATAAGCATTTTCTTTATGTCGGTGCAGCAAATAATTTAGGACTTTTGTATTTTGATATGGGAAAGAAGGAGGAGGCATTTCCTTATTTTTTACACTGCATTAAAGAGTTAGACGGAAAGGCAGAATATAAGATTTCTTACGCAATTACGCTACATAATTTAGTAGAGATTTATAAATATCAAGGAAAGAGACAGCTTGCAAAAGATACTCTAAAAAAAGAGATTGCAATCTATAAAGAGATGCAGTATGAAGGAACAGTTTTATATGCTGCGGCGCTTAATTCTCTTGGAATTATTTATTATGAAGAGGGCGATTATGAGGCGGCCTACCGTGAGATGAAAGAAAGTGTAGATATTGCAAAAGTACATTTGGGTGAGGCGAGTGAGAGCTATAAGCATGGCAGCAAGAACCTCAAGATGATAGAAGAAAAGATGAAAAAGATGTATGAGAGTACGCAAAAACCGATAAAGGAGGCAATACATCCAATGAAAGGACTAGAGCTTTGCAAAGCATATTTTTATGAGGTTTGTTATCCTGTTTTGGAGAGAGAATTTAAGATATATCTTCCAAGAATGGCGGCAGGCTTAATTGGAGAGGGCTCAGAATGTTATGGTTTTGATGATGTCTTGTCTCAGGACCATGATTTTGGACCAGCTTTTCAAATATTTATTCCGAAGGAAGATATGCCAATTTATGGAGAGCAATTAAAAGTTCGTTTTTCTAGACTTCCAAAGAAGTTTAAGGGATTTGAGAGAAAAGAAGAGGAGTATGGACAGGGAAGAACAGGTGTTTTTGCCATCGAGGATTTCTATAAGAAATTTATTGCGGTAGAGAAAGTCCCAGATAATATCAATCTTTGGAGACAGATTCCAGAGTACGCACTCTCAACAGTGACAAACGGAGAAGTATTTTTTGATAATTATGGAAGATTTTCTCAGATAAGAGAAGAGCTAAAAAAAGGATATCCAGAAGCTGTGAGACTTAAAAAAATTGCAGCGAGACTAATGAAGATGGCTCAGAGTGGTCAGTATAATTTCCCACGCTGCTTAAAGAGAAAAGAGTATGTGGCGGCACAGCTTGCGCTCACAGAGTTCATGCAGACAGCGATGTCTCTTATCTATTTGCTCAATCATACATATAGTCCATATTATAAGTGGATTCATAAGGGAATGGCAAAATTGCCAGTTTTAGGTGAAAAAACTTATGAGAAAATGGATCGTCTAGCAAGTCTTTCGCTGAAGACGGAAGGTGCTGAGATGGAGTGGATTGTAGAGGAAATTTGTAATTATTGTCTTAGTGAATTACAAAAGGAAGGTCTCACAAAAAATCCAGAGAAATTCCTCTTAATGCAAGGGACGGAAATTTTAAAAAATATTAATATTCCAGCGCTTAAAAATAGCAATCCCTGGGTGGAGTAGGATAATCGGTTTTATTTTCTATGAGAAACGGAGAAAAGTGTACAAAACTTTGTAAAATTTGATAAAAGGTTGACAAAATAGTCTGAGAGGAAGTATACTGAATATAGTTCTTATAAGTAATATCAACTACGAAGTAGTGATCTAGGAAGAACGGTGAAAGACCGGCGCAGGCTTACCCCTACTGTGAGATGGACGAAGGTAGCATATGCCACTGGTGGATAACTGGGAAGGCGTTACTGGAGGATGAAGTCGCAGCCAGGATACTAGTCAGATATGAAAGTAGGCAACTTCAAAACAAATTCTTGGGTGGAGAATAGGTTGACGCCGATGAAGCAATGCGAGTTTAGATGAAGCATTGTGGGCTAGATTAGATTGGAATTCTCCCGTTATGGGAGTTTTTTAGTTTTTAAATTGTTTGACACATAGTAGTACTTGGCTGGCTATCTTGTCAAGCGATCTATGATCCAAAATAAAAGTGTTAGATTCTTTCCCCAAGGAACGCTTCTCACGCCTCAAGGGGCTGTTGCAAAATAAATTTAGATATTAGATTTATTTTGCAACGGCCCCTTTTTGTTTTTTTTACAAAAAAAGTACAGGATGTCGAAAATGACATAGGATTTTCATGTGAAATATAGCTATTTTTTTGCTTTATGATGATTATTATATATAAAATATAACCAAAAACAAATTGATTCACAGGTGGGAATCGTGCTAATCAATGGTTCGTTTTTTTCTAACGGATTTCTAAGTAGATTGGTAAAATATGATTAAATGACGATGGAATTAAGGGCAAAATGAGTTCCATCAAGCATAGTCGTATTATTTCTTAGTGTATTCTTAGTATTATTTAAATCCATAAAAATTGAGTTTTTAGAAATGGATTGCAAAAACTTTTAAAAGTGACGCTCTAAAAGCATAGAGAGTGGAAACTTTTGGAAGTGAGAAAAGCTCATAATTTTATGAGTATGATGATTTTAATCATATTGGGGATTATTAACGCAGGTCAATTTATTTTGGCTCAAATTCTATAATGTATTAAGGAGGATAATAGAATGATTGCAAAAGGATTTACAGAACCTAGTGAACGTATTAAAGCGCTTAAGGCAGAGGTAGTTAATGCTGTTCCTGAAGTGGAACCATATAGAGCTGTGTTGATTACAGAATCTTATAAAGAAACAGAAGGTATGCCAGCTGTTATGAGAAGAGCAAAGGCTTGTGAGAAGATCTTTAATAATCTTCCAGTTGTAATTCGTGACAATGAGTTAATCGTAGGAGCTTTATCCGTAAAACCTCGTTCCACCAACCTTTGTCCAGAGTTCTCCTTTGATTGGGTGGAGAAAGAATTTAAGACAATGGCTACACGTATGTGTGACCCATTCGTAATTACAGAAGAGACGGCAGAAATTCTTCATGAAGTATTCAAATATTGGAAAGGTAAAACAACAAGTGAGTTAGCTACCTCTTATATGAGCCAGGAATCATTAGATTGTCAGGCGGGCGGCGTATTTACAGTTGGTAACTACTACTTTGGTGGTATCGGTCATGTTTGCGTTGACTATGGTAAAGTATTAAAAATTGGTTTTAAGGGAATTATTGCTGAAGCAGCAGAAAAGATGAACCGTTTAGATATGAACGATCCAGAGTTCTTACAGAAGAGAAACTTCTATGAGGCAGTTATCATTTCCTATACAGCAGCTATTAATTTCGCTAAGAGATATTCTAAAAAAGCAGCAGAAATGGCAGCTACATGCTCAGATCCAGTGAGAAAAGCTGAGTTATTACAGATTTCTAAGAACTGTGATAGAGTTCCAGAAAATGGAGCATCAAACTTCTATGAAGCTTGCCAGTCCTTCTGGTTTGTACAGGCATTAGTACAGATTGAAGCAAATGGACATTCCATTTCTCCAGGACGTTTTGACCAGTATATGTGGCCATATTTAGAGGCAGATAAAGAAATTTCTAAAGAGTTTGCTCAGGAATTAATTGACTGTATTTTCGTATTGTTAAATCATGTAAATAAAACTAGAGATGACGTTTCTGACCAGGCATTTGCTGGATACGCTGTATTCCAAAACTTTGGTGTTGGTGGACAGGATAGATACGGAATGGATGCTACTAACCCTATTTCCTATATGTGTATGGACGCAGCAGCTCATGTTAGACTGCCAGCTCCTTCCTTCTCTATTCGTGTACATAATGGAACACCTGATGAATTCTTACTTCGTGCTTGTGAGTTAGCAAGACTTGGTATGGGTGTACCTGCTATGTATAATGACGAAGCTATCATTCCTGCTCTTTGCGGCAGAGGATTAACATTAGCAGATGCTCGTGATTACTGTATCATCGGTTGTGTTGAGCCACAGTGTCCACATAAGACAGAAGGATGGCATGACGCAGCATTCTTCAATGTAGCAAAAGTATTTGATATCGCTATCCATGGTGGAAAGAACCGTGATGGCAAGCAGTTAGGACCTGTGACTCCTCCAATGACAGAGTGGAAGTCTATGGATGATGTTTACGGAAACTTAGAAAAACAGATGCAGTTTTTCGTTAAGAACTTAGTAGAGGCAGACAATGCCGTTGATATCGCTCATAGAGAGAGAGCACCATTGCCATTCATGTCCGCACTTGTTGATGACTGTCTCGGAAGAGGTAAGACAGTTATGGAAGGTGGAGCTATCTATAACTTCACAGGACCACAGGCATTTGGTAACGTTGATACAGGTGATGCTATCTACGCAATTCAGAAACATGTATTTGAAGATAAAGACCTTACAATGGCTCAGATTTATGAAGCTATGGAAAATAACTTTGGTGCTGAGCTCGGTGCTGGATGCTACGATGGACCTTTTGTAGTTATGAGTACCGATGGAGATGCAGCTCCTGAGCCTTGCTGTGAACAAAGTGCAGCAATCGCTGATGATATGGAAAGCCTAATTAACGCCATAGTGAGAAAAGTTTTAGCTGAAAAAGGTGGAATCGATATCGCTGAGACTTGTACACAAGTCACAAAATCCGCTTGTGGATTAAGTGATGCCAAGAGAGCAGAGTATGACAGAATTCGTCAGATTCTTGATGCAACTCCTTGCTTCGGTAATGATGACGATGCTCCAGATATGTGCGCAAGAAAAGCTACTCAGATCTACTCCTATGAAGTAGAAAAATATAAAAACCCACGTGGTGGACAATTCCAGGCTGGATGCTACCCAGTATCTGCTAACGTATTGTTCGGTAAAGATGTACAGGCTCTTCCAGACGGACGTTATTCTAATGCTCCTTTGGCTGACGGTGTTTCCCCTCGTCAAGGTCATGACGTTAAGGGACCTACAGCTGCTGGTAACTCTGTAGCAAAATTAGACCAGTTGAATATTTCTAACGGTACATTGTATAATCAGAAGTTCTTACCATCTGCTGTAGCAGGAGATCAGGGACTTATGAACTTCGCAGCAGTTGTTCGTAACTACTTCGATAAGAAAGGTATGCATGTACAGTTCAACGTAATTGATAGAGAGACATTACTTGACGCTCAGGCTCATCCAGAAAACTATAAAGACTTAGTAGTTCGTGTTGCTGGCTATTCCGCACACTGGACAGTACTTGCTAAGGAAGTTCAAGATGATATCATTGCTCGTACAGAGCAGTCATTCTAATAAAATATAGAGTGTTAGAGTTAAGTATATTCGTAGAGAAGTCCTGATGTTATATCTTTCGGATGGGCGTGCTTTATACGATAAAGTATAGAAATTTCAGACGGCAGCTGGAACCAATTGGCTTCGGCTGTTGTTTTTAAATAGGAGGTAAACATGTGGAATTTACTACCTGAACAGCTAATTGAACCTACCACGAATGTGGAGATAAAGGGACTTGTTTTTAATATCCAGAGATTCTCTGTTAATGACGGTCCTGGTGTTCGAACCATTGTTTTCTTAAATGGGTGTCCACTTAGATGCAAATGGTGTTGTAATCCTGAATCTCAAAAACTATCTCCTGTTGTTATGTTTAAAGCTCCAAACTGTGTCGGATGTGGGAACTGTACTACCGTATGTCCTACAGGAGCATCTGATTTGAATCTTCCAGGTAAAATTGATCATTCAAAATGTATCGCCTGCGGCAAATGTGTAGATGTTTGTTATCACAAGGCTCTTGAGCTCACTGGCAGATGGATGACAGTGGAAGATTTGATGTATGAATTATACAAAGACCGCGTTGTTTATCGCAGATCAAACGGTGGAATTACTGTATCTGGCGGTGAGGCATTAGTACAGCATGAGTTTTTAGTAGAGTTATTAAGTACGTGTAAAACTCTTGGATGGCATACGGCAATTGAGACAACAGGTTTAGCTTCAAGAGAGGTATTAGATAAAGTTATCCCATGGCTTGATTTAGTTATGATGGATATTAAACATATCGACCCTGCTGTTCACAAACAGTTTACAGGTGTTGATAATATTAAAATACTAGAAAATGCGATTTATATTTCAAAAATTGCCAAAGAGATGATTGTCCGTGTTCCTATTATTCCAGGGTTTAATGCGGATAAAAATACAATTGCAGCAATCGCTGAGTTTGCAACTCATATGAATAATATTAAGCAGATTCATTTGCTTCCATACCATGATTTGGGGGCTAATAAGTATGGAATGATGGGACAAGAATATGAATTACAGGGAGTGAAAACTCCAGACGAGGAATTTATGGAAGAGCTTAAGGCTATTATAGAAGAAAAAGGCTTCCAATGTAAAATTGGTGGTTAAAGAGGTGAGGACAGATGAGCACTTATCTTCTGACTTCTGAGTCGGTTACAGAGGGGCATCCGGATAAAGTCTGTGACCAGATTTCAGATCGATTATTAGATTGCTATTTGAAGGGAGATAAAGACTCCCATGTAGCGATAGAGACAATGGCTTCCAAAGATGTCATTTTTATTTCTGGTGAAGTTTCTTCTAATACGCAGGTGGATATTGTGGCAGAGGCTAGAAAAGTTTTGCTTGATATCGGATATGATGCCGCAGAAAAGGGAATGGATGGAAAATCTTGCGAGATTATCACAAATGTATGTGTGCAGTCTGCTGATATAGCTATGGGTGTTTGCCATGAGGATGGATCAGTGGGTGCAGGAGATCAGGGAATGATGTTTGGATATGCCTGCAATGAGACAGCAAGCTATATGCCGCTTAGTATTGACTTTGCACATAAACTTGTATTACAATTGACAAAAGTAAGAAAAGAAAAGATACTTTCTTATCTCTATCCAGATGGAAAATCTCAGGTGACAGTTAGATATAACGCAGATGGAACTGTAGATAAGATAACGGATATTGTTATTTCTGCACAGCATAGCGCAGATATTTGTCTTGATGTATTAAGAGATGATATCAAGAGGGAAGTTATAGATGAGATTATTCCACGTGAATTGATGGATAAGGATTTGAAGATTCATATTAACCCAACGGGACGCTTTGTTATTGGTGGGCCTCTTGGAGATACTGGTGTAACTGGAAGAAAGATTATTGTAGATACCTATGGAGGTATTGCAAGACATGGCGGTGGAGCTTTCTCTGGAAAGGATCCTACTAAAGTAGACCGTTCTTCCGCTTATATGGCTCGATATGCCGCAAAAAATATTGTGGCTGCGGGGCTTTGCGAAAAATGTGAGGTATCCGTAGCGTATGCAATTGGTATCGCAGATCCAGTTGCAATCAGAGTGAATACTTTCGGTACAGAGGTTATACCAACAGAGATTTTAGAAGAGGCAGTGTCAGATGTATTTGATTTTTCTGTAGCTGCAATTTTGAATGAATTAGATCTTAAAAATACTACTTATCGTCCAGTAGCTGCTTATGGACATTTTGGAAGAGATGATCTTGATTTATCATGGGAGAGAATAGATAAGAAAGAATGTTTAAAGCAAAGAGTTGCAGAGCTCATTGCAGATGTTATTATAAAGTCTCAAAAGTAGAGTTGAGATGTGTCAATCATCTGCTAATCACCTACCGTTTAAAAAAGGTGGGACATTTACGAAGAGATTTTAATTATGAAATGGTTGTAAGGGATTCATTGTCTTGATGGGATGATTATAGTAGACCAACGAGATATAATTGAATAAAGCCGACAATAGCTTTCAGATGGTGCTATTTCAATGGACTTGACTGGATTTATTCTGGTGGGGAGATTGGATAGTGGCATATATGTCGGGAAACACTTCTCACACTAACACCTCTCGATGTACAGAAAGCTTATGTTATAAAGGATTTCTGTATATTACTTCTCACATTTTGCAGAAATCCTTTTTTATTACTTCTATTTTTCAGTATTTTTTCTAATTTCCCCTATTTAATTAGAATATCTAAAAATGTTTCGATATCTTTTCCTTCATTGCTTGTGAGAAAAGTAACTTTATTTGCTTTACAAGTTTTATAAAAACTAACAATAAGATTAATATTATTTGATATTTTAGTTGGATTTGTAGTAATGACAATGTCTAAATTTCTGGCTTCGATATCTGCTATTAATCGTTTATATCCAGGACGATTGACATTATCAGCTGGATAGTCTCCCAAATCTGTATAGTTTAAAAACTCCAATTCTTGTCCCTTGTATAATCTTCTCACTACTGCTTTACATTTTTCAGCATCGCTAATCATGCCTTTTACGTAAGTCTGTGAGCAGCCTGGACATCCACCACGATAATGCTGGTGATTATAAATGCCAACTCTCATAAAAATCTCCTTCTTTCTTAAAATTTGTAACCCGCTTTCGATATGTACGTGAAAAATAAGATGAAATTTTAAATATACAATCTTCTATATATCAGAGTATATCATACCTAAAAAAAGCAAATGAGTAGGATTTTGCACTCTAGATAGGATTATTCAAATCGCTGAAAAAGCACGAGATATTTGCAATTAATGCTGTGGAATCTTACTAATAGATTTTTATAACCCTGTGATAAAATCAAGATAGTATATTAGGAAAAAACGTTAAGGGAAGGGAGTTTTTTGTTATGAACAGAGAGGAATTAATCCAACATATTTTGGAAGAAGAGTGGGAAATGTTTACTACGGTAAATAATCGAGGGGGAAGAGCAGATTGTCAAGATGATAGACAGACTTTTGCAATTATGAGGGTGGCACAGCTTAGTGTCTGGAATGAAGAAGTTTTGGTAAGCTATTTATTGGACTTACTAGAGGCAAAGGAAGCTGGAAGAAATCTTATGACAGAGAAATATGCCCATATTATGGAGAAGACATATCCAGAAGAATATGAACAGATAAAGAATTTTTTACTTCCTGTTTCTGATTATGCGAAACTTATGGTAGAAACGATTTTAAAAATATATACTATCTGGGAGAAGGAATTCTCTAAAAAATATCCTAGAGTGAGAAAAAGGGGAAGAACAGATAATATAAATGCGGCAATTACAGGAGAGGCATCTGTGGAAGATTACCAGTATGGTGAACTTATGACATATTCTGAGAGAACACTTCGAGCTATGTTGGAGTGTATTGGAGAAGCTCCAGATAAAAACTTATATATCGAAGAACTTTCTAATATGATTAAACCTTATGGATTTAAGACCATAGAAGAAGCAGAGGAAAGCTTAAAAAGATAGGAGGGGTAGTATATTATGTATCAAGAAAAAATATGTAAAGATGCAGATAAGAAATTAGAATCTTATATCGAACAGCTAGATCAAGAAGTATCTCATCACAGAATGGTGAAACAGCAAAATAAATGTGGTTACGGTTTATCGGGAGTTTGTTGTAAGCTTTGCTCGAATGGACCTTGTCGTCTTTCATCGGCAAAGCCTAGAGGTGTCTGTGGAGCAGATGCAGACACTATTGTTATGAGAAACTTTTTGCGTTCTGTGGCAGCAGGTTCGGGATGTTATATTCATGTAGTAGAAAATTCAGCAAAGCAGCTTCGCAAGATGGCGTTGGCAGGAGAGAATTTTAGAGGAAAAGATACATTATTCAGAGTGGCTAGATTGCTCGGAGTATCCCGAAACACAGAATGTGAGATAGCCTTAGCTATCGCAGATATGATTTTGGAGGATCTTAGAAGACCTGTCGAAGAGAAAATGGAGATTACAGGTAAGATTTCCTATCAAATGCGCATTAATAATTGGGAAAAAATAGGAATTATGCCTGGTGGAGCAAAAGACGAGATTTTTAATGCTGTAGTAAAGACATCTACAAACCTAAACTCTGATCCAGTAAATATGCTTATGCAATGTCTGCGCCTTGGCATATCTACAGGTACATATGGACTTGTTCTTACAAATCTTTTACAAGATATTATGATGGGTGAATCAAAGATTAGTTTTGATAAAGCTGGACTTTCTGTCATTGATCCAGATTATATTAATATTATGATTACAGGGCATCAACATTGCTTATTTAAGGATTTAGAAGAAACATTGGCACTTGATACTGTGCAAAATATTGCCAAGAACACGGGAGCAAAGGGATTTAAAATTGTCGGATGTACTTGCGTTGGTCAAGATTTTCAAGTTCGTAATGTATCTGGAAGCGGTGTTTTCTGTGGTCATGCAGGAAATAATTATACAAGCGAGGCAGTGTTAGAGACTGGATGTATCGATTTAGTATTATCAGAATTTAACTGTACTCTTCCTGGTATTGAGGAGATTTGTGAAAAGTATGGAATCACTCAGATTTGTATTGACGATGTCGCAAAGAAAGCAAATGCAGAGTATATCTCATTTGATTATGACAAGAAAGAGAGTATTACGGCTACAATTGTAGCAAAGTCTGTAGCATCTTATATCGCAAGATTGGCGGTAAAACCAAATCGCATCAATCCAATGTCAGATCACGGATGTCCAAATGCTATCACAGGTGTAACGGAGGTAACATTAGAAAACTTCTTGGGAGGAAGCTTAAATCCATTGATTGAGTTAATTAAGGGTGGTCAGATTAAAGGTATCGCTGCTGTTGTTGGATGTTCCAATTTAAGAGGCGGTGGACATGATGTTTATACAGTGGAATTAGTAAAAGAACTAATCGCAAAGAATATCCTTGTTGTGTCGGCAGGATGTACATGTGGAGGACTTGAAAACTGTGGTTTGATGGCACCAAAGGCTGCTTCCCTGGCTGCTTCTTCTCTCCGTGCAGTATGCGAGGACCTCGGAATTCCACCAGTACTTAATTTTGGCCCATGTTTGGCAATCGGAAGAATTGAGATTTTAGCAGGAAAGATTGCAGCATTACTCGGCGTGGATATTCCTGATTTGCCAGTTATTGTATCCGCTCCACAGTGGTTAGAGGAGCAGGCGTTAGCTGACAGTGCATATGCACTTGCACTTGGATTTACACTCCACCTTGGTCTTGCTCCGTTTGTGACAGGAAGCCCTATCGTGCTTGATATCTTGACAAACCAGATGAAAAATTTAACAGGTGGACAGATTATCTGCAATACAGATATGGCAGAGTCAGCTGTATGTTTAGAACAGATAATTGAAGAAAAGAGAAGAAAGCTTGGCATTTAATGGTTAGGAGGAAGAAAGAATATGGCAGAATTAAAAAAATGTATTTCTGTTTCTGATACGAATCCATCCATTATGAAAAATGAAGATTTGTGTACAGAATGTGGTCATTGTATTGCCACCTGTAACGAAGAAATTTTTGTTGCTGGACATACGATACCAGGTAGAGAGGCAGAAAAACTTTGTATTAACTGTGGACAATGCTCTGCGGCATGTCCAGAACAGGCAATTAAAGTAAAATCAGAGATAGATTTCGTAAAAGAGGCAGTAAATGATCCAGATAGGATAGTAATTTTCTCCACATCTCCATCGGTTCGCATTGGTATTGGGGATGAATTTTTAGAGAAAGCGGGAGTCTATTCAGAGGGAAAAATGGTTGCAGCGTTAAAAGAACTTGGCGGTGACTATGTGCTTGACGTTACATTTTCTGCTGACCTTACTATTATGGAGGAGGGCAGTGAACTTCTTAAAAGGATTATGACAAGAAGTGCTCCACTTCCCCAATTTACAAGTTGTTGTCCAGCTTGGGTGAAATATGTAGAGATGTATCATCCAGATTTGATTCCGAATATTTCCTCTGCCAAGAGTCCAATTGGAATGCAGGGAGCGATGATTAAGACGTATTTTGCCAAAAAACATAATTTAGATCCTCTAGATATCGTTAGCGTGGCAGTGACTCCTTGTACGGCAAAAAAGTTTGAGATTCGTCGTCCAGAGTTTAACGATGCTGGGAAATTACTTCGTCATCCAGAGATGAGAGATAATGATTATGTCATTACAACGAAGGAATTAGTTGAGTGGATGAAGCAAGAAGATATTGATTTCTTTTCATTAGAAGATAGAGAGTTTGACAGTATTCTAGGAAAAGGTAGCGGTGCAGGTGTTATCTTTGGAAATACTGGCGGTGTTATGGAAGCGGCTCTTCGTATGGCATATGAATGTTTGACAGGAGAATCCCCGACAGAGGCTTTGCTTCATTTTGAACCTGTTCGTGGACTAGATGGAATAAAAGAAGCTTCTACTACAATTGCAGGTGTGAACGTAAATGTGGCGGTAGTATACGGCACGGCAAATGCAGAAAAGTTATTAGGTACAGATATTTCTAAATATCATTTTGTCGAAGTTATGACCTGTCCTGGAGGATGTATCAGCGGCGCTGGACAGCCTCAGAGAAATATTATTCCACCGTCTAATGCGACGAGAATGAGTAGAATTAACAGTATGTATGAGGAAGATGCAAAGATGACGATTCGTAACTCCATTGATAATCCCGAGATTGCTCAAATTTATCGAGAATTTTTAGGAAAACCTTTGAGTGAATTATCTGAGGTTTTGCTTCACACAGAATATTATAAGAGATAAAAGAATTTGAGTTACATAGATTTTATGTAAAAATGTGACATAAATCTGAAAATATTTCTCGCAAATAGAAAAAATAGAACTATATTGTTATGAAACATAAAAAATATCCCTCTCATTGATTTGGAAAATACTAATGAGAGGGTATTTTATTGTTTATATAAGAGAAAAAACAGTTAAATAGAAAAAAGATGAACAAAAAAAGGCGAAAATATGATATAATTATAAACAAGAGGTAGAGAAGTGTATTATTTGAAACCGTTAATCGTACTGAATTATGCCAAGTTTTTTCAGTCCCACTGTGGAGGAGATACGAATGGGTGAGAGAGTGATAACTTCCCAAACAAAAAATTCTGGACATCAAATAAATGAAACTAATATTTATAATCTGGTCAAGAAAGGTGTTCTAACTGAAATTCAAGAAAAATTACATCAAGTTACTAATATGGCGTTTGTCACGATAGATTACCGTGGCGAGCCAGTGACAGAGATTTCTGGATGTACAGAGTTTTGTATATGTAGAAGGAAATATAGCTGTTATGAGAAAAGTTGTTGTCTATCAAATGCATACGGAGGAGCGATGGCAGCTATTAATAATGAACCTTATATATATAAATGTCCAGTAGAACTTATTAATATGGCTATTCCAATTATTATTGATCAGCAATACATGGGAGCTCTCATCGGAGGACAAGTTCGCTGTGAGGAAGACCAACAATTGGATGATTATGGAAAAAAAATCAATGATGGAATAGACTGGAGAAAGGATAAGGGGTTAGTAGAAAAATACGGAAGGCTTCCAGTTATGTCTTTTGATAAAATTCAAAGTGTCGCAGATCTAGCATTTTTATATATTAGTCAGATGTGCGAGAAAGAGAATACAATTATCGAGAAGAGGAAGATTGAGAGAAAGAAAGTTCACCTTCAGGTAGAATGTAAAAAAATGAAAGAGAGAGAGGAAACGATGGAAGAGATGGCTCTATCTCAGAAAAAGGGAGAAATAAATCTTCATTTCATCTTAAATATTTTAAATGCAATTTCTGGAATTGCTTATGTGGAAGACGCCAATCAGACCGGTGAAATGATTCAGCTCTTGACTCAAATGATGAAATATCATATGAGAAGAGATGAGAGAGCCGTTACATTAGAAGAAGAATTAGATAGCATTCGATGCTATTTACAGATACAAAAATTAAGATTTGAAGATAAGATGACATATGAGATTATTGTCGATGAGGAAGTAAAAGAGCAAATGCTTCCACCTGGAGTTTTGCTTCCGTTTGTGGAAAATGCAGTGAGTCGAGGCATTATCACAAAGGCAGGTGGCGGTAATATTAAAATTCTTTGCTATATGGAAGAGGAAGAATGTGTCATCAGTGTGGAGGATGAGAGAGATAATATTTCCTCACAGAAATTAAAGAAAATATATGAGCCTTTTAGGGGCGTATATGAGCCTTCATGGGCTAGTGCAGATATTTATGCCGCAAGACAGCGCTTAATGAGAAGCTATGGTTCAAAGTATGATGCAAAAATGATAGTTGGTCGAGAAAGTGGAAGGAGAGTTCTTTTACGTATTCCTAGTTCAGTGGAGAGGATAAGAAGTTATGTATAAGGTTCTTATCGTGGAGGATGAGACACTTTTTCAGAGAGTGTTAAAAAAGATTATAGAGAGCATGGATGATTATAAGGTGATAGGAGTCATCGACAATGGTCTTGATGTTATGGATTTTTGTGACCGAGAGCATCCAGATTTTATTTGTATGGATATTTTACTTCCAGGCGAAAATGGAATTTCTGTCAGTAAAAAGATTAAGAAAAAATATCCGTCGATTGTGATTTTTATTTTATCGGCGTATCAGGACTTTTCTATGGTTCAGACTGCAATGAGCGCAGGATTGGATGCCTATATGACGAAGCCATATAATCCAGATGAAATTAGGAATGCTTTTTATAAATACCAGATGCTATTTGAAAAGAAAAATTACGAGAAATCTACAATTACCTCTATTATGCAAAGGAAAGAGATTTTACTAGCATTTCAGACATGTAAGGAGTTGGTGGAAAAAACTTTTAATCTCTACGAGAAGGATAAGGAGAGGTATGTCGAGATAAAGAAAATTGTGGACTACTGTATTGATTATCTAGAAATGCTTTCTGTGAGTAATCGAGAGTATTATAAGAAAAAGTATGAGATACCTTCGGGAATAGAAAAATATATTTGTGTGTCAGAGGCTTTTTTACATTTATTAACACAAGAAATTTATCGACTACAACTATTATCAAAATATCCGCAGTTTAATGTGATTTTATCGTATATTCATAAAAATATTGATAGGGATATTACATTGAACGAGATATCTGACCTTTGTAATATGAGTCAGGGATATATTACAAGAATTTTTAAGAGATACTATGGAATTGGAGTAGTATCGTATGCTCATCTGATTAAGATTATATGGGCAAAATTATATTTGTCTTGCTCAGAGCTTAGCATATCGGATATTTCCTATAGTCTTGGATACAATGATCCAGGATATTTTGGCAAGGTGTTCAAAAAATATGAGGGAGTAACTCCTTCTATCTATAAGAGAAATAGCGATTGCCAGGGATATAATATTACGGGTGGATTTGGCAAGCTTGGAGGAAGAGAGATATAAAATTTAAAACAATGAAATGAGAAAAGAGAAAATATAAATAGGAAAGAGGAAAAAGAAATGGGGTATTATACAAAGAATGAGATAGAAAATTTTGCTTTTACACAGGCGCAAATTTTTGAAATAAAGGAATATAGAGACCAGCTTATTTTAGACTTGGGATATGTTATTATTAAGGCAAATAATAGCTGTAATCGAGATGTGTTTGATATGGGAACAAACGAGCTTAAACTAAGACTTTATGAAGTTTCCGATATTAAAATTACACGTCTTGGATGTAAAATTTATAATGCAGATGGAAAGTTAATGAGTGAGAACCCAGATGAAGTTTTAGAAAAAGAACAGCAAGGTCAAATTTTTGAGGCTTGGAATGGAGGGCTTGGCCAGATTACTGCTATGAGACATGAAACTGGAAAATATAGTTTTGATGTGGAGACAGAGGAAGATTTATATTTATTTGAAGTAATAGCGACAGAAAATTCTGAGGAGTGGGAGAGATTTCGTCGTCTTCCATCTGAATATTAAAAGAGAAGATAGGAATATTAAAAAGTTTCTAAAATAGAAAAAACCTAGAAGATTTTATGCCATAGAGAGAATTCTATGATACTAAAAAATTCTAGGTTTTTCTTTTTGAAATTTCAAAATAAAAGAAAATAAAAATAAATATAAAATTTTACTTGCAATTAGGAGTGAGAGATGCTAATATAAAGGCGTAAAAAAGAAAATAAAGTTTTATATTATTTTAAAATAAAGAAATACAAATAAATAAAACAAAATAAAAGCATATAAAATTAAGAGATTTTTTATATGTGGAATGATAAGCAAAAGAGAAAATATAATTTTGCTAAGAAGAATGGATGGGATGAGGATGTTTGCAGAAGAGAGAAAGGAATTAATTTATCAGATTCTCTTAGAGAAAAAAAGGGTGACAATTAAGGAGCTGACAGATGTCTTGAAAGTGAGTGGAACGACAGTTCGTCTCTACCTCTCAGAGATGGAAAAGACGGGAAAGATAATTCGAACTCACGGAGGGGCGATGCTCGGCGAGGAAAAAAAGATTAATAATGATAGCATTGATTATAGAAGAGGAAAAAACGAAAGGGAGAAAAAAAAGATTGCAGCTTTGGCAAAAGATTTGATTGAGGAGGGAGATTCTATTTTAATAGATGCAGGAACTACGGGACTTGAGTTAGCAAAGCTGTTAAGAGAAGTAAAAGGAATTACTGCATTTACAAATGATTTAAGAATTGCTCTCGAACTTCAGGAAAATCCAGATATTCATGTTGTCATATTGGGAGGAACTGTCAAAAATGGATATGAGTGCACAATGGGAATCGCTGTTGTCAATATGCTTCGTCAGTATTCTATCGATAAAATATTTTTGGGGGTAAACGCTTTGTCCATGACAAAGGGAGTGATGACTCCAAATATGGAATGTGCGCTTGGCAAGGAGGCAATGAAGAAAGCAGGACAGACTATCATACTTTTATGTGACAGCTCAAAAATAGGAAAAAAATCGACGTATTCTTATGCAGATTTAGATGAGCTTGATTATCTCGTCACAGATGAGAATATTTCTGAGGAAGATAAAAGCGAGATTGAAAATGCAGGGGTGAAAATTATCTTTTAATATAAATTTTAGCCTAAATAGTAAATTATAATATAAAAAACTGAGTTGAAAAAATAATGAGGAGAAACAAAAATGGATATAAAATTATTGGCAAGTGATATGGATGGAACATTATTGCAAAATGGTGCTAAGAGGCCGACAAAAGAGGCGTTTGAATTAATTCATCAATTAAAGGAAAATAGAATTGTATTTGTAGCGGCAAGTGGCAGACAGTATCATAGTTTACGTGAACTTTTTGCGCCGATAGCAGATGAGATTGCATATGTATGTGAGAATGGATGTCTGGCAGTGTATCAAGATGAAATTTTGTATCAAGCAAAGCTTCCAGATGAGATAGCGAGAGAGATTTTTGAGACAGTTGAGAGTAATCCAAGATATATAGCTCTTCCAGGAGGTGCCAACGCAGCTTATCTTTTGAGGAAGGAAGGACGCGAGAAAATAGAAGATTTAATGCTCAATTATTTTAAATATAATATGGAATGGATTGATGATTTTTCAGATATTCCAGAGGATACGATTAAAGTTGCGGTTTACTGTCCAGATGGAGTTAAAAAAGAAGATGTAGAATTCTTCGAGGAAAAATTTGGAGATGTAGCGAGTGTGGCAACATCGGGGACAGTGTGGATTGATCTTATGCCAAAAAATATTACAAAAAAGGTTGGATTGGAAAAATTGGCAGCTCGCCTTGATATTTCGATTGAGGATTGTATGGCAGTTGGAGATGAGTACAATGATTATGAAATGTTAAGCACAGTTGGACATCCTGTAGCGATGGATAATGCGAGAACAGGAATTAGAAAGATTTGTCCACAGCAGACGGATACAGTGGAAAATTTGATGAAAACTTTATTGTAGAAATTTCCGCATAAAAACTGGGAGCCGATGGAATGGATGTATTATATTTAAATGTGGATTGTCTAAAAAATCAGAATTTATTTAAAGAAAAATTGCAGGAGATGTCGAGTAATCGAAAGGAAAAAATTTTATCTTATAAGTTTGATGCAGACAAAAGATTAAGTCTTGGAGCAGGAATTTTATTAGATGAAGGTCTAAAAAAAATTGGATATCGAGAAAAAGAGTTGAATTATTCTGTTAATAAGCAGGGAAAGCCCTACTATAAAGAATTGCCAAAGTTTTATTTCAATTTGAGTCATTCGGGACATTATGCGGCGGCTGTATTTGGCGATATGCCAGTTGGAATTGATCTTGAAGAGAAACAATTTGATAAAATAAGGTTAAGTATTGCTAAGCGTTTTTTTCACGAAAAGGAATATTCACTCTTAAAAAATATAGAAGATAAGAGAGAACAGATGGAAGTCTTTTATCGAATATGGACACAGAAGGAGAGTTTTGTAAAGGCAGCTGGAGAGGGAATGCGCATTTCGTTTGATTCCTTCTCCACGATACCGAAAAAAATAAATTTACCCGAAGATGAGAAAACTAAAGTGATAAATAATAGAGAGTGCATCTCGTCAATGAAAGAAGAATTTTCTGTTCAAACTGAGCAGATGGGATGCGTGTATTTTAAACACTATAATGAGATAGAGGGGTACTGTCTAACTATCTGTTCAAAAAAAGACGAAAAAGTAAGATGGACAGAGATTCGAATGTGAAAAGTTTTTAGTAGTTAATAGATTTTTTATTGAAGAAATTAAAAAACTTAATAGAAAATCCCTGTGCAGTTTCTTGACTAGCGCAGATTTTGTCAGCGATGCAGACAATCCAAGCTTCCGTACATTTTGGAGGAATTGGGACAAGTGGGAACATATGTCTCACAATAATATTTTCCTCAAGTTTCGATAGGTCATAGTCTCTCTTTGCATTTTCCAGAGCAGTGAATGGGTGAGTGAAGCCATGAGGGCTGTGACCATTTTCAGGATCATGCCAGTCGTACAGAAAATAATCGTGAAGGAGTGCACCGCGGATTAATGACATGCGATTTATCTGCAGGTGGAGTGCATCTGCGATTTTACAGCTGCAAATGGCAACAGCAATGCAATGTCTTAACACGGATACGGTTCCATGTTGAATATACTGACGGTTCTCATATAAATTTCCCTCTTTTATTAATAAATGTAGTTGGGTATATACTTCTAAATGTAAATTTTCCATTCTATCACTCCTATATAATAAATAATATTAGGTTGAAAAGGTAGTGTCGTTGGTATCTACAGATTGATTTCTTTTCTTATATCCATTATACTAAAAATAAAAAAATAATCAATCGGTATATTTAACGTGAAGCATAAAAAAAGAAAGGAAAAAGTGTATGAAAAAGACAGTGGCGGATAAAAAATTAAATTGGGGAATTATCGGCAGAGGAGTTATTGCCCGTGAGATGGCAGAGGCACTCACTCGTGTGAATGGTGAGATTTATGCAGTATGTGCCACAACCTTAGCAGGAGCACAAAAGTTTGCGGAGGAATTTTCTGTAAAAAAAGCATATGGAAATGTAGATGAATTATTGGCAGATGAAGATATAGATATCGTTTATATTGCAACTCCGCATAATTTGCATTATGAATGTATGATAAAAGCATTAAAAGCTGGAAAACATGTGCTATGTGAAAAAGCGATTACAGTAAATGAAGCACAGCTTGAAGAGGCAGCAGCGATTGCGAGGGAGAAAAACTTGATTCTCGAGGAGGCTATGACAATTTTCCATATGCCAGTATTTAAAAAATTAAAAGAAATTGTGGATAGTGGAGCAATTGGCAAGGTAAAAATGGTTCAAGTGAATTTTGGAAGCTGTAAAGAATATGATGTGACAAACCGCTTCTTTTCAAAAGAGTTAGCGGGAGGGGCACTTCTCGATATCGGTGTTTATGCGACAAGTTTTGCGAGATATTTTATGAGTAGCGGAGCAACTGAAGTGCTTACGACAGCAAATTATTTTGAGACAGGTGTGGACGAGACTTCTGGAATTATTCTTCGAAATAAAGAAGGAGAGATGGCAGTCATGGCTCTTACAATGAGGGCAAAGCAGCCAAAGAGAGGCGTTGTGGCAGGGGAGCTTGGATTTATTGAAGTTTATAATTATCCACGAGCAGACAAGGCGACAATTACTTATACAGAAGATGGACATACAGAAGTAATCGAGCTTGGAGAGACAGCACTCGCACTTGATTATGAAGTTATGGATATGCAAGAATATGTGAGAAGTCAAAACGAGGAGACAAAGCTTTCTTATAGTCGTGATGTTATGGCAGCGCTCACAGAAGTTCGCAGACAGTGGGGAATGGTTTATCCGTTTGAGTAAGATTTCCTATCATAAACATAGTAGTTTGTTTCTATGATAAGTAGATAATAATTTGTTTCTATGATAAGTGAAAGAGTGTAAGAATTTTGTGAAATATGCCGTGAGTTCTGCTGTGTTAGCAGGTAATGAGAAAAATCGGCTATTATTATAGTAGAAAGAGAGAAAATATATGTGGATTGCAGATGGTTGGAAAGACTATGAAGTTATTGATAGCTCCGAGGGAGAAAAGCTAGAGCGCTGGGGAAAATATATTTTATTAAGACCAGACCCACAAGTTATCTGGCAGACAGAAAAAAGAGATCCTAGATGGAGAAAATTAAATGGGCATTATTATAGAAGCACAAAGGGCGGTGGAGAATGGAAGTTTTTCAATCTGCCAAAGGAGTGGAAGATTCAGTACAAGGATTTGACATTTCATTTACAGCCTTTTAGTTTTAAACATACAGGATTATTTCCAGAGCAGGCAGTAAATTGGGACTGGTGTTCTGCGAAAATAAAAGAGGCGAAAAGACCAATTCGTGTATTAAACTTATTTGCCTATACAGGTGGAGCGACAGTGGCAGCGGCAAAGGCAGGTGCTTCTGTGACTCATGTAGATGCCTCAAAGGGAATGGTGACTTGGGCGAAGGAAAATGCCGAACTTTCAGGTCTTAAGGATGCACCGATTCGCTGGATTGTGGATGACTGCGTAAAATTTGTCGAGAGAGAGATCAGAAGAGGAAAAGAGTATGATGCGATTATTATGGATCCTCCTTCATACGGAAGAGGACCAAAAGGAGAAATTTGGAAAATTGAGGAAAAGATTTATCCATTTATTCAGCTTTGTACAAAGGTAATGTCAAAAGATCCCCTTTTCTTTTTGATTAATTCTTATACGACAGGATTACAGCCAGCGGTATTAAATTATATGTTATCGACAGAGATTCAAAAAAAAGTGGGTGGAGTTGTCACTGCAGATGAGATAGGACTTCCAGTTACAAGTAATGGACTTGTGCTTCCATGTGGAGCTTCAGGGCGTTGGGAGAAAAAATAATAGAAAAAAGGAGTAGGAAAGATGGCAGAACTATATGTAAAAAAAGAGATGGCGGGTCATATGAAAAAAACTCTTGAGAGAATGGAGAAAGAATTTAAACAATATCCAGAGGAGTATATTAAGTTTGAGGCAGATATAGACCCAGAGATGGTAGATATATTGCTTGAAGATGCGCTCTGCGAAGAGCAGAGAGGAGATAGTATGATTCCGGTATATTCTTATCGAGTTATAAGCAATCCAGAATTGCTTGAGGAGTATCGTGCGAGAAATAATGGAATGAAAGCTTTTCATGTGTTAAAGAGAGATAGAAAAAAAGCGATGGAGGAAGGGCTAATTTAAGTTCGCGCTCGCTTTTCCAAACACGTGCGTTCCCACAATTTTTCGACATGCGCCTATTTATGCTGCTCACGCAAACTCGAAAAAAGTCCGATTGCTCCACACTTTGTGTTCCTGCAATCGGACTTTTTTTCTCTTTCTTGGCTGGGCGTCTCTCTCCATTATAGCTTGAAAAATTTTTATCTTTACTTCAAAATAAATTCATTTCTTCCATTTGCCAAAGAAATTTTGGAGCCTGGCATACAGCGAACTGGCGCATTCTTTTGTATTTGTTGTCCGTTTACGCGCAGTCCATAGGAAGAATAATCGAAAATATAATAGCAATTGTCAGGGGCATTATACTGAATTTCACAGTGACGTCTACTAATATCTTTGCTATTTAAAATGATATTCGATACAGATGGGTCTCTTCCTATTACAATGTTTTCCTGATTGTTGAGTGGAATCGTTGTTCCCTGTAACTCTCCAGAAATAAACTCAAGTGTTCCAGATACGGAAGGTTGATAAGAATTATGATTTGAATAGTTATAATTATTAGAATTATTATAACTATTATTGTTATTATAATTATTATAGTTATTATAAGGAAGTTGGGCTTGTCCATCTTGGAATTTGTTATTATAAGCTTTACATAGCTTATTCGTATTTTTGATTAAATAAAAATAGCTGACATACATTCCTATTACTGATCCCAAACCAATGACGAGAATTCCAATTAATGGCCAGAGCAAAAGAGTTGTTCCATTCTCATCGATATTTAATCCATAGCTTCTTCCAGTGCGCTGAATACGGTTTCCCTGTTTATAGAGCCAAAAGAAAGTATAAATACCACAGGTTAGTATTCCCAAAATAAGAACAAGAAGATAATTTGGAGATTTTTGGTTATCATCTGGTCCCTCCATAGGCTCACATACTGTATTTAAATCTTCTACTAAGTCATAAAAGAAAAAAATACTATAAATACCGCAGGTTAAAATGGAAAAAAGTAAATAAACTGCAAAATCTCGGTCGTCTTTTACGCGTCTCATAAGTTTCCCCCTTTTTATTATGATAAGACGAAATGGTTTCTTTCTTATTTTTTATCATAACAAAATATATAGTGATTGTCTAGAAATAACGATAAAGAAAAGATCTAAATATTGTCTAGTGCCATAACACAGCGAGAAAAATAGAATATCTGCTTTATAAACGATAGCGAGGATTCCAAAGATTTTAACTGCACTCGCTTTGCTGCGGGAGCGCTGTCTGAGCAAAGCGAGTTCGCGGGAGCAGCATAAATAGGCGTGCAGTTAAAATTTGGAAACGTAGCGTGTTTATAAAGCAGATATTCTATTTCATTCTCGCGTTTCTTAACAATGCCCTAACACTCATATTTTCAAAAGTTTAAAAAAAGTTAAAAAAGGGGGTTGCAATTTTAAAAATCTTCTTGTATAATGAATAGCGTTGTGACATTGATAGCTAAGAAGCGCGAGGTTGCTGCCAAGAGGGCAGGTTTTCCGTGGAGCGAATGTCAAGTTAGAGAAACTGGCGACAAGTCACTGTATACAAGGTAGATAGAATCTGCAATATGAGATGTGTGTAGAGAGATTAGATGATACACACGGGAGAGTGTACAGTCACCGCTTGTCGTACTGCAATAAAGTGCGAAAAGGAGGCGACTTTTTTTATGGCAAGTCAAATTATGAGAATTACATTAAAAGCGTATGATCATCAATTAATCGATGCATCTGCTAAAAGTATTATTGAAACTGTAAAAAAGACAGGATCTAAGGTGAGTGGACCAGTTCCAATGCCTACTAAGAAAGAAGTAGTTACAATTCTTAGAGCTGTTCACAAATACAAAGATTCCAGAGAGCAGTTTGAGCAGAGAACTCATAAAAGATTAATCGATATCATCACACCAACTCAGAAAACAGTTGACGCTTTATCAAGATTAGAAATGCCAGCTGGTGTTTATATCGACATCAAAATGAAAAACAAATAGGTCCTAACGGTTGCGAATAGCGGCGTCTAGGATGATTGCAGTAAGCAATCCGCTGTAGATTAAATTAGGAGGAAATATCAATGAAGAAAGCAATTTTAGCGACAAAAGTCGGAATGACTCAAGTCTTCAGTGAGGATGGAGTTTTAACTCCAGTAACTGTATTACAGGCTGGTCCTTGTGTAGTAACACAGGTTAAGACAGTTGAAAACGACGGTTATAGCGCTGTACAGGTTGGATATGCCGACAAGAGAGAGAATTTAGTTAATAAGCCTGAGAAAGGTCAGTTTGCAAAGGCTGGCGTAGCTTGTAAGAGATATGTAAGAGAGTTTAGATTCGAGGATGCGCAGAGCTACACATTAGGTCAGGAAATCAAGGCTGACATTTTCGCAGCAGGCGATAAGATAGATGTAACAGCAATTTCCAAAGGTAAAGGATTTGCAGGTGGTATTAAGAGACACGGACTTCACACAGGTCCAAAGACTCACGGTTCCAAATATCATCGTCATGCAGGTTCCAATGGTTCCGCCAGTGATCCAAGCCGTGTATTTAAGGGCAAAAAGATGGCAGGACGTATGGGAGCTGATCAGATCACAGTTCAGAACCTTGAAATTGTAAGAGTAGATGTAGAAAACAATGTTATTTTAGTAAAAGGTGCTGTACCAGGACCTAAGAAAGCTTTAGTAACAATTAAAGAGACAGTAAAAGCCTAGTTGCTTTTGAGGAAGGAGGAACACACAAATGGCATCAGTAGCTGTTTATAATATGGAAGGTCAGGAAGTTGGAACAATCGAACTTAATGATGCGATCTTCGGTATTGACGTAAACGAACATTTAGTGCATATGGCTGTTGTTAATCAGCTTGCAAATAAACGCCAGGGAACACAGAGTGCGAAAACTCGTTCTGAAGTAAGCGGTGGCGGTAGAAAACCTTGGAGACAGAAAGGAACAGGTCATGCAAGACAGGGTTCAACAAGATCTCCACAGTGGACAGGCGGTGGAGTTGTATTTGCTCCAAAGCCAAGAGATTATTCTTTCAAATTAAATAAGAAAGAAAAGAGAAAAGCTTTAAAATCTGTATTAACATCTAGAGTAAGCGAAGGAAAATTCGTTGTATTAGATGCTTTAAAATTCGATGAGATTAAGACAAAGAAAATGCAGGCAGTATTAAACAACTTAAAAGTTGACAAAGCTTTAGTAGTAATGGCTGAGAAAGATGATGTTGTTATTAAGTCTGCTAACAATATTCCAACAGTAAAAACTGCTTTAACAAGCACAATCAATGTATACGATATCTTAAAATACGATACAATGATCGTGACAAAAGATGCAGTTGCTAAAATCGAGGAGGTGTACGCATAATGGCTGATATCAAATACTATGATGTTATTTTAAAACCAGTTGTGACAGAGAAAAGTATGAACGATATGGCTGAGAAGAAATACACATTCTTAGTTCATCCAAGTGCAAACAAATCTCAGATTAAAGAAGCAGTTGAGAAAATGTTCGAGGGAACAAAGGTAGCAAAAGTAAACACAATGAACTACGATGGAAAAACAAAAAGACGTGGTATGGTTTACGGAAAAACTGCTAAGACAAAGAAAGCTATCGTTAAATTAACAGCAGATAGCGCAGATATCGAGATCTTCGAGGGACTATAAATCGAAGATAGATAAAAGCAAATTATACGCATAAAAGCGTGATACTAAATAGAGAGAACCGAAAGGAGTGAAAGGAAATGGGAATCAAAACATATAACCCATATACACCTTCCAGAAGACATATGACTGGCTCTGATTTCGCTGAAATCACAAAGACAACTCCAGAGAAATCTTTAGTTGTTTCCTTAAAGAAAAACGCTGGTCGTAACAATCAAGGAAAAATTACTGTGAGACATCATGGCGGTGGATCCAGAAGAAAATATAGATTAGTAGATTTTAAGAGAAGAAAAGACAATATTCCAGCAAAAGTTGTTGCTATCGAATATGATCCAAATAGAACAGCAAATATCGCATTAATCTCCTACGCAGATGGAGAGAAAGCTTATATCATCGCTCCTAACAAATTAAAAGTTGGTGCAACAATCATGAGCGGTCCAGAAGCAGAGGTAAGAATCGGAAACTGTCTTCCACTTGCTAACATTCCTGTTGGTACAGAGGTTCATAACATTGAGTTATATCCTGGAAAAGGTGGACAGTTAGTTCGTTCCGCTGGTAACTCTGCTCAGTTAATGGCTAAGGAAGGAAAGTATGCAACTCTTAGACTTCCATCCGGAGAAATGAGAATGGTTCCTGTTGTTTGTAGAGCAACTGTCGGACAGGTAGGAAACATTGAGCATGACTTGATCAACATTGGTAAAGCTGGTAGAAAACGCCACATGGGTATCCGCCCAACAGTTCGTGGTTCTGTAATGAACCCTAATGACCATCCACACGGTGGTGGAGAAGGTAAGACTGGTATCGGTCGTCCAGGCCCATGTACTCCTTGGGGTAAACCTGCTCTTGGTCTTAAGACAAGAAAGAAAAACAAGAAATCCAATAAGTTGATTGTAAGAAGAAGAGACGGAAGAAGTATTAAATAGTATAAGGAGGTAAGCCAATGGCTCGTTCATTGAAAAAAGGACCTTTTGCAGATGCAAGTTTGTTAAAGAAGGTAGACACATTAAATGAAGCAGGCAATAAAGAAGTGATCAAAACTTGGTCACGTCGCTCCACAATCTTCCCTTCATTTGTAGGACATACAATTGCCGTACATGATGGAAGAAAGCATGTGCCTGTATATATCACAGAAGATATGGTTGGACATAAATTAGGTGAGTTTGTTGCAACTAGAACTTATAGAGGACACGGAAAAGACGAGAAGAAATCCAGAGTTCGTTAGTTTTAACTTATTTTGAAAGGAGGTTTCATTCATCATGGCGAAAGGACATAGATCCCAAGTTAAGAGAGAGAGAAACGCAAACAGAGATACAAGACCATCTGCTAAATTATCTTACGCAAGAGTGTCTGTTACAAAAGCTTGCTTCGTCTTAGATGCTATTCGTGGTAAAGACGTAGAAACAGCTCTTGGTATTTTAGCTTATAATCCAAGATATGCTTCAAGCTTAATAGAGAAATTATTGAAATCTGCTATTGCCAACGCAGAAAACAACAACGGTATGAATAAAGAGAACCTTTATGTTGCAGAGTGTTATGCAAATAAAGGACCTACTATGAAGAGAATTCAACCTAGAGCACAGGGTAGAGCTTACAGAATCGAAAAGAGAATGAGCCATATCACTATCGTGCTTGATGAAAGATAAGGAGGGCAATAATGGGACAGAAAGTAAATCCACATGGATTGAGAGTCGGAGTCATCAAAGATTGGGACTCCAGATGGTATGCAGAAGCTGATTTTGCAGATAATCTAGTAGAAGATAATAAAATTAGAACATTCGTTAAAAAGAAATTATACAGTGCTGGAATCTCCAAAGTTGAGATTGAGAGAGCATCTGATAGAGTAAAATTAATCATCCACACAGCAAAACCAGGTATCGTAATCGGTAGAGGTGGATCTGAGATTGAAAAGTTGAAAAAAGAAGTTCAGAAGATGACAACAAAGAAAGTTTTCATCGACATCAAAGAAGTAAAGAGACCAGACAAAGATGCTCAGTTAGTTGCTGAGAATATCGCTGCACAGTTAGAGAACCGTATCTCTTTCAGAAGAGCTATGAAATCTTGCATGCAGAGAACAATGAGAAGTGGTGCTTTAGGAATCAAGACAGCTGTTTCTGGACGTCTTGGCGGAGCTGATATGGCTCGTACAGAGTTCTACAGCGAGGGAAATATCCCATTACAGACACTTCGTGCAGACATTGAGTATGGCTTCGCAGAGGCAGATACAACTTACGGAAAAGTAGGTGTAAAAACATGGATTTACCATGGCGAAGTTCTTCCAACTAAGAATACACAGGAAGGGAGCGATAAATAATGTTAATGCCTAAAAGAGTAAAACGTCGTAAACAATTCCGTGGTTCTATGACAGGAAAGGCTACAAGAGGAAATAAAATCACTTACGGTGAGTACGGTATTGTAGCAATGGAACCAGCTTGGATTAAATCAAACCAGATTGAGGCTGCCCGTATTGCCATGACTCGTTATATCAAACGTGGTGGTAAAGTTTGGATTAAAATTTTCCCTGATAAACCAGTAACAACAAAACCAGCAGAAACACGTATGGGTTCCGGAAAAGGTACTCTTGAATACTGGGTAGCAGTTGTGAAGCCAGGTCGCGTAATGTTCGAGATCTCTGGCGTATCTGAGGAAGTAGCTAGAGAGGCTCTTCGTCTTGCAGTTCACAAATTACCTGTTAAGTGTAAAATTGTTTCTCGTGCAGATTTAGAAGGCGGTGATAACAGTGAAAACAACTAAGTATGTAGAGGATTTAAGAACAAAATCAGCTGCAGAACTCAATGAGGAATTAGTAGCTGCTAAGAAGGAATTATTTAACTTGAGATTCCAAAACGCAACAAATCAATTGGAAAACACCAGCAGAATTAAAGAAGTGAGAAGAAATATCGCTAGAATTCAGGGTGCTATTACACAGAAATAATCTGGGAAGGAGGAGTTTGCTGTGGAAAGAAATTTAAGAAAAACCCGCGTAGGTAAAGTTATTAGTGATAAAATGGATAAGACAATCGTTGTTGCTATCGAGGACAACGTAAAGCATCCTTTATATAAAAAGATTGTAAAAAGAACTTACAAATTAAAAGCTCATGACGCAAACAATGAGTGTAAAATTGGTGATAGAGTAAAAGTTATGGAGACAAGACCATTATCAAAAGATAAGAGATGGAGACTTGTTGAAGTTGTTGAGAGAGCGAAATAGATTATAGCGATTGCGCTCAGGAAGGAGAGAAAAGCATGATTCAGCAGGAGTCAAGACTAAGAGTTGCCGACAATACTGGTGCGAAAGAATTGCTTTGTATCCGCGTTTTAGGCGGTTCCGTAAGAAGATACGCTAACATCGGTGATGTTATTGTTGCTACGGTTAAAGATGCAACACCAGGTGGAGTTGTAAAAAAAGGTGACGTTGTGAAAGCTGTCGTTGTACGTACTAAAAAAGGCGCTCGTCGTAAAGACGGTTCTTATATAAAATTTGATGAAAACGCTGCAGTTATTTTAAAAGACGATACAAATCCAAAGGGAACACGTATCTTCGGACCTGTAGCTCGTGAGTTGAGAGACAAAAAGTATATGAAGATTGTCTCCTTAGCACCAGAAGTATTATAAGGAGGTAGCCGACGTGTCTAAAATTAAAAAAGATGACCTTGTACAGGTAATCACAGGTAAAGATAAAGGTAAAGAAGGTAAAGTACTTCACGTTAATACAAAAAAAGATACAGTTGTTGTTGAAGGTGTAAACATTGTTTCTAAACACACAAAACCAAGTCAGCAAAATCAGCAGGGTGGAATCATTGAGAAAGAAGCTCCAATCCATGTATCTAACGTAATGTACGTTCATAAAGGAAAACCAACAAGAATTGGCCATAAAATTGAGAACGGCAAAAAAGTTCGTGTTGCCAAATCAACAGGCGAAGTAATCGACTAATAACAATTGAGAAAGGAGGCCATGACATTGAGTAGATTAAAAGAGACTTATAGCACAACAATCAAAGATGCTATGATGAAAAAGTTTGGATATAAAAATGAGATGCAAGTGCCAAAGCTTGACAAGATTGTTATCAACATGGGTGTTGGTGAGGCAAAAGACAATCGTAAGGCATTGGATTCTGCTGTAGCAGATATGGAAATTATTGCAGGTCAGAAAGCTGTTATTACTAAGGCTAAAAAATCTGTTGCTAACTTCAAATTAAGAGAAGGTATGCCAATCGGATGTAAAGTTACTCTTAGAGGAGAAAAAATGTATGAGTTCGCAGACCGTTTAATCAACTTAGCATTACCTCGTGTACGTGACTTTAGAGGTGTAAACCCAAATGCATTTGATGGCAGAGGTAACTATGCATTAGGTATCAAAGAGCAATTAATTTTCCCAGAAATTGAGTACGATAAAGTAGATAAAGTAAGAGGTATGGATGTCATCTTCGTAACAACTGCTAAAACAGATGAAGAGGCTCGTGAATTATTAACTTTATTTGGTATGCCATTTAGTAAATAGTAAGGAGGAGAATCCATGGCTAAAAAAGCGATGATTTTAAAGCAACAGCGCAAACAAAAATTCTCCACTAGAGAATATAGTCGTTGTAGAATCTGTGGTCGTCCACATGCTTACTTAAGAAAATACGGAATTTGTAGAATTTGCTTCCGTGAATTAGCATATAAGGGACAAATCCCAGGAGTGAAGAAAGCAAGCTGGTAAAATCTATAGAAAAAGGAGGCAAACAACAATGACAATGAGCGATCCAATTGCAGATATGCTTACAAGAATTCGTAATGCGAATACTGCAAAACATGATACAGTAGATGTTCCTGCATCTAAAATGAAAATCTCTATCGCAGATATCCTTGTAAATGAAGGATATATCAAAGGATATGAGTTAGTAGAAGATGGAAACTTCAAGACAATCCGCATCACATTAAAATACGGTGCAGACAAAAATGAAAAAATTATCACAGGATTAAAGAGAATTTCTAAACCTGGTCTTCGTGTATACGCTAGCTGTGAAGATCTTCCAAAAGTACTTGGAGGACTTGGAATTGCTATTATTTCTACAAATAAAGGTGTTATTACAGATAAAGAAGCTAGAAAAGCAAATATCGGCGGTGAAGTTTTAGCATTCATTTGGTAAGAATGTTAACTTCCCTTTATATATAGATTAGAGACAGGAAAATATTGTCAGAGGATAGATGATGCTTATCCGTCTGACAGGAATTTTTAGATGAAATTCTGAAAACAGAGAGGGATATCCCTCTCCGACAATTTAAGGAGGTGCAATATGTCACGTATAGGTAAACATCCAGTTGAGATTCCAGCTGGCGTTGAAGTTAAAGTTGAAGACGGAAATAAAGTGACAGTAAAAGGTCCTAAGGGAACACTTGAGAGAGTATTACCAGAAGAGATGGACATTAAAGTAGAAGGAAATGAAGTTATTGTTAAGAGACCTAATGACTTAAAGAAAATGAAAGCATTACACGGCTTAACAAGAACATTAATTCACAACATGGTTGTCGGTGTAACAAAGGGCTATGAGAAAGTTCTTGAGATCAACGGTGTTGGTTATAGAGCTCAAAAGCAAGGAAATAAGTTAATCCTTTCTTTAGGATACTCTCATCCAGTTGAGATGGAGGATCCAGAAGGTTTGGAATCTGTTTTGGAAGGTCAAAATAAGATTACAATCAAAGGTATCGATAAAGAAAAAGTTGGCCAGTATGCTGCTGAAATCAGAGATAAGAGAAGACCTGAGCCTTATAAAGGAAAAGGTATCAAATATGCTGATGAAGTTATTAGACGTAAAGTTGGTAAGACTGGTAAGAAATAATTAGGAGGATAAGAGAATGGTTAGTAAGAAATCAAGAAAAGTAGTTCGTGCTAAGAAACATAGAAATCTTCGTAACTATCTTAGTGGAACAGCTGATAGACCACGTCTAGCAGTATTTAGAAGTAATAATCATATGTATGCCCAAATTATTGATGACACAGCTCATAATACCCTTGTATCAGCAGCAACTCTTCAGAAAGAAGTAAAGGCTGAGTTAGAGAAAACAAACGACGTAGCAGCAGCAGCTTACTTAGGAAAAGTAATCGCTGAGCGCGCATTAGAAAAAGGTATTACAACAGTTGTCTTCGATAGAGGAGGCTTCGTATACCAAGGAAAGATTAAAGCATTAGCAGACGCAGCTAGAGAAGCTGGATTGCAATTCTAAGTAAGGAGGAAATTACAATGAAGCGTACAATTATTGATGCTAGTCAATTAGAATTAGAAGAAAAAGTAGTATCAATCAAACGTGTAACAAAAGTTGTAAAAGGTGGTCGTAACTTTAGATTTGCAGCTTTAGTTGTTGTTGGTGACAAAAACGGACACGTTGGTGCAGGCCTTGGAAAAGCTACTGAGATTCCAGAAGCAATTCGTAAAGGTAAAGAAGATGCTATGAAAAAATTGGTTAAAGTGCCAATGGATGAAAATGGAAGTATTCCACATGACTTCACAGGAAAATTTGGAAGTGCCTCTGTATTATTAAAGACATCTCCAGAAGGTACTGGTATTATCGCAGGTGGTCCATCTCGTTCTGTATTAGAGCTTGCAGGATACAAGAATATTCGTTCTAAATCTTTAGGTTCTAACAATAAACAAAATATCGTACTTGCAACAATCGAGGGGCTTGCACAGTTAAAAACTCCAGAACAGGTTGCAAAACTTCGCGGAAAGACTGTAGAAGAGATTCTTGGATAGGAGGAATAATATCATGGCAGATAAATTAAAAGTTACTTTAGTTAAATCACCTATTGGTGCTATTCCAAAACATAGAAAAACTGTAGAAGCTTTGGGATTGAAAAAAATGCATAAAACAGTTGAGTTGCCAGATAACGAAGCAGTTAGAGGAATGATCTGGCATGTAAAACATTTAGTAAAAGTAGAAGAAATCTAATCAAGTTAGGAGGTGCCATAGATGGATTTATCAAATTTACGTCCTGCAGATGGTTCAAAGCATAGCGATAACTTTAGAAGAGGTCGTGGCCATGGTTCAGGAAACGGAAAAACAGCTGGTAAAGGTCATAAAGGTCAGAAAGCTCGTTCTGGCGGTGGAGTAAGAATTGGTTTCGAAGGTGGACAGATGCCTTTATACAGAAGACTTCCTAAGAGAGGTTTTACTTGTAGAAATCATAAAGAGATCGTTGCTATTAATGTTTCAGCTTTAGAGAAATTTGATGCAGATACAGTAGTAACTGTAGAGAGCTTAATTGAGGCTGGAATTATTAAGAAAGCATGCGATGGAGTAAAAATTCTTGGAAACGGAGAATTAACTAAGAAGCTTACAGTTCAAGTGAATGCTTTTAGCGCAAGCGCAAAAGAAAAAATTGAAGCTCTCGGCGGAAAAGCTGAGGTGATTTAGTATGTTTAAGAGCTTGGCGAACGCTCTAAAAGTAAAGGAAATGCAAAAAAAGCTGATGTTCACAGTATTTGTAATCGTAATTGTAAGATTAGGCTGTCAGCTGCCAATTCCAGGAATTGACACAGCTCAGGTACAGGCATATTTGTCTGAGGCTTTGGGTGACTCCTTTAATATTATGAATTCATTTACTGGCGGGTCATTTATGTCAATGTCCTTGTTTGCATTGAATGTAACTCCATACATTACAGCATCGATTATTATACAGCTTTTGACAATTGCAATTCCGGCTTTGGAAGAGATGCAAAAAGATGGAGAAGATGGACGTAAAAAGCTTACTAATATTACAAGATTTGTCACAATTGCATTATCTATTTTAGAGAGTGCTGGTATCGCAATCGGCTTTGGAAGAAGCGGAGCTCTTGGTACTTATAATGCACTTACAGTAATTACAATGATAGCTGCTTTGACAGCAGGTAGTACTATCATTATGTGGTTGGGAGAGAGAATTACAGAGAAGGGAATTGGAAATGGTATTTCCATTATCCTCGCTGTAAATATTGTGTCAAGAATGCCAAATGATTTTTATAAACTATATCAAAAGTTTATTCAAGGAAAATTAATTGGAACGATGGTAATTGCAGTTGCGGTTATCACATTTGTAGTACTTGCTACGATGGTATTATCTGTTCTTTTACAAGATGCAGAAAGAAGAATTCCTGTACAGTATGCTAAAAAAGTTCAAGGAAGAAAAATGTTTGGAGGACAATCAAGCCATATTCCTCTTAAAGTGAATACAGCAAATGTTATCCCTATCATTTTTGCATCCTCATTGTTTCAGTTCCCATTGATTATTAGCCAATTATTTGGAGTTGGAAAATCAGGATGGGGTGCTAAAGTACTGAGTTGTTTGAATCAGGGTAATTGGTGTGATCCTGAAAATCCAGTACGTTCCATCGGTCTTATTATCTATATATTGCTTATTGTATTATTTGCTTATTTTTATACTTCCATTACATTTAATCCTTTGGAAGTGTCTAATAATATCAAGAAGCAGGGTGGATTTGTTCCAGGTATTCGACCAGGAAAACCGACAACAGATTATTTGAATACAATCTTAAACAGTATCGTATTCATCGGAGCGGTTGGATTAATTATTATTGCGGTAATCCCAATTTTCTTTAATGGAGTGTTTGGAGCAGACGTTTCATTTGGAGGAACTTCCCTCATTATCGTTGTGGGAGTTATCTTAGAGACAATTAAACAAATTGAATCACAGGTACTGGTTCGTCATTACTCAGGATTTTTGAACGATTAAACAGCAGAAATAACAGGGTTGTCTTAGAATGAATTTATTTCATTCGAAGACATCCCTATTTGTGTATATACACATAATAAATCTTTTTCTCTAGCGAGAAAGATTGCAAAAAAGAACAAGGCTTAGAAAAGGAGGATTAAGTCATGAAAATTATTATGTTAGGTGCACCAGGTGCAGGAAAAGGAACACAAGCTAAAATGATTTCCGCTAAATATGGTATTCCTCATATCTCAACAGGAGATATTTTTAGAGCGAATATTAAAAATCAGACAGAGCTTGGAAAAAAAGCAAAATCTTATATGGACCAGGGACAATTAGTTCCAGACGAGTTAGTCGTTGATTTAGTGGCTGACCGTATTGTCCAAGATGACTGTGCAAAAGGATTCGTATTAGATGGATTTCCACGTACAATCCCACAGGCAGAGGCATTAGACGCAGCATTAGTAGGTATGAATACAAAGATTGACTATGCAATTGATGTGGAAGTTCCAGACGAGAATATCATCGAGAGAATGGGTGGACGTCGTGCATGTGTAGGATGTGGTGCAACATATCATATCGTATATAACGCAACAAAGGTAGAGGGCGTTTGTGATGCATGTGGAGCTAAGTTAATCCTTCGCGATGATGATAAGCCAGAGACAGTAAAAGAGCGTCTCACTGTTTATCACACTCAGACACAGCCTCTTATCGATTTTTATGAGGCAAAAGGTTGTTTGAAGGCTGTAGATGGAACACAGGCGATTGATGCAATCTTTGATCAGATTACAAAAATTTTAGAGGCATAGTATGTCAGTAACAATAAAGTCAAAGACAGAAATTGAATTAATGAGAGAAGCGGGCAAGATTCTTGCCCGCACTCATGAAGAATTAGGAAAGGCAATTAAGCCTGGAATTTCCACATATGAGATTGACAGATTGGGAGAGGAGATTATCCGCAGTTATGGATGTATTCCATCTTTCTTACACTATCAAGGATATCCTGCCTCAATCTGTGTGTCAGTGAATGACGAGGTTGTTCATGGAATTCCATCGAAAAATCGAATCTTAAAAGAGGGAGATATCGTAAGCTTAGATGCTGGAGTAATTTATAAAGGGTATCACTCGGACGCTGCGAGAACTCACGCCGTTGGCGAGATTTCTAAGGAGGCAAAGCGTTTGATTGATGTGACAAGAGAGAGTTTCTTTGAGGGTATTAAATTTGCACTAGATGGCAATCACTTGGTAGATGTTTCAAGAGCGATACAAAATTATGTTGAGAGCAATGGATACTCTGTTGTTCGAGATTTAGTTGGTCATGGAATTGGAAGAAATCTGCATGAAGACCCTCAGATTCCAAACTTTGCAGGTAAGAGACGTGGAATCAGATTAAGACCAGGTATGACACTTGCCATAGAGCCTATGGTAAACTGTGGACGGTATGAAGTAAATTGGTTAGATGATGATTGGACTGTCGTTACAAGAGATGGTTCCCTATCTGCCCATTATGAAAATACAGTTCTGATTACAGAAGATGGTCCTGAGATTTTATCTCTTCTATAAGTGATGGGTGATTGAGATGTTAGAATTAAAAAGAGGTTATTTTGTCCAGTCTTTGGCAGGTCATGATAAAGGAAAGATATATATAATAAACGATGTAAAGGGAGAATATGTATATCTTGTAGATGGTAAGTATAAACTTCTTAATTCACCTAAGAAGAAAAAGAAAAAGCATATACAAATTATTTACAAAATCGACAAAGAGCTGGAAGAAAAATTAAGTGCTGGGCTTACAGTCAAAGATGAAGATATAAAAAAGGCAATCAAACATTACGTGAATGGATTTAACTCAATGAGTTAGAAAAAAGGAGGATTTAATATGTCAAAATCAGATGTAATTGAAGTAGAAGGTGTTGTATTAGAAAAACTTCCAAATGCGATGTTCAAGGTACAGTTAGAAAATGGTCATGTAGTATTAGGACATATCAGTGGAAAATTAAGAATGAATTTTATTAAGATTCTTCCTGGAGATAAAGTAACAATTGAACTTTCTCCATATGACTTATCTAGAGGTCGTATTATTTGGAGAGATAAATAGGAAAATATACTTGCATTATTGAAATTTTAATGCTATAATGTATGTCGAATGTTTTTGAAAGGAGAAATGAATCGTGAAAGTTAGAGCATCAGTTAAGCCAATTTGCGAGAAATGCAAAGTAATTAGAAGAAAAGGCGCAATCAGAATTATTTGCGAAAACCCAAAACATAAACAAAGACAAGGATAATAACAAAAAAGCAAAAAAAATCCTTGCTTTTTGTTATGCAATCAGTTATAATAACTCAGTGCGACAGCACATAATCAATTAAGGCGGCTGCAGTACGAACCACCAGGCGGTGTTGTTCGGCTGATTAAAGATAAAATAATAATAACAATTTAGAGATAGCCAAGGGATGAGACACGTATATCATTTCACCGTACGCGGATACGATGGATCGTTACCTTGACACAAAATATGCAGTGGAGGTGCACAAATGGCTCGTATTTCTGGAGTTGATTTACCAAGAGAGAAACGTGTAGAAATCGGTCTTACTTATATTTATGGTATTGGAAGAACAAGTGCTACTCGTATCTTAAAAGAGGCGAATGTAAATCCTGATACACGTGTTCGTGATTTAACAGACGACGAAGTTCGTAAAATTAGTGAAATCATCAACGAGACACAGATGGTAGAGGGTGATTTACGTAGAGAAATCGCATTAAATATTAAACGTTTACAAGAAATTGGATGCTATAGAGGAATTCGTCATAGAAAAGGACTTCCTGTTCGTGGTCAGAAGACAAAAACTAATGCTAGAACAAGAAAAGGTCCTAAGAGAACTGTTGCTAATAAGAAGAAATAATCTTCTATATGATATTAGCAAGATAGCATATTCTATAAAACGCCAAGTGGCAAGTGCTCAGAGAGTTCATTTCATAGGATGTTAGATAGCATAGAGGAGAACTCAAGGAGCGTAAGTCGAGAAACAAATAATTGATTCAAAGTGAATTAGTGAATGATTGAGAAAGTAGGTTAGTGTATAAATGGCAAAGAAAGTTACTAAAAAAGTGACAAAGAAACGTGTCAAGAAAAACGTTGAGCGTGGACAGGCACATATTCAGTCATCTTTTAACAATACAATTGTAACATTAACTGATGCAGCTGGAAATGCTCTTTCTTGGGCAAGCGCAGGTGGATTAGGATTCCGTGGTTCTAAGAAGTCTACTCCATATGCAGCACAGATGGCAGCTGAGACAGCAGCTAAGGCAGCATTAGTACATGGTTTAAAAACAGTAGAAGTTATGGTTAAAGGACCAGGTTCAGGAAGAGAAGCAGCAATTCGTGCACTTCAGGCATGTGGATTAGAAGTTACAAGCATTAAAGACGTAACACCAGTTCCACATAACGGATGTCGTCCACCAAAACGTAGAAGAGTCTGATAGGGAGGAGTAGAAGAATGGCAGTCGATAGAACTCCGGTTTTAAAAAGATGTAGATCATTGGATCTTGATCCAATGTATTTAGGAATAGATAAGAAGTCTAATCGTACATTAAGAAGAGCAAACAGAAAGATGAGCGAGTACGGACTTCAGCTTCGTGAAAAACAGAAAGCAAAATTCATTTATGGTGTATTAGAGAAACCTTTCAGAAATTATTATGCAAAAGCTGAAAGAATGCGTGGATTAACGGGTCCTAACTTAATGGTTTTATTAGAGTCAAGATTGGACAATGTTGTTTTCCGCTTAGGTTTAGCTAGAACTAGAAAAGAAGCTAGACAGATTGTAGACCATAAGCATGTATTAGTAAATGGAAAATGCGTTAATATCCCATCTTACCTTGTAAGTGCAGGAGATGTAATTGAGATTAAAGAAAAATGCAAATCTTCACAGAGATATAAAGATATCTTAGAGGTTACAGAGGGAAGATTATTACCAGCATGGTTAGATGTTGACCATGAGAATTTATCTGGTACAGTAAAAGCTCTTCCAACAAGAGAAGAGATTGACGTTCCTGTAAACGAGACATTAATTGTCGAGTTATATTCCAAATAATAAAAAGAAAAAAGTAACTGTCCTATCATACCTATGTGATTTGGGCAGTTATGTCGCTGTCAGAATTTATATGTATATGAGTGGGACAGCGTTTTGGTACCCTCAAAATCATTTCAATAGTTTATTAAAAGGGTTTTCTCATTTCAATAGATGGTGAGAGAATTTGACCAAAAAAGAAATAGAACGGTAGTGACGGGCGGAATATTGATGGCATCCCTCGCTGCCGAGAGATAATCCAAAGTATTCGTGTTCCTAAAAATGCCTGCGCATATTGAAAGAAACAAAAACCCATAAGGAGGGGCTATATAGTGTTTGAATTTGAAAAACCAAGAATTGAGATAGCTGAGATTTCAGAAGACAATCGATATGGAAGATTTGTCGTAGAGCCTTTAGAGAGAGGATACGGTACAACTTTAGGTAATTCTCTTAGAAGAATTATGTTATCTTCCCTTCCAGGTGCGGCAGTGAGTTCCGTAAAAATTAAAGGTGTATTACATGAGTTTAGTTCCATTCCTGGAGTAAAAGAGGATGTAACAGAAATTATCATGAACATCAAAGAATTGTCTATTAAAAATAATAGCACAAGCATGGAGCCAAAGCATGCGTATATCGAGTTTAGTGGTGAAGGTGTTGTGACAGCTGGAGATATTAATGTAGATAGCGATATTGAAATTTTAAATCCAGACCTTGTTATCGCTACATTGAGTGGCGGTGTAGATAGCCGTCTTGATATGGAGCTCACTATCACAAACGGACGTGGATACGTTGGTTCTGATAAAAATAAAACAGAAGATCAGGCAATTGATGTAATTGCAATTGATTCTATTTACACACCAGTTGAGCGTGTGAACTTAACAGTAGAAAATACTCGTGTTGGTCAGATTACTGACTATGATAAATTGACATTAGATGTATTTACAAACGGTACTTTAGCACCAGATGAGGCAGTAAGCCTTGCAGCAAAAGTATTAAGCGAGCATCTAAATCTTTTCGTTGATCTTTCTGAGAACGCTAAGGTTGCAGAAATCATGGTAGAGAAGGAAGATAATGAGAAAGAAAAAGTATTAGAGATGAATATCGATGAGTTAGAGTTATCCGTTCGTTCTTACAATTGTTTGAAGAGAGCTGGTATCAATACAGTCGAAGAATTAACTAATAAGACTTCTGAAGATATGATGAAAGTTCGTAACTTAGGACGCAAATCTTTAGAAGAAGTTTTGGCTAAGTTGAAGGAGTTAGGATTAGCATTAAATGCATCTGAAGAATAAGAATAGACCCACTTACGCCGAATAATAGTAAGCATAGTGAATAACCAATTTAGGAGGTCCATATAATGGCAAAGTATAGAAAATTAGGAAGAACAGCTTCCCAGAGAAAAGCATTAATTCGTTCCCAGGTAACAAGTTTACTTTATACTGGAAAAATTAGAACAACAGAGGCAAAGGCAAAAGAAATTCGTAAAGTTGCAGAAGGCTTAATCGCTTTGGCTGTAAAAGAAAAAGACAATTTCGAGACAGTTACTGTTGACGCTAAGGTTGCTAAGAAAGATGCAAACGGCAAGAGAGTAAAAGAAGTTGTTGATGGAAAGAAAGTAACTGTTTATGAGACAGTACAAAAAGAAATTAAGAAGGATAACCCATCTCGTCTTCACGCAAGAAGACAGATGTTAAAAGTATTATACCCTGTAACAGAAGTTCCAAAGGAGCTTGCTGGTAAGAAGGCAAATACAAAGAAAGTTGATTTAACAGCAAAATTATTTGATGAGTATGGTCCAAAGTATGCAGATCGTAACGGTGGTTATACAAGAATTGTTAAGATCGGACAGAGAAAAGGCGATGCTGCAATGGAAGTAATTCTTGAGTTAGTATAATCGACTAGAATATATAAGAGCTGTTCCAAAGTAGGCTTTATTTTGGAGCAGCTTTTCTTGTATTATAAACTCACTGTCAAGTGATAAGATAAATTTGGATTACTCAAATTCGATTTGGCATTTGACAGAACAAATTGTATGAGGAAAAATTATGGGTATTATAAAAATAAAAGACTTGATTTTTCAATATATAAGAGAGAGTGAATCAGAGGAAAAAGAAGTTATCACAGCGATTGACGGAGTCAACCTTGAGGTGAAAAAAGGAGAGTTTGTTGTAATTTTAGGTCATAATGGGTCAGGAAAATCTTCTCTGGCAAAGCAGTTAAATGCAATTTTAGAGCCTACAGAGGGAACCGTATATATTAAGCAGATGGATACAAAGAAAGAAGAAAATATTCCAAAGATTCGTCAAACAGCTGGAATGGTATTTCAAAATCCAGATAATCAGATTGTTGCTACAATTGTAGAGGAAGATGTAGCGTTTGGTCCAGAAAATATTGGAGTGGAGACAGATGAAATATGGAAACGGGTGTCATCTAGTTTAAAAGCTGTCGGAATGGAGGCATTTCGTCTGCAATCTCCAAATCATTTGTCAGGAGGTCAAAAACAGAGAGTTGCCATCGCAGGAGTCATGGCGATGGAGCCAGAGTGTATTATTTTAGATGAACCGACAGCAATGCTAGACCCAAAAGGCAGAGAAGATGTCATAGCGACAGTAAAACAGTTGAATGAGAAGAAGAAAATAACGATATTGCTGATTACTCATAATATGGAGGAGGCAATTGATGCAGATAAAATTTTTGTGATGGATAAAGGAAAAGTTGTGATGCAGGGAACACCGAGAGACATTTTTTCACAGGTGAAACAACTAAAAGACTACGGATTGGAAGTTCCACACGCTACAGAGTTGGCCTATCAGCTAAGGCAGGAGGGACTAAATATTCGAGCAGATATTTTATCCAATGAGGAGTTGGTGGAAGAATTATGTCAATTAAGTTGCAGCATATAACATATCAGTACGAGAGTCAGGGAGAAGAAGAGAAAAAAGCGATTGATGATATTTCTCTTGAGATAAACCCAGGAGAATTTATTGGAATTATTGGTCATACCGGCTCAGGAAAATCCACTTTAATCCAACATTTTAATGGATTGTTGAAGGCGACGAGTGGTTCCTATTATTTTGACGGAGAAGATGTATATAGCAAGGGATTTTCAATTCGAGATTTATGTAAGAAAGTAGGATTCTCTTTCCAATATCCAGAGTATCAGCTTTTTGAGGCAACTGTTTTGGACGATGTATGCTTTGGACCGAAAAATATGGGACTTAGCAGGGAAGAACAGGAAAAACGAGCCAGAATGGCTTTAGAGGCGGTCGGAATTTCAAAAAAATATGAGAAAAAATCTCCTTTTTTGCTCTCGGGAGGTGAGAAAAGGAGAGTAGCTATTGCGGGAGTTCTTGCGATGGAGCCACAGTATTTTATTTTAGATGAGCCTACAGCAGGCTTAGATCCGATTGGACGAAAGAAGATACTGGAGTTATTAAAGAAGCTTTGGAAAGAAAAGGGAATGACGATTATATTAGTTTCTCATAGCATGGAAGATATCGCAGATTATGCCACGAGGGTATTAGTCATGAAAAAAGGAAAATTATTGATGGATGGCACTCCAAAAGAGATATTTGGTCAGAGAGATAAAATGCAAGACGCAGGACTTTCTGTGCCAGATGTGACAAAATGTATCCATATGTTGAATGAAAAAGGATTCTCATTTCCAAAGGATATTACCCAGATTGGCGAGGCGAAAGAAGCTATTTTAGAGGCATTATCTAGGAAAGAGACTAAAAGAGAAAATGAAAAAGAAAATAGGGAAAAAGATATAGAAAAGATAAAGAAGAAAAACGGATTTTGACATAAGAAGGAGGAGTTTTGAATGATTAGAGATATCACAATTGGTCAGTATTATAGAGCAAATTCTCCGATTCATGCGTTAGATCCGAGAGTAAAGATAGCGGGAACTTTTTTCTTTATTATCAGCTTATTTTTAAAGAAAAGTTTGATTGTATATGCAATTGCAACTTTATTTTTAGTTTTGGTTATTCGATGCTCTAAAGTGCCATTTCGCTTTATTTGTAGGGGATTAAAGGCAATTCTTTTTATTTTAATATTTTCCATTGTGGCAAATATGTTTTTTACACCTGGAGAGGAAATTTTTCATATCGGAATAGTTCGCCTCACAAAAGAGGGTGTGACAATGGCATTTTACTTGTCTCTTCGCCTTATTTATTTGATTTTAGGTTCGTCTATTCTAACTTTTACTACAACACCGAATCAGCTCACAAGCGGGCTTGAAAAAATGTTTGGTTTCTTAAATAAGATAGGTGTTCCAGTCTGTGATATTGCGATGATGATGTCAATCGCACTTCGATTTATTCCGATTTTGACGGAAGAATTAGATAAGATTATGAAGGCACAGATGGCGAGAGGAGCTGATTTTGATGAGGGAAATCTCATTCAAAAAATGAAAAATATGGTTCCACTTTTAGTTCCTCTTTTTGTAGCTGCAATCCGAAGAGCGAATGATTTGGCAATGGCGATGGAGGCTAGATGTTATCATGGCAGTGAGGGGCGCACCAAAATGAAGCCTCTTCATTATTCCGTGATTGACAAGAAAGCTTATGCTATTTTAGGTTTATATATGATAAGTATGATTGGGACATCGATATTCGTCACGAAGTTTAAATTGGGAATCTAGAAAGGAAATGACACTTTTTTCACGTATGAAATATGAGTTATAGTGTCTGGAAATTTTCATGGAAAAGAGAATAAAATTAACCGTTGCATATGACGGGACAAATTATTGTGGCTGGCAGATTCAGCCAAATGGAATTACAATCGAGGAAGTATTAAATAAAAATTTATCGGAACTTTTGAGGGAAGAGATAGCTGTGGTTGGCGCGAGCAGGACGGACGCAGGTGTTCATGCATACGGAAATGTTGCGGTTTTTGACACAAAATCTAAAATTCCGGCAGAGAAGATTTGTTATGCACTAAATCAGAGATTGCCTGAAGATATTCGGGTAATGAAGTCAGAAGAAGTAAAAAAAGATTTTCACCCAAGATACTGTGATTCAAGAAAGACGTATGAATATAAGATTTTAAATGAGAAGTTTTGTATTCCAACGATGAGAAATTATACTGCTCTTTATACCTATCTTCTCGACGAAGAAAAAATGCAGGAAATGGCAAAATATTTTATTGGAACACATGATTTTAAGAGCTTTTGTGCCTCAAAAACTCAGGTGAGTACAACTGTGAGAACAATTACAGACTTTCAAGTGAGGAGAGAGGAAAATCTTATTACGCTCACTGTGACAGGAACTGGATTTTTGTACAATATGGTGAGAATTTTAGCGGGGACATTAATGAGAGCCGGGAGTGGGTATTTTAAGCCGGAAGATGCAGTAAAGATTTTGGAGGCGAGAGACAGACAGGCAGCAGGACCGACAGCTCCAGCGAGAGGATTATTTTTGAAGGAGATTAAATATCTATAGGTTTTGAATTACCTTTAGAGCTTGCTAGAGGTAAGAACAACAAGAGATACTGGCTGGGAGAAATCGTTTTGAATTATCTTTAGAGCTTGTTAGAGGTAAGAACAACAAGGGATACTGGCTGGGAGAAATCGTTTTGAATTATCTTTAGAGTTTGCTAGAGATTTAAAAAATGTAGAAAAAAAGAGGAAATTTTATTGACAGAGTAAGATTTTTGCTATATAATCATTTTTAGCGTGTAAAAAAATACCTGACCAAAGCCCCGGATATGGTATTTCAAATATATAATTTGCGGGAAACCGAAAAATGGGTTCTCAGCTACAGAAAAGGAATATAATTCCAAATTATTATCACAGAAATAACGCGAGTGATTCGCAAGATACAACGTAGGAATTTGTTGAAGTCAAATCCTACTAATTCAGTATAAGGAGGAAAACTCATGAAAAGTTTTATGGCTAGTCCATCTACAATTACTAGAGAGTGGTATGTTGTTGATGCTACAGGATGTACATTAGGACGTTTAGCATCACAAGTTGCAAGCATTTTAAGAGGAAAGAATAAACCAATTTTCACACCTCATATCGACTGCGGTGATAACGTAATTATTATTAACGCAGATAAAATTAAAGTAACAGGTAAAAAATTAAACCAGAAAGTTTACTATCATCATTCCGGTTACATCGGTGGCATGAAAGAGATGACATTAAAAGAGAAATTAGAGAAGAAACCTGAGCAGGTTTTAGAGCTTGCAGTAAAAGGTATGCTTCCAAAAGGTCCTTTAGGAAGATCTATGATTAAGAAACTTCACGTTTATGCTGGTCCAGAGCACAATCATGCAGCTCAGCAGCCTAAGACATTGGAATTGAAATAATAAGAAGGAGGACAAATAAGTGGCTACAACAAGATTTTACGGAACAGGTAGAAGAAAAAGCAGTGTTGCTAGAGTTTATTTAACACCTGGTACAGGAAAAGTTGTTATTAATAAAAGAGATATGGATGATTATTTCGGACTTGAGACTTTAAAAGTTATCGTTCGTCAGCCATTAGAGGCTACATCCACAACAGATAAATTCGACGTTACAGTTAACGTTTGTGGCGGTGGATTCACAGGTCAGGCTGGTGCTATCAGACATGGTATCTCCAGAGCTTTATTAGAGGCAGATGCTGACTACAGACCAATCCTCAAGAAAGCTGGATTCTTAACAAGAGATCCAAGAATGAAAGAGAGAAAGAAATACGGCTTAAAAGCAGCTCGTCGTGCACCACAGTTCTCAAAACGTTAATTATCGTTTGTGGAACGATTACAAAAGATATTTATCCCGGAAGCTTTCGCTTCCGGGATTTCTTCATATCTACTCAGATCATGGACCGTAGAGTTAATTATTCTTTATACAGGTTATCTTAACTAGAATTAGCAGATGACCGCAATTTGAAAAGTCTAAAACAAGTCACCCGAGTTTATGTTGTAGGGTGATTGAAATTTCTAATAGTCAAAACTAGGTCACCTCAACTAGAGTTAGCAGATGACCGCAATTCAAAAAATCTAAAACAAGTCATCCGAGTTAATATTGTAGGGTGATTGAAATTTCTAATAGTCAAAACTAGGTCACCTCAACTAGAGTTAGCAGATGACCGCAATTCGAAAAGTCTAAAACAAGTCATCCAAGTTAATATTGTAGAGTGACTGAAATTTCTAATAGTCAAAACTAGGTCATCTCAACTAGAATTGGCAGATGACCGCAATTCGAAAAGTCTAAAACAAGTCATCCAAATCAATGTTGTAGGATGACCTCAATTTCTAATAGTCAAAATTAAGTCCCCAAAGTCATTATCAGAGAATGACTGTAAATTTAAAAAATCAAATATAAGTTAATAGGAGGAGAAAAAGTTATGCGAGGTCTAAAACAAATGCTTTTAGAAGAGCAGAAATATCTCGAAAAAATTATAAATAAAGCAAAAATAGGATTGTCTACGGCACCAGAGGGACATCTTAGAATTTCAAAAGATAAAAATAAAATTAGATATTATCATTGTACAGAAAATAGCAGTGGAGTCTATATTCCAAAATCAGATAAATATTTACCCCAGAAGCTGGCACAAAAGACTTACAATTTGTCCGTGATAAAAAAGGCAGAAGCAAGGCTAAATCAGATTAAGAAAATCACGAGAGATTATTCGGATGATGAGATTGAGGAGCTTTTCACGTCTTTACATGCAGACAGACAAGCCCTTGTTATACCTGTGGAGCCAACATGGAAGCAGCTTCTTGATAAATGGTATGCAGAAAAATATCAGGGAAAAGAATTTCAGGAAGGAACGGCAGTGATTCTGACAGAAAAAGGAGAACGTGTGAGATCAAAGTCGGAAAAAATTCTTGCAGATTTCTTCTATCGGAGAAATATACTTTACAAATATGAAAAACCTTTATATTTGAAAGGATATGGTACGGTATATCCTGATTTTACTTTTTTGTCGAAGAAAACAGGGAAGGAGATATACTGGGAACACGAAGGAATGATAGACAAGCAAGAGTATGCAAGAAGTGCAGTTCGAAAAATAGAGTCCTATCAAAAGAACGATATTTATTTGGGAGATCGGTTAATACTCACTTTCGAAACAGAGCAGAGAGTTTTGAATTCAAAAGCGATAGAAGGTTTGGTAAATAAATATTTGTAATTTTAGAAATAGTTATATAAAAAAATTTTGACAATTTCTACTTGTCAAGATATATAATAAATACTTAGCAGAAATGAATTATTTAAAAGAATTTGCTGTTTAATTGTTCGTTACAATAAAGAGAGAAAAGGAAGCAGAGAGGAGTATTTGTCCAAATCATTGGACGGCTACTTCTTATCATGGGAATTCAGAGTATTTAAATTACTTAGTTTTGTTCGTTGCTCGTCAAAGTCTTTAACCTCGTCATAACTCATTAACGTATTTAATTTACTGGATTCTGTTCGTTGCACTTATTGCAATTGGTGCTGTAAAGGTATTATTAAATCGAAAGAAAGTTGAAAAAGGACGAAAAAGCATCACAGAAATATCCATAGGGATTAGCATTGCCACAGTATTGTTTTTAGCAATGAGGAGAGAAGCTTATGCTATTGCTATGGCATTTCTGCTTTTAATACTAAAACTAATGCTGCTTTTGAAGTCTCTAAAATATTAGCTCTCAGTTAATTGTTTTAACAATCTTTATATAAAATATAAAAAATCAATTTTCGTGGAAAACTTACATATTGCTTTATTTTCAAAAATAGTATATAGTTAAATTACACTAAAATTTTGCATTTATTTTCTAGGTAAAGGCAAAATACAAATGAAGGAGGGTTTTTGTTATGAACAGATTAAAAGACAAAGTAGCTATCGTAACTGGTTCTACTAGTGGAATTGGAATCGGTATTGCAAGATTATTTGCTGCTGAGGGAGCGAAAGTAGTTATATGCGGACGTAGACAAGAGAGAGGTCAAGCTGTAGTTGATCAGATTGTCAAAGATGGAGGAGAAGCATACTATCATTTTATGGATATTACTGATACAGACAGTATGGAAAAACTTTTCGCTGATACAGTAGAGAAATACGGAAAAATTGATATTTTGGTAAATAATGCCGCTAATGTAGGTCTAAAGGACGGACGTGTGGATGAATTAACTCTTGAAATGTGGGATAAAGTATTCAACAGCGATTTGCGAGGCACTTTCTATATGACGAAATGCGTTCTTCCATATATGGAGAAAAATGAGAATGGAGGCTCCATTATCAATATCGGTTCTATGGCTTCATGTGGAGGAGATCTTGGTTCCACAGCATATGCCTGCGCAAAGGCCGGAGTAGATATGTTGACATTGTCCACTGCAATGCAGTATGGAAAGCAGGGCGTTCGATGCAACTGTGTTCGTCCAGGACTGATTGTTACACCACAAAATGAAGCAAATGTACCACAAATGTTAAAAGACATTTTCTTGAGCAATATTATGGTTGACCGTTATGGATGTCCAGAAGATATAGGACATATGTGTGTATATCTTGCATCTGATGAGAGCAGCTATGTGAGTGGACAGATTATTAATGTGGATGGAGGAATGAATTCTCATGTTCCTACCGTTGCTCAGTTTAAAGAATTAAAATCCCGTACATGGTAAAATGTAAAATAAGATAGTAGATAGCTATTTTTTCAATCATCAAATAAAAAAAGATATGAAGATTAATAAGGACTCTTTTTAGTGATAAAGATTGCTAAAAAGAGTTCTTTTTTATTTATAAATAGGGTAACGTATTAAAAAAGAAGATATGCTGCAATTTTTAAATATTTCCACAGGAAAGCAAATAGGTTTTTTCCCTTATTTTATAAAGATTTGAAACTAAAAGCGGCTTTACTGCTTCATATAATATAAATAATATAAAAAAATGTAATCTATTGCATAAAAATACAAAATTATGCAATAAATCTGAATAAAAAACTTGATTTATTTCTGTGGTAAGTTTATAATCGAATATGAAAGATTTTTGAGCAAATCTTTCGTTTATATATTCTTAGTAAAGTGAGAATAAACCATTAGATATTGGGATAAAAAAACTTCTAACTCCTGATATCAAAATTTATGACAGAGTATGGAAGGATTTGATAATATATGAGTGATAATATAGAGCAGATAAAGGAAATACTATGTCAGACAGAAGAAGAGTTAGCCAGCTGGGGAGAGGAAATTAGCACATATATTTTTGAACATCCAGAGTTAAGTGATTTGGAATTTGAATCTTCTAAATATCTCACAAAAAAGCTAAAGGAAAAAGGATTTGAAGTGGTGTTTCCGTATTTTGGATATGAGACTGCATTTCGCTGTGAGTACGGTGAAGATGGCGGGGTGAAAGTGGCATTTTTGGCAGAATATGATGCCCTTTTTGGATACGGGAAGAATCATGATGAGGTGGCACATGCCTGTGGACATAACTGGATTGCGGCAAGTTCCGCATTAGCAGCAGTTACCCTCGCTAAAATTAGTAAACAATTACCTTATCCCTGTAAGGTAGTCTTAATTGGAACTCCAGCGGAGGAATTATATGGTCGCAAAGTGAATCTGGCAAAAAAAGGAGCATTTGATGATATCGACGCAGTATTTCAGATGCATCTTGGACGTGATAACTGTGTTGACACGACAGCGATGGCAATTACAGACTTTGTATTTGAATTTTTTGGGAAAGCGGCACACGCAGCAAAAGAGCCGGAAAATGGAATTAATGCCTTAGATGCCAGTTATTTGACGATTGCAGGATTAAATGCCATGAGACAGCAGTTTGGCTCAGATGTCAAAATTCATGAGACGATAACAAATGGAGGACAGTCTCCTAATATTATTCCCGAGTATTCTTCTATGGCGATTTTTGTGAGGGCATCTAACAAAGAGATTTTAGAAAGAGCGGCAGAGCGTGTGATAAATATCGGAAAAGGTGCAGAACTTATGACAGGAGCAAGACTTGTATATAAGGAAGCAGAGAATATTTATTATGACTTAAAGAGATACGAGTGGTTAAATACCTTGATGAAGAAAAATCTTGCCAATTTAGGTATAACGGATTTGAGGCAGGGAGATATTCATCACTGTGAGAGTACCGATATTGGAAATGTCTCGTATTGTTGTCCAACTTGCTATGTGACACTTAGCACTGCTCATATTTCAGATGCGGGGCTTCACGAGAGTGAATTTATAGAGGTGGCTAATTCAAAAGAGGTGCATAAATTATTGCATATCGCAGCAAAGGCAATGGCGATGACAGCAGTAGATATTATTTATAAAGAGAAATAGGAGGAAGCAAAAATGAAATTAAAAAAATTAGTGACAGCAGCAATATGTGCAGCAATGACATTAAGTCTTGCAGCTTGTGGAGGTGGAAACTCTGCTAACTCATCAGGAAGTTCTGATAAGAAAACTGCGAGCAATGTATTAGAGAAAGTGCAAGAGGCGGGAGTTTTAAAGGTTTCTGTATCCCCAGATTTTGCACCATATGAGTTCCAAGATCCATCTAAGAGCGGACAAGATGTCTATGTAGGTTCAGACGTTGAAATGATTCGCTATATTGCAAAAGAGCTTGGTGTGGAGTGTGAGATTGTAGCGATGGATTTTGATACTTGCCTTGCAGCTGTGACACAGGATAAGGTAGATTGTTCCATTAATGGATATTATCCATCAGAGGAGAGAAGAAAAACAGTAGATTTCACAGATCCATATTTTGATGATTCTAAGCAGGTAGTTGTTATTAAGAAAGAGAATATGGACAAATTTAAAACAGCAGCAGATTTTAAGGGAGAGGTAGTGGCAGCACAAAACGGTTCTGCTCAAGATACAATTGTAAAAGAGAATCTCTCTGACGCAAAAGAACAGTTAATCAGCAAAGTAACAGATGGTGTTCAGATGGTAAAATCTGGAAAGGCAGCAGGCGTTGTTTTACAAAACGTTGTAGCTGAGTCTGTTGTATCCAGTGATGACAATCTTGCAATCGCAGAGCCAACATTTGTATATGATGAGGCAGAGCTTGTTGTCGCAGTTAAGAAGGGTGAGACAGAATTATTAGATAAGCTGAATGAAATTGTCAAGAAAATCAATGATGAGAAATTATATGATCAGTGGTTAGTAGATGCACAAGAACTTGCATCCTCCATTACAGAATAATAAAACATATTATCAGATGAGAGGAAAAAGTTTATTTGACTTTGTTCTATGCATTTGGTAGATTGAATTGAAAAAGTAAATGAAGTATAGGCTCACAATATCGTGAAATATCGTGGGCCTTACTTTCAGTTATGGGCACTAAATAAGCGAATTCTGATTTTTCTTAGGAAGAAAAAGTTGGAGCAATCTAAATAATAAAGGAGAGAAAAAATGCTTGAGAACATAAAAATGGTAGTGAGCAATTATAGCAGTCTCTTTGGACAGGGTATTTTATATACGTTGCTGTTGGCATTGATTGCTGTTACTTGCGGTACAATTTTTGGAACCTTTGTTGCACTTATGAAAATGAGCAAAAACAAAGTTTTATCCACAATTGCTACAGCCTATATTGAACTATTTCGTAATACACCACTTTTACTACAATTATATATTTTTTATTTTATTTTTCCAGAGTTTGGAATTAACTTATCACCGTTTGCGGCGGTATCTGTCGGTTTAGTTATGAATACGACAGCATATATATCAGAAATTATCCGATCAGGTATTCAATCTGTAGATAAGGGACAGACAGAGGCAGCGAGAAGTCTTGGACTTAATCAGGCACAGGCACTTATGAAAGTCGTACTTCCACAGGCGATGAAAAATATTTTGCCAGCTCTCGCAAATGAGTTCGTAACAGATATTAAGGAGACATCTCTCGCATCTACATTCTTTGTAGGAGATTTGATGACAACTTACCGTACAATCAATGGTGCAACATATCTTTCTTTAGAGCCATTATTTGTTGTCGGTGTTATTTATTTTGCACTTTCTTTTACGCTTAGTAAATTAGTTGCAGTATTAGAGAGGAGGATGGGAAAAGAATGATTCGCTTTGAACATATATCCAAAAAATTTGGTCACCTTGAGGTGTTAAAAGATATTACACAGCATGTAAATGAAAATGAAATTGTAAGCTTGATTGGTCCATCTGGCTCAGGAAAATCTACTCTTCTCCGATGTATGAATTTACTTGAAGTTCCTACTTCTGGACATATTTATCTAAAGGGAGAGGATATCACAGCAAAGGGGGTAAATATTAATTTACACCGTCAAAAAATGGGAATGGTATTTCAACATTTTAATGTATTTCCAAATATGTCAGTAGAGGAAAATATTACGATGGCGCCAGTTCTCTTAAAGAAAATGAGCAAGGAGGAGGCACATAGTAAGGCGATGAATTTGCTTGACCGTGTGGGCCTAAAAGATAAAGCAAATGTAAAACCTACTAAATTATCAGGTGGACAAAAACAGCGTCTAGCAATTGTGCGTGCTCTTGCTATGGAGCCGGAAGTCATGCTCTTTGATGAACCGACATCCGCACTTGACCCTGAAATGGTCGGAGAGGTTTTAAGTGTTATTAGAAGTCTTGCCCAGACGGGAATGACAATGATGATTGTAACTCATGAAATGGGTTTTGCGAGAGAAATCTCTGACCGTATATTCTTTATGAATGACGGAATCATCGCTGAGGAGGGAACTCCTGATAAAATTTTTGAAGCACCAGAAAATGCAAGATTAAAGGATTTCTTGGGAAAAGTGCTTTAAAATGATTGAAAAATTTTAAGTAGAGTGAAAAGGTATTAGATTTCTCATCTGTAGATAATAGAAGATGAAAAACTGATACCTTTTTTGTTGTAAGGATTAACTACGTTTAACAGTTCACTAAAAAATATTTTAAATTCATTAGATAAACTGGTATACTTATCTTTGTAGCAATCATATCAAGAAAAATTTTATTTGTTTCGTGCTTTATATGACGGATAGGAATTTTTATAGTGAATTGGAGGTGGTATTATTTCACAGTCATATTTAAAGGAGTTTATTCGGTATGTCACAGCAAATATTATAGGAATGATTGGATTTTCAGGATATATTTTAGTAGACACTTTTTTTATCTCTAACGGAGTTGGCGCAGCGGGACTTGCGTCCCTTAATCTAGTTTTGCCAGCTTATAATTTAATGTATGGATGTGGTCTCATGATATCTATCGGAAGTGCCACAAAATATTCCATTCTTCAGGGACAGAAGAATACAAAAAACTCAGACCTTTTATTTACTAACACAATATACTTAGGGATATTTTTCTCTATAATATTTCTTGTGGCAGGAATATTTTTTTCAGAAGAGATTGTTTTTTTATTGGGAGCTAATAATGAGACATTTCTTATGGCAAATAGTTATATGAAAATTTTATTCTTATTTTCCCCAATGTTTTTAATGAATAATATATTCACTAGCTATGTGAAAAATGATGGAGAACCAAAACTTGTAATGATAGCTATGTTAAGTGGGAGTCTAGTCAATGTTATTTTTGATTATATATTTATCTATCCAATGAAGATGGGAATGGTTGGAGCCGCTCTTGCCACAGGGTTTTCTCCAATTACGAGCATGCTGATTTTATCAATTTATAAAATAAAAAATCAAAATAAATTTCACTTTACAAAAGCAAAAATTGATTTTTCTCTTATAAAAATAATTTTTAGTCTTGGAATCTCTTCTTTCATTACGGAGATGTCAAATGGTATTGTAATTATCGTTTTTAACTATATTATTTTGGGATTGACAGGAAATATTGGCGTGGCGGCATATGGTGTTGTGGCAAATTTATCTCTAGTTGTGATGAATATCTGTACAGGTATTGCACAGGGAAGTCAGCCACTTTTTAGTCTGACCTATGGATATGGAGATAGATTGGGAACAAAGAAAATACTTCGATATGCGCTTACTACAATGGCAATCGTTTCTGTTGTTATTTATTCTATCTTTTTTATCTGGGCAGATTCTATTGTAACAATATTTAATAGTACAAATAATTTACAGCTCCAAAGTATTGCAACAATAGGGTTAAAACTTTATTTTATATCTATCCTCTTTGCAGGATTTAATATTATTATGTCAATGTTTTTAAATTCAGTTAATAAACCTAAACCAGCACAGATCATTTCACTTTTGAGAGGATTTATTATCATTATTCCTGCTAGTTATCTGCTCGCAAAGATAGCAAAAATGATAGGAGTATGGCTGGCATTTCCAACTACGGAATTTATTGTCGCAATCGTGGGAGTTGTCTTATTTTTTAAATACAGAGGTGATATTTTTAAAAATATTTTATAAAGTTTTAATTTATAAAATATTGTATTTACAATAATCTTTTTAATAGAGATATCTCAGAAAACGTAAAAGTGGAGAAATTAACATTCTTGTGTTTTGAGATGATTTTTTCTATAATAATACCCATCAGGAGAGAAAGTATAAATAGTTTAAAGAGAAGGAGTTGAGAAAAAGAGAAGTATAAGTAATAAGTATTTATAGGGCGATGACAAATAATTTAAATGACAGTATTTCAGGGGAGTGATAAAATGTCAGGAAAAAAGATGAAAGTATATAATGGAAATGAATTTACTAAGATTTTATTAAAGAATGGTTTTGAGTTTGTTTCTTCGAAGGGAAGTCATAAAAAGTACAAGAGAGGAAATCAAACAGTTGTAATAAACCAGAAAATCAATCGAATGATAGCACAGCGGCTGATTAAAGAAAATAACTTAGTACTTCAATAAAGATAAAATTTTTATTTAAAATTAAGAAAGAGCATTTTCGGGAAAGTGAAAATGCTCTTTTTTAATTTTGTAAGTATGAACGGTTTTTGGAACTTTTGACTTCGGTATCATAATAATGCTCTTTGATTAGGAGTTTGCCCATAAAAAGATATTAAAGGTAAAAAAATGTCGAAAAAAGCAAAATAATATCAGTATTTTTCGATTAATAACAATAAAAAAAGATGAATGGTAAAAAAATGTCATGTCAAATCAAGTAAATGATAGAAGATTAGAAATAGATATATAGAAAAGATGCCATATTTTATTAAATATAGCATAGATATGACGTATTTTGATAAAAATTAGTACAGTATATTGTGTTTTTTCGGGAAAAGCTTGTAGGAATAAGAAATAAATGTTATAATAAGGTGGCTGTAAATAGTTGTTATTGTTATCGGTGAAAAAAGAAAATTTAAAATATAAGAGGATGCGAGGTATAGAGTATGATTATCAGTGAACGAATCTTTAAGATTATGAAGGAAAAGGAGATGTCTCAAAAAGAATTTGCAGATAAGACAGGGATTTCACAAAGTACAATTAGCGATTGGAAGAGAAAAAAGACAAATCCAGCGGCAGATAAGATTATTGTCATTTGTGAAACTTTCGATATGTCGGCTGATGAATTACTTACTGGTACAAAAAATTATTCAAGACCTTTAAATGATTACGAAATGATTTCAACGAAATCGGAAGAGTATGAAATGATTAAAATATTTAGGAATCTTGATGAGAATGCGAAAAATAAAATATTGGGATATTTAGATGCCTTAAAAGATATGTGAGAAGAAATAGAGCAGATGGAAGATAGTCTTACCAATAAGAAGAGCGATGATATGATTATAGTATTTCTCTTTTTCTTGACGTTAAAAAATAGAATTGTTAAAATGAATTTGACTAGAAGAAAGGAGGAAGGCTTTTCTCTCACGACTAGTGCGTTTGTAAATAATTGGACTGTAGTTTTATACTGTAAAAGTTATAGTCTTACCTAAGAGAGGGGAGTAGAATGCAAAAGTTATGAGTATTAAGCCAATGATTTATGAAAATTTTAATTGTAAGACATGGTGATCCAGACTATACGATAGATTCTTTGACAGAAAAAGGATGGAGAGAAGCAAAATTCTTGTCTGAGAGATTAGAGAAAATGAAAATAGATGAGTTTTTTGTCTCTCCCCTTGGAAGAGCAAAAGATACTGCCTCTTTTACTTTGAAAAAATATAAAAAAGAAGCAATGGAATGTGAGTGGCTTCATGAATTTCAAAGTCAAATTCGTCGTCCGGATAAAAATGGAGATAAAATTATTTCATGGGACTGGCTTCCACAAGATTGGAATAAAGAACCGCTATTTTTTGATAAAGACCGTTGGTTTGAGCCAGAGGTCATGGCGGAAAGTACAGTGAAAAAAGAGTATGATTGGATAATAAAAAATTTTGATAAAGTATTAGAGGAACATGGATATAAGCGAGAGGGCAATTATTATAGGGCAATAAAACCAAATCGAAAAGTTTTATGTTTTGTCTGTCATTTCGGGTTGGGTTCTGTCTTGCTCTCACATCTTCTTAATATTTCTCCTATGCAGATATGGCATGGTTTTTGTGCCGCTCCCTCTTCTGTGACAATATTAACGACGGAAGAGAGAAGAAGAGGAATTGCCTCTTTTCGTATGAGTTCTTTTGGAGATATTTCGCATTTATATGCAAATGATGAGGAGCCTGCGTTTGCGGCGAGATTTTGTGAAATATATGACTGCGATGAGAGGCATGACTAAAAGATATTTCTTATGCTGTCCTCTTATTTAATAAATAGATTTTTGAGCAATAAAAAAATGCCCAGAACCGGAATCGAACCAGTGACACGAGGATTTTCAGTCCTCTG
>JBJEOA010000024.1:0-2612 GCA_051880475.1 Lachnospiraceae bacterium | reverse complement strand
ATCACTTGCAAAAAATTGATATAAACTCATAATTAACCTCCATATGTTTTTTCATTAGAAAAAATATTACAAGGGTATTTTATATTATATCATGGTCATGATTTACAGACAACAAAAAAATACTCCATGACACAACAAAAAATGCTCCAGACTCTGTAATAAAAGAAATGCTGAATTTACTTTTTAAGGACGATATTGATAGCGATATGGCAGAAAATCTCTTAATCTGTCTTACTATTCATGGCGGTAATGATGTATTTCGTACTTTTTTAGAATTTAAAAAAATCCCCCTCATCATATTGGCTTTATGACGAGGGGAAAAATATATGATTAATTAGGATATATTGGGGGGCTAATGTTAAATCGGTTATTTTACTCTTCTACTCTTTTTCTCAAAATTCCAAGTAACGCCATTGTGATAACAGAACCAATTACAAGTGCTGCGATATAGCCAAGTTTATTAGAGATAACGGCGATAACCCAAAGACCACCATGTGGTGCCATAAGCTCGCATCCAAACATCATGGATAATGCTCCTGCCACTGCAGAACCAATCATACAAGAAGGAATTACGTGAAGAGGATCTGCTGCTGCAAATGGAATAGCTCCTTCTGTGATAAAGGAAAGACCCATAATGAAGTTTACTGGTGCTGCCTCTCTGTCTGATTTTGTGAATTTATTTTTAAATACTAAAGAAGCAAGTGCAATTCCGATAGGAGGTGTCATACCACCAATCATAACTGCTGCCATAATATCATAATTTTGTGATGCAATCGCTGCTGTACCAAATACATAAGCTGCCTTGTTGAAAGGACCACCCATGTCAGTTGCCATCATTGCGCCAAGTACGGCACCGAGAATTAATTTACTTCCTCCATTTAAGGATGCTAAGAAATTATTTAATCCTGTATTTATCATTGCGATAAATGGATTTACTGCACACATAATAACACCGATTAATAAAATACCAGCTACTGGATAAATAAGCATTGGCTTAATACCTTCTAAGCTTGGAGGTAAAATCTTGTCTGCTAACTTCTTAATTCCAAGTACTAAATATCCTGCGGCAAAACCTGCAAATAATGCACCTAAAAATCCTGGACTTACTCCACCTGCTGGATTTGCAAATGTCATACCAGAAGAAGCAAGTGCACCACCGACAAAACCAACGGCAAGACCTGGTCTATCTGCGATACTCATAGCAATAAATCCTGCTAAGATTGGAAGCATAAATCCAAATGCTGTGCCACCGACTGTCTTAAAGAAAGCAGCCATCGGTGTATTCATACCAAAGTTGCTTGGGTCAATCGAATAGTCATCTAACATAAATGCAAGTGCGATTAAAATACCACCACCGATAACGAATGGAAGCATATGTGAGATACCATTCATTAAGTTTTTATAAATTTTTCTTCCGATGCTCTCATTCTCACCGCTATCTACACTGCTTGTATCTCCTGTATGGTGATAAATAGGAGCTTCTCCGTTGATTACTTTATTAATTAATTCTTCTGGCTTATGAATACCGTCTGCAACTTTTACCTGAAGTACTGGCTTTCCATCGAAACGAGCCATCTCTACTTTTTTATCCGCTGCAATAATAATACCGTCACAAGCTTCAATCTCTTCTTTTGTGAGTACATTTTTAGCTCCGCCAGAACCATTTGTCTCAGCCTTTAAAAGATATCCTGTCTTTTCTCCCATCTTTTCAAGAGCTTCTGCTGCCATAAATGTATGAGCAATACCAGTTGGACAAGCTGTTACAGCCAAAACACGATATTTTGCATTGTTTCCTGTCTTTGCAGCTGGAGTTTTCTCTACCTTTTTCTCAGCTACTTCTGGGAATTTTTCCATTTCTTTCTCATCGATAATTCTTATATACTCATCTTTACTTTTAGCATTTAATAATTTCTCTCTAAATGCGTCGTCCATCAAAATAACGGATAGTCTAGATAATACTTCTAAGTGAATATCAGAACCTGTCGCTGGAGCTGCAATCATGAAAAATAAATTTGATGGCTCTCCGTCTAACGCATCACAGTCAACGCCCGCTGGAACTGTGACAGATGCAAGTCCTGGCTTTGTTACTGCTGCATTTTTAGAATGTGGGATACAGATACCTGCTCCAATCGCTGTTGGACTTTGTGCCTCTCTCTCATAAATTCCCTTTTTATACTCTTCTTTGTCGGACAAATTTCCTGATGCCGCCATCAAGTTAATTAATTTGTCATATGTTTCTTCCTTCGTTTTAGTTGTCACACGAAGTTCAATACTATCTTTACTAAGTAAATCTGTAATCTTCATTGACTTTTCCTCCCATACTTTATTTTTTTTAAATAATTAGTATTTCGCGACTACCTCTTTATTATGTGATTATTATAAAAAAAAAGAGTTTTTTTTCCTATTACCTTTTGTCATAACCTTTCTCTAATGATTGTCACAATAATTTAAAATTTATATGACAAATGTCATGAGACAAAAATAGGTCTCATATGACAAATGTCACATAAGACCTATATCCCCGAGTCTTAATTATTTTCAATTGCCCTTAATATTCTTTCAACATTTCTTCTGCCGTTTCGCATTCCAAAATTAATAATCATTGCCGCAAG
>JBJEOA010000023.1:0-14251 GCA_051880475.1 Lachnospiraceae bacterium | reverse complement strand
TTTTAACACATAAGGGGGTGCTTTTTCTATTAACTTACAAAAAAGTTACGCTATCAGGCTTATAAGATACACTTGAATTAAATAATAGGAAGATGTATACTAATCACATGAAATATAAATCAAATCATAATATAGTGTATTCCTGCAAATATCATGTTGTCTGGTACCCAAAATATCGACGTAATGTATTAGTAAATGGAGTCAGTTAGGGGTAACGATGAACATTTTTTTAGTAAATTGGAGAAACAGTTTTCCCAGTGGTAATGGAGAGAGAATAAATGGAAGAAATGAATGAATTAATCGAAAAATATGATATTAGAACAGCTGCAGCCTGGATTAGAGGACATGCAATGAACACAGGTATTCCTTTGTTACCGGCGAAATATCTATCAAAAGATATAGTAGATTTATCGGAAGAAGAATTATGCGAGATTGTGAAAGTGGGTCAGAAAGCGGAAATGAAACTGTATCCGTTTAAGAACGGAACTCAGGTTCTTCCAAGAGTGAGACGTACCATTGGATTCTTATATTCTCTGCAATTTGAAACGATGTTGGATGTAGGAAGTGGACGAGGAGTTTTCCTCATTCCATTTATGAAAGAATTTCCTTGGATACAGGTAACAGCACTGGATCTTTTGGATAAAAGGATTACTTTTTTAAACGAATTGTCTTCAGGTGGATTTACACAGTTACATGCGAAAAAGAAAAATATCTGTGATCAGCCATTTGCTGAGAATTCGTTCGACGTAGTAACAATGTTGGAAGTGTTGGAACATATTCCAGATGTAGAGAAAGCTATTGCAGCTGCGGTAAAAATGGCAAAACAGTATGTGGTTGTATCTGTGCCATCCAAATCTGATGATAATCCAGAACATATCCATCTGTTGACAAAAGAGAAGCTGACAAGGATGTTTGGCGATGCAGGCTGTACAAAACTGCATTTTGACGGAGTAGAAGGTCATCTCTTTATGGTGGCTACGATTGAGTGATAGAGCGAGGTGATGATAAGTGAATCAGTTTGGAATACATAAATACCCTCGTACCCCACATATTGAAGGTTCGCGTCTGCAGCCTGGGGATGAGGACTTAAGCCAAATTCCTTTTTCTGAAATTGCAGGAAAGCATTTGGTGATTGAAGAAAAATGTGACGGCGCCAATTCGGCGATTTCTTTTGATCAAAATGGAGAATTACTGCTTCAAAGCCGTGGACATTATCTTACTGGTGGCTATCGAGAACGTCATTACAATATGATGAAGCAATGGGCTACGGTTCATAAGGAGGCGTTTTATAAAATACTCGGAACCAGATATATCATGTATGGAGAATGGATGTATGCCAAGCATACCGTGTATTATGATGCGCTGCCGCATTATTTTCTGGAATTTGATGTTCTTGATAGAGAATCAGGCATCTTTTTGGACACACCTTCCAGACAGGAATTATTAAAGGATTTGCCGATTGTATCGGTACCTGTTCTTGGAACAGGAGTTTATAAGAGCAAAGATGAGATACTAAAGTTGCTTGGACAGTCAAATTATGTTACTGGAAATCAGAAAGAAAGCCTGTATCAATCTGCGTTAAAGCTGGGACTGGACCCAGAGCGAAATTGCAATGAAACAGAACTTTCTGGTTTGATGGAAGGTTTATATATTAAGGTGGAAGAAAATGGACAGGTAGTAGATCGCATGAAATTTGTTCGTGCTGCGTTCTTGCAGTGCGTGGATTTTTCAGAGACACATTGGATTGAACGGCCGATTATTCCGAACCAATTAGCAGTACTGACAGAAAGCTTATTTTTCTAAAACATACGAAGGAAAGTGCCAGTGGTTTATTTAGTTAAGTAATGGTAAGGAAGGAAGAGTAAAATGGATTTTATAAACGAGATAGAAAAGCTGTTACCTGCTTCTTTGGACAAAGTTCTTAACTGGGAAGATATAGAAACATCACCGATTGGATTTTTTTTCTCTGAGATGAAAAATGTCGAGCAAAATCCGAAATTTCACGGCGAAGGCAATGTTTATATACATACACAGATGGTATGTGCGGAATTGATAAAGAAGCCTGAATTCTGGATTCTTGATCAAACTCAGAGAATAGGGTTGTTTACGGCAGCTCTGTTTCATGATGTTGGAAAAATCAGAACCACAAAGTTGGAAGATGATAAATGGGTATCACCCCATCATTCGTCTATTGGAAGTTTGATGACACGGGAATTTTTATGGAAAACATGCGGTTTATGTGGAAATAAGGAAAGACAGCAGCTACGCGAATTAATCTGTACTTTAGTGCGATATCATATGCTTCCAGTACATTTATTGGACCAGAAAGATCCTGAGAGAAAAGCCAGACAAGTAGCTGCGATGGGAGAACTGGTCTCGGATTTCTCTTGGAAGCTTCTGTGTTTGCTTTCTGAGGCAGACATGAAGGGGAGGATTGCACCAAATATTGATGAGCAATTGGAAAAGATTGAACTGTGCCGAATTCTGACAGAAGAGGCAGATTGTTACGATAAACCATATCTTTTTCAGGATGATTATACAAAACACGCATATTTGAACGGCAGGAATGTAATGCCCAATCAGAGCCTTTATGATGATACCTGGGGAGAAATTATTCTGATGTCGGGTCTTCCTGGAACTGGAAAGGACACTTGGATTCGAGAAAATATTCCGGAATATCCGATGATTTCATTGGATAAAATTCGCAGGGAAATGAATGTAAAACCGACAGATAATCAGGGCATTGTGATTCAGAAAGCACAGGAATGTGCTAAAGTATATCTTAGAGCACACCAGTCGTTTGTATGGAATGCAACGGATATTACTAAAGACACTAGACAAAAGCAGATCCGTCTATTTGAACGATATGGAGCAATGGTTCGTATTATATATCTGGAAACAAATTGGGGCACACAGTTGGAGAGAAACAGTAGCCGATTGGATGAGGTTCCTGTAGCCGCAATAGAAAAAATGCTTAGAAAGACGGTCCCGCCGATGCCGGAAGAGGCAATGACGGTGGAGTGGAAGATTTGTTAAGATTGATACATACTATATATGGCATAGGTTATGTATTTAGATGGGAGATATAAATGTTCAAAAGGAAAGAGTGCGGAGTAAGGAAAGAGTATGAGATTTTGAATAAGATGTTGGATGATGCAATAAATGGAGAATTTGAGGAGACTTGTTTTGACGAAACGGAACTTTCAAAGCTTCAGAGCAAGTTAATGAGATATCTTACATCCTCATCCATGTCAGAAAAAAAGATCAATGAGGAAAAGGATAATTTAAAAGAACTTATTACCAATATTTCCCATCAAACTAAGATGCCACTCACGAATATTCTCATTTATTCTGAGTTGCTTGGAGAAATCGCTTTGGATAGCAGGGCGAGGGAATATGTGGAGGAAATCCATATTCAAAGTAAAAAACTTGAGGGATTAATAGACGCATTGGTGAAAATGTCCCGTCTGGAAACGGGTATTTTTCAGTTTCAAAAAGAAAATGTGGTTTTGCAAGAAGTCGTTTCTAAGGTTGTAGATCAGGCATACCCGAAAGCTAAAATAAAAAATATTGTGATAGAGATAGAGGACGGGGATGGTGTCAAACTTTATCTGGATAAAAAATGGGTTGTTGAGGCTATTTATAATATTTTGGATAATGCCATAAAGTATTCTGGCGAAGGAACAAAGATTATAATTAATACTTTTTCTTATGAAATGTTTTCAGGTGTTAAAATTGCTGATCAGGGCATGGGAATGTCAGAGGATGAAATTCCGAAGATATTTCATCGTTTTTATAGAGGAAGAGCTGTTCATGATAAGGAAGGGATAGGCGTAGGGTTATTTTTATCAAGACAAATCATAGAAGGGCATGGAGGTTATATAAAAGTTAATTCTGTCGTTGGCAAAGGAAGCACATTCGATATTTGTTTTCCAAATATTTAGACGGACAGAGAGACGGACAGGGGTCTGTCCCCTGTCCGTCCGTCTCGTCCTGCGTCAAATCATCTGTCTTGCCATATCAAGCATTTCTTCATCTGTCAAATCTAGATCAAACCCCATAAGAGTATACGATACTCCGTTCTTCTCCCAGCTTACATATTTATTTTGTTGAATCTGTACTTCGTCCGTACCATAAGAGATAGTAAAATTTCCCTGTTCCAAAAGAGCATTATCCTCATCTGTCAACTCGTAGTCTGGAGGAACAAACTTATATACAACATTATAACATTCCACTTTTATTCCAGCATATTCCTTTATTGTGCTTGGCTTAGGCTTATCCTCAGATTCTTCTTCTGCATTTTTCATACGCTCATCTGCTTTATGCATCGTCGCCCAGAGAATTGGTTTTTCTTTGTTTTGATATTGAATGTCCAGTTCTTTTACTGTAAACATCACATTTCCATCATCGTCTTGAGCGTCAAAGAAATTCGTTGATATTTCCTTCATTTTATAGCCGTTAGAAAATTCCTCTATGGCATCTGTCTTAATTCCTACTTTTTTCTCTATCTCTCCAAGCTCGCTCCATTTATTTGTGTGAACATAATTTGTTAAATCAACATGGCTTACATATCCGCTTATTTTTCCAGCTGCCAAAATACTCGCTGGTACCATCAGGCAAACTGCTGCCGCCACAACTGCAAATTTTTTAAAACTAAATTTCTTCATTCTAGATTCCTCCTGTCTTCTCATAATTTCCCTATCTATACTGTCCTTCAAAAAACTAGAGGTCTCAATATGCTCCGTCTCCTTTTTTAATCTTTCCCTTAGCATATCGTCAAATTTATCTTCCTTCATTCATATCCCTCCTTCTTTAATATTTCCCTTAATTGCTTTCTGGCGAAATACAGCCTCGATTTCACAGTTCCTTCCATACATCCGATGATTTTTGCAATCTCTCTTACAGATAAATCATTGTAATAATATAACACAATAATCATTCGATGCTTTTTGGAAAGCTGATTTATCGCATTTCCAATCGCCAAACTCTCTTCCTGTTCTAGCGTTTGCTCTAGCGGTTCTTTGCCTTGTACTCCCCAATTCCATCCAGAATCCATTTTTTCTTCCTCTGGTATCTCACGTTTTGCTTTCTTTACTGATTTCCACGCATTTCTCACTAAAATTTTCAACATCCACGATTTAAAACTCATCCCCTCTTTTAATTGGTCAATATGCATATGACATAATACAAAAGTTTCCTGTACAATATCCTCGCTATCCGCATAATTTTTACATAATAGCCATGCTGTCCTTAGAGCGATATCTTTATATCTGTCATATATTGCATTAAACGCCAGCTCATTGCCCGCTTTCCACAGCTTAATCAAATCTTCGTCTGTATTCACCGTATTCACCTCCAGTTTCTTTTTGGTGCACCTACCTATAAGAGGCATTGAAAAAGTATTTGGTTCAATATTGACATAAAAAAATAGAAAAAGTAAGTAATTTTTTTTGACATCTTATAGAATAGAAAGATATATGTAAGTAGAAAAGGAAGGAAATTGTATACTATGCAGTTTGTGATGAAATATCCCAAGAGATAAAGCTATGATTAGCGATAGTATTATGTTTTGAAATAAAAGAAAATTAACTCTAAGATAGCAAGTGCATATAATGTAGAAAAACATAAAATTAAGGTATGATAGAAAATGAAAAGATATGTAACCTTATCATTGGAAACTCATTTATTCTTCAGTAGAATTATGAAAGAACATGCATTATTTCTACTGGCTGCTTTTCCTGCAAAAGAGAAAGAGTATAGGAAGAAAGCCGACTGGTTTCGGGAAGAGTTTGAAAACTTGCTGAGCTTTGCTGTGAAACTTACGGATGGAATGATACAAGATAGCGTTTTGCAATCGGGAGAAATTGTCACGAAATTCACGGAGATGGCGGAAAGTCAGACGAGAAAATTGACTGGTATTCCTATTAATACCGAGATTACTCAGGCAGAAAAGAAATTGAAGGAGGGATGTTTAATTAGGATAAACAGAGAAAAGGTACGCCAAATTAGGAGGATAAATAAGAGAGCATTATGGTTATTAAACGGTTTTATAGCGTTTAAAGAAAAAATTCTTCAAGATGTTTTATCGTGTAAATTGTATACAAGCAATTATCCTTTATTGATTGAACATATTTTGCGAGAGGCAAAATTATATCGGCAGATATTAATGGAGATTGGACAAAGAGGGTGCATGCCGTCTCAGGATATGAAAACGATGGAAATATTTTGGAATCAGATTATGATGGAACACGCACAGTTTATTCGGGGGCTTCTTGACCCGACAGAATGTGAATTGATCGAGAAGGCGGATGGATTTGCAAAAGATTATTGTGAGTTACTTGAGAAGGCAAAAAAACAAGATTGTCGAGCGATGGATGGCTTAACTGAGAAGACATTAAAAAAGACAATGCAGTATCGAAATTTTAAGGCAGCAGGTACAGAAGGGATTACAGACTGTCAGATACGTTCCGTCATCTTGCCACTTTTGGCTGACCATGTGCTTAGAGAAGCGAACCATTATCTTCGCATCTTAGGAAAGGAGAGTGAATCATAATGAAATTATGTCAGTATCCTTCTCCTTGTAAGATGAGATATTTTCAGATAGAGGCGATTCAGATTCCTATTGTGTATAATAAATACGGCGATTATGACCCAGATGGTCTTATGTATGTATTAGCAGAGGAATCTGAGCAAATACAAAAAGAGGCTATTCGTAGATTTCAGCAGACACCTCCGCAGCCTTACGAGAAAGTGGAGCCTCTTGTACTCCGAGTGAATCTTGGAGATACAGTAAAAATACGTTTTTGTCATAAGCTTAACCGCAGGCTATCTATTCATGTGCAGGGTCTTGACTATGATGTCATGACATCAGATGGTACTAGCACAGGATTTAATCCAGACAGTACAACGAATAATGAAATTTTATATACTTGGTATGCTAGTGCAGAGGGAGTTTTTTTATTCCACGATATGGCAGATTCTAGAAGCAGTGAGGAGGCAACCAATATCCATGGATTATTTGGTGCAATTATTGTAGAGCCTCCAGAAGCGAAATGGTTTCATCCAGAGACGGGAAGAGAAATAGAGAGTGGTTTAATGGCAGATATTTATATACCGGGAAAACCAGCATTTCGAGAGTATTCCGTATTTTTCCATGACGAGTTGGAAATTTTGGATAAAAATGGAAATCCTCCAATTGACCACAGGACAAATTTGCCATCCTCAACGACTGCCATTAGTTATCGCTCAGAACCTATGAGAAATCGAATGCCATTAACGCATGATATGGCAGATTCAGGAGAGGATATTTCTATGAGTTCATGGGTTTATGGGGACCCTGCCCCTCCAATTCTCAGAGCTTATGTAGGTGATCCCGCAAAAATACGCCTCGTTCACGGAGGAATTAAAGAGACACATGTATTCCATCTTCATAATCATCAGTGGAGACTAGAGGAAGATAATCCTGTCTCTACGATTATAGATTCAATCACGATTAGTCCTCAAGAATGCTATACTCTAGATATTTTATACGGAGCGGGGAGTAGAAATAGAGTAATTGGAGATGTCATTTTTCACTGTCATCTCTATCCACATTTTCATGAAGGAATGTGGACTCTGTGGAGGATTCACGACCGATTAGAAGATGGAAGTGGAAGATTGCCTGACGGCACAAAGATACCTGCTCTTTGTCCATTAAAAGATAGAAAACAGCCACCTGAAAAAGATAAGCTGCATCCAGGATATCCAAATTTCATTCGAGGGAAAGTGGGAGAACCGCCGCTTCAGCCTCCTTGTGGAGTTTTAGATAAGGAGGGAAATGTGACACAATATCCTACTCCTCTTGAGAGAGCGAATTTCGTGAAGCATCCAGCTCCTGGAGCTTTATATACAGATACTTGTCCTTGTCATACTGCGGGAAAATGTGATGGATACTGTGAATGCAGTAAAGAGAATAAATGTGATAAAGATAGCCAATATGATAAAGAGAATAAATCCGATAAAGAAAATAAATGTGATAAAGTCAAAGTATTTGAAATTGCATTAGTGCAGGCGAAACTGACATATAATCGATATGGATGGCATGACCCAGAAGGACGCTTTTTTGTCTTGAAGGAGGAGCTAGAACGCCACGGCGGTCTTGATGCCTATATTCAAAAAGTGGAGGAACAAAAAATACAAGTAGAGCCTTTGGTTATTCGTGCAAATGCAGGAGATTGTATTGAATTGAGGACTACAAATTTACTTCCAGAATTTTTGGAAGGAAATGCGTTTCAGCTTAAAACGAAGACAGATATCGTAGGACATCATGTGCATCTCGTAAAATTTGATACAATTACATCAGACGGTGCGGCAAACGGCTGGAATAATATCGCAGGAGCGAGGAAGTATGAGACATTGGTAGAGCGATTTTTTGCAGATGAGGAGCTTAGAACAGTATTCTTCCATGACCATCTATTTGCCAATGCACATCAGCTTCACGGTGTGTTTGGGGCATTAATTATCGAGGAGGCAGGAGCGACATTTCATAATATACGAAACGGAAAAGAACTTAAATTTGGGACAAAAGCGGTGATTCGAAGAAGAGATGGTTCTTCCTTCCGAGAATTTGCTCTCTTTGTTCATGACTTTACATTTTTATTTGATAAAGACGGAAAACCTCTAAATCCGCCAGCAGTCCCGGGCTCTCACGATGATCCGGGAGTTATGGGTGTGAATTACCGCGCGGAACCGATGAGAGAGAGACTAAAAAGACATGAGGATCCAGCGTATATTTTCAGTTCTTTGGTACATGGAGACCCGGCAACTCCGATTTTAGAGACTTATCCTGGGGATGAATTAATGATTCGTTTGATTGACGGAGCTCACGAGGAACAGCATTCCTTTAATGTCACTGGTATGTCGTGGAGAAAAGAAGTTGCAGATCCAAGGTCGCCTATTGCCTCATCTCAGACAATTGGAGTTTCAGAGGCTTTTAATTTAAATATCAAAGAACCTTATGAGGCGGGAGATTATTTATATTATTTTGGTGGAATTGATGATGCTTGGTTAGGACTTTGGGGAATTATCCGTGTCTATGGAAAATATAAGAAACGTTTAAAACCACTATGCAAGGGAAAAAATCAAATTTTGCCTCTTCGACCTTGTCCAGGAAAAGATGATATAATAAGGCATTATGAGGTTGCCGCAATTCAGACAGATTTAATTTATAATCGCTACGGGGACCATGATCCAGATGGATTAGTATTTGCTCCACTGGAGGATGTAGATTTCATTTTAGAAGGAAAATGCAAACCAAAGCCTTTGATTTTAAGAGCGAATGCGGGAGATTGGATAGAAGTCATACTGCACAATATATGGGATCCAAATCATCCAATTCCTTATCAGGATTATCCGAGAGTTCCTCTCGACATAAAACATAAGCCGTCCGAGAGAGTTTCTTTAAATCCACAGTTTTTGCAGTATGACCCAGTTAATGATTCGGGAATTAATGTGGGATATAATGAGAGAGAGCAGACAGTAGGAATCGGAGAAAGCAAGCGATATTTATGGAGGGCAGATCGAGAATACGGCACATGTCTTCTTCAATCTTTTGGAGATATGAGAAACCATCGCCATCACGGATTATTTGGTGCAGTTATTGTTGAGCCAGCGGGTTCAGTCTGGTATGAAAACTTTACAAGACGAAAAAATTGTTTTGCGGAACAGGCAGTTATTACAGCTCCAGGTGAAATGAGCTTTCGAGAATATGTAGTATTTATTCAAAATGGAATTCGACTTTTAGATGCCGAGGGAAATTTAATCGAAACCGCTGCAGCGGATGAAGGGGAATCTGTAGATCCAGAAGATACAGGAGAGAAAGGATATAATTATCGCTCGGAGCGATTTGCAAATCGACTAAAGAGAGATAAAAGAATTTGGAAGGTATTTAGCAGCAAAGTCCACGGAGACCCAGCAACACCTATATGGAAAGCATATCCAGGAGACCGTATTATTTTCCGCACAGCGATGCCTGCTGATAAACCGAGAAATGTATCGTTTGCTGTACATGGTCATATGTGGAGAGAACAGCCAAATGATAGTTTATCGAGAGAGATTGCACTGCAAGGAGGAATTAGCATTGGAAACCGATTTGATATGGAGTTAAAAGATGGAGCGTCCTGTCCAGGAGATTATCTTTACCGCTCGGGAAGTTTTGGATGGGATGTAGAATCTGGTATGTGGGGAATCTTTCGCATAAAGAAGAAATCCTTTGGATATAAGTGCAAGAAAATTTGTGGAAAATTTCTACAGGGAATAAAATAAAAAATGTGAATATTATCTTTGAAAACTTTTGTCTAGACGGATAAAAATGGCTTGCAGATGTATGAAAATTTAGAAAAAAGGAGACTATAAAATTTGATAGTCTCCTTTTTTAGATACTTTTGCATATATAAAATGAAAAGTCTTATTGATAATGATTAGTCATATAAATTCGCCTGTTTTAATCGCTCGCGAATCTGTGGTCCAAGTAACATAGCGAGAATCATTTTAATTAAATCTCCAGGAATAAAAGGAATAACACCCGCCCACATAGCTGCGGTAAAATCCATATCCGCCTGGTAAGCAAGCCAGACAGTGCCAAGAGCGTAACAAATAATAGTTCCCGCAATCATCCCAAGAAGGCAGAGTATTTTTTTATCTGTATATTTGTCAATCACAATACCTGCTAAAATTGCCATAGGGATAAATCCAATTAGATATCCTCCGGTTGGACCAAAGAGTTTTCCTGGACCACTTGTAAAGCCAGAAAAAACGGGAAGTCCCACCATACCGATAAGCAGGTAGATAAGATAGCTTAATGTTCCTTTTTTCATACCCAGTATGTAGAGAGAAAAATAGATAACTAAGTTTGTTAATGAGATTGGCACAGGACCAATAGGGATAGACATTGGGGCTAATAAGCAGATGGCGGCTGCCATTACTCCAATGCTGGCAATTTGTTTTACACTCAAAAGGGATTTTTTGTTTCCAGTTACTGTATTCATTGTTTATATCTCCTTTAAAATTTTTTATTTAAATAGATTATACTAAAAAAATACAAAATGTCAACCTAAAAAATAAAATGGTTTACAAAAAAATACAAGTTTTCCCCACATATTTTTTATGCATTGATTCGTTTGTGTCCTTTACAGAAGAAGAAATTAGCGGTATAATATAAAATCATAAATAATATAAGGAGACGATGAATATGTACGCTGAATTTGATGAGAGTTTAGTAACTGGTAACAAAGTAATTGATGATCAGCATAAGGAATTAATCGAGAGAATTAATAATCTTGTAAATTGTTGTGAAAAAAATGGTGGAAAGCTAGAAGCAATTAAAATGTTAGGTTATCTAGAAGATTATACGGAATTTCATTTTAAAGCCGAGGAAGAATTACAAGAAAAAATCGGTTATCCAGGCATTGCAGAGCATAAACAAAAACATGAAGATTTCAAGAAGGCAGTAGGAGAGCTTAATGAGATGTTGATGGAAATAGAAGGACCGACAGAGGAATTCGTACAAGCTGTCCAGAGAAATGTTATTGAATGGCTTTATGGACATATTAAAGGATTTGATTGTTCTGTAGCTACATATGCAAGTATGAGTGCTAATCCAGAATTACTTTAATACTTTGATTCTGGCACTATATAAATAATACTATAATAGATAATACAAGGAGGAACTATGATGGAACAGAAATTTTTTATTTGTGAGCACTGTGGTAATATCATTGCTATGGTAAAGGATGCAGGTGTACCAGTTATGTGCTGTGGACAAAAAATGACAGAGATTATTCCTGGTACAGTGGATGCGGCAGTTGAAAAACACGTACCTGCATACGAGGTAGAGGGAAATATCGTAAAGGTAAAAGTAGGTTCTGTGGAACATCCTATGTTACCAGAACATTATATCGAGTGGGTATCCCTACAGACAAAACAGGGAAATCAGAGAAAAGCATTAAATCCTGGCGAAAAACCAGAAGTATGTTTTGCAATCTGTGAAGGTGATGAAGTAGAGGCTGTATATGCATACTGTAATTTACATGGTCTTTGGAGAGCATAAGCATTATTGCTTTTAAATTAGAAAAATTGAGAAGCTGAAAATGCAGTAAAAAAGAAGTGGTCGGAAAAGAAATTTCCCGACCGCTTCTTTTTTTGTGCGATAGATATGAAATTTATATTCTTAAGATATGATTATCTTTTTGGCTGTTTATTTTCTCTTCGAAAAAATTTTATACGAGAGAGATGAAAAATTTACGCAGGCGATTATATAAGGACAATTTCTCATGTGGATAAACATAATCAACAAAATTGTCCATCTTCATCCAAGAAGGAGTTTGGTTTGTAGTATCATTTGTGAAAGAAATCTGTGAAAAAGTCATCATAGTATGCACCTCCATTTATTTTAATCTTTGATAAGTTCTTTGTTTTATAATCATTATTATATACTTTTTTATCTCATTTACAATGTGTGTATATATTAAATATTTCCAAAAAATATGTGCTAATAGCACAAAATATGATATACTATAAAAAAGAAATAAGAGGAGGATATTGCATGGCATTAACGCTTAGAGAATTGATTGATCTTACAAAAAAACAGTATCACTTAAAGGTGCTAGCAGGAAAAGACAATTTAGAGCATGTCGTTACCTGGGTACATATGATGGAGGACACTACAATAACAGAATTTTTTTGGGGAAATGAATTGGTAGTAGTGGGGGGATATTCGTTAAAAACAGATGAAGATATTTTTCGATTAATTGATAAGTTAGACGAGAGTCGTTGTGTGGGAATTGTCATTAATATTGGAAAGTATGTTCAAAAAGTGCCAAAGAGTGTATGCGATTACTGTGAGGAGAGGACGTTGCCTTTATTGACTATGCCTTGGGATATGTATATTACAGAGTTTGTGCGTGAATGTTGCTCTTTGATTAATCAAAGTAGTAGGAAAGAAGAATTAATTGCCCAAACTGTACTCAATGTCGTTTTTTCTCCGCAAGAGATAGAGGCGAGCAGAGAAAAATTAGATGAATTTTTTGAGGAGGAACAGGGATTTCAAATGATTGCAATTCGAGCAAAGCAAAGTGGTGCTTTTAAGAGTGTAGCGGACTGGAGAAGTGTCTTGCGGTTACATACTGCTTTGAGGCATTATAATTTCTTCTATCTAATTTTTCGATATGAGAAACGTTTTATGATTTTGATGAATGAGAAAAAACAAGATGTGGCGGAGGAAATAGTAACACAGATTATAAGAACGATTAAGGAGGCATTTCCAGAGATTTCTGTCTGCGTTGGAATGAGTGAAGCGGTAGATTCTTATGAGAATCTTGCGGATTGTTTTCACGGAGCAATATCGGCCTCTCGATGTGCGGCGCTTCAAAATATGGAGATTGTAAGATTTAAAGATATGGGATTTTATAAGCTCTTATACTCTGTTCCAGATGATACATTACTTTTAAGATATTATCATGAGATGATGGATCCACTCTTAAAATACGATATCGCAAAAAATAGTATGTATACAGAGACATTATTTCGATATTTGCTTAGCGACGGAAGTTTACAAGAAGTTGCATCTAAGATGTATACACATCGCAATACGGTAAATTATCGTATGGGAAAAATACGAGAATTATTAGGCTGTGAGCTAAGTAGCCAAAAGGAGAGACTGCCGTATTTGATTGCATATCATATTGGAGTGATATTAAGGCTAAATAAAGATTTTGAGTAGGAAAGATGAAGAGTATTATCAGCAGAAAATAGTAAGAAGGTATAAATTTTTTATACATTTTTTCTAATATCTGCGTATTATTCTATTGTTGTTTGGATATTTTTTTGATATAATGATATACATAACATATTAGAATTGCGAGAGTTGCTAAGCAGCGGAGCAATTCACAGACATCCGTTGGGGAAAAATACTTTTTGACTCCAACATTATTAATATAATATCCAATAATACAACCTAGACAAGGAGGAATGTTAAGCAATTAAAATAATTGAAAAACAGGATAAAATATGTTATAATATACTCACGGAGGTGTATTATGAACATATCAAATGGAATAAATGATAAACCAAAAGATTTTGCAAAATGAATCGGTGTTTCTGTAAAAACATTGCAACGATGGGATAGAGAAGGAATTTTAAAAGCCAATCGAACGCCAACCAATAGAAGGTATTATACCTATGAGCAGTATCTTCCATTTTGCACGTATTTCGTTGT
>JBJEOA010000022.1:0-58983 GCA_051880475.1 Lachnospiraceae bacterium | reverse complement strand
TCAATCAAACTAAGATCCGTAGAAGGATGATACTGCTTAATCGTCTGTATGAGCCTACTATAAAGCTCTTCTGGTTTTGTAAAATCGTCCGGTTTGCTAATCTCTTTCTTTCCCATCGCCTGATGGGGAGTTTTTTTATCTACCATATATCATCACTTCTCCTTACATCATTATTTTATTTTAAAACATATTCTACACTATAATGATTTTTTTTGCAAGATATCTGGCTTTTTTCTCGCAGAAATCAATTTTTATACTCTATAAAACAGCGAATCTGTTTTCGCTTGTAAAATAATAGAATGTGGGGTACTCTGTGAGTGTGAGTTTCGAAATTGAGGGGTGAGAGGAAACGCTGATAGAGGCAGCAGGGATATACTCCGCAAACACGTTCGTTCCCACGATTTTTCGACATACGCTGATTTATGTTGCTCTCGCGAAACTCGCTACGCTCAAACAGTCGCTCCGCAACAAAGCTAAGTATGTCGAAAAGTCGCTCCACTCTCTATCGTTTGCGGAGTATATCCCTGCTGCCTCTATCAGCTGTGTACTGGCAAAACACAATAAAATAATATGCTATAGAGGTATTTTTTATTTAGCTATTTAGTATATTTAGATAATATGTAATTTAATATTCTATTATTAGCATATTTCACACCTCGCTCCCTTTTCGTTTCAGATATTCTACTAAAATTCCCTTTTCAATACATTCATTCATTGCATCTTTTATTCTATGGATTATAAAAAAAAATGAAGTAATTACAAAATAATTTCATAATTACTCCATTCACATCCTAGCTATCTATTTTTATTTTAATTTTGCAAAATACTTTTCTTACTCCTCTACTAGTATCTTAAAAAATATTCGTCATTGAATTTAAAATTATTAAGCCTTGACAAAAAATATAGTCTAACATATTATAACAATAACAGAACCCGCCACACCTATGGCAATCTTTGATTGTTACGCGCAACCCGGCGGGACTTTTTATAATCCGAGGTAAAAATTTTCTCTCATACAGCCTATACAAAGTCAATTCAAAACATCAAAATACTAGCCATCCTAATTTTCAACCACTTCAATACATTAATTTCAAAATGTTTCGCCAGTACACAGCCGATAGAACAAGCAGAGATATCCCCCGCAAACGATAGAGAGTGGAGCGATTTTTTGACATACTTAGCTTTGCTGCGGAAGTGACTGTCTGAGCGCAGCGAGTTTCACGGGAGCAGCATAAATCAGCGTATGTCGAAAAATCGTGAGAACGAACGTGTTTGCGGGGGATATCCCTGCTTGCTCCCTCGGCGTCTCTCCCCACTATCTGTCTCAATATTTATCTCTACTATCTCCAATCTAAATATTTTATAAAATATTTCATAGAGTATCCCCTATGGAACAAAAAGAGCCACAGCAAAATAATTTTCACCGTGACTCTCAATATATATTTCCTATATAATTTCCTATATATTCCTTACCATATAGAACAAATTAATTCTTAATAAAACAAATTAATTCTTACTAGATTTTTTCGCCTCGCAGTATTGACAACGATAAATTCTCTTTTCTCTATCTACAAGTTTAAAAATCTGGTCAATCTCTGGCTCTACAGATGTAATACATCTTGGATTTTTACATTTTGCAATATTAACAAGCTTTTCTGGAAGTTCTACCTTTCTCTTCTCTACAATCTTGCCCTCTTGAATTACACAGACAGTTACATCTGGGTCAATATATCCAAGTACATCTAAATCTAAATCAAACTGGTCTGCAATCTTAATAATATCCTTTTTTCCCATTTTTTTACTTGGAACATTTTTAATAATGGCAACGGAACATTTTAAATTATCTAAACCTAAGTCATTATAAAGACGCATGCTCTCTCCAGCAGTAATATGATCTAATACGATTCCATTTTTAATACTATCTATCTTCATCTGGCTTTACCCCCAACATTGTCATAATCAACGCCATTCTAATATATTTTCCATTCAATGCCTGCTCAAAATAGCACGCTCTTGGGTCTTTGTCCACTTTTACAGAAATTTCATTTACTCTTGGAAGTGGATGAAGAATTGCTAAATCTTTCTTGGCAAGCTCTAATTTCTCCAAATCTAAAATATATGTGTCTTTTAAACGAATATAATCTGCCTCATTAAAGAATCTTTCTTTTTGTACTCTTGTCATATACAAAATATCAAGCTCTGGCATAACCTCTTCCATAGAAGTAACCTCTCTATATGGGAGTTTCTTCTCCTCAAATACGTCTTTCTTTAAATATTCTGGTATTTGAAGTTCTTCTGGAGAAATTAAAATATACTCAATTCCCTCATATCTAGAAAGAGCCTTAATTAAAGAATGAACAGTGCGACCGAACTTTAAGTCGCCACAAAATCCTACTTTTAAATTATTAAGTCTTCCCTTCGTTCTACGAATGGTTAGTAAGTCTGTTAAAGTCTGTGTTGGATGGTTATGTCCACCGTCACCTGCATTAATAACAGGAATATTTACGTTATTTGCCGCCACAAAAGGAGCACCCTCTTTTGGATGTCTCATAGCGATAATATCAGCATAGCACTCAACAACTTTTACTGTATCAGCAACGCTCTCTCCCTTTGCAGAAGAAGAGGAATCTGCGGAAGAAAAACCAAGTACATTTCCTCCAAGCTCCATCATAGCAGCCTCAAAACTTAGGCGAGTTCTTGTACTCGGCTCAAAAAATAAGGTAGCGAGTTTCTTATACTTGCATACCTCTCTATATTTATCTTTATTCAGAATAATGTCATCGGCTAAATCAAGCATCTGGTCAATTTCTTCTACGGATAAATCCATCGGATCGATTAAATGTTTCATTATAAACCTCCTATTAGTTCACTTTTAGTTCACTTCCTCAAAAGTTACCTTCTTTTTGATATATTACCTTTTTTGTCGTACCATGTCAATCCTTTTCTATACTTCGGAATATAAATTTTATCAAATATTTTTATAAGTTTCTCTCATAATGGAAGCTGGAGAAATACGATATATCATATTACTCCAGCTTTCTTATATCTTTAACTCGCAATCGGCAATAGATTAGCTTCTGCTTTTAAAAAAGCCATGCCTCTTTCTGCCATCATTACTGGTCGGTAAGAAAGCTTCGCCTTTCGAAGTCCTTCCTCACCACAGTCCTCCTCACGGTTAATATAGCGATATTCACTTGCCTCATGTTCTGCAAACTGCTGATTGATCATCGGATAAGCTCCCTGAATCATGCCAAATGCCTTCTCAAAATGAACAACAAATGTATCCTCATTAATTGGCTCTCCCATCGAAAAAGCGATGATTTTACCTTCTGCACGAATCGCTCCACCTACCAGTCCTAATTGCTCCATATAGGTAAGGGCAGTTTTAGCTGCACATGCCTCTGCATTTTTCTCATCATCTTCTGTAACTTTCTCCGCTTCACAGTTTGCCTGCTTCCAAACTTCTAACATTTCTAGACATTCTTGTCTGTTTGCATCGGAAATAGCTTCGTAATTCCATTCATGATTTTCTTTAAATTTATTGATATGGTTTCTCTTTCCATGAAATTTCTTTCCCTTTAAAGTAATCAAATCTTTTGACTCATAAATATAATCCTCGTCATCCCTGCTATAGAGAACTTCAATCTCACCTGGATAAAATTGTTCTAGACAAGCCTCGTTTTCTTTTGTGATATTGTGAAGACAAAATGGAATATCATTTTCCCTGCAATATGCACGAATCTCATCTAAAGCTTTTTTTGCATCTCCATGTCCGATTGGATAGCTAAAACTTATATAATCATGTTCCGCTTTAATAACTAGCATATCCTCCACAATAGCAAACTCTTCGTTATAATAATCTTTCCACACATAGGACGCTGCAAAAGACTTATCACAGATTCTTGAACTTACTTTACTAAAATAATAATCAAAAGTTTCTTTGTCACTTAATTGGATTTTTTGAAATCGCATAAATTCTCCTCTTCTCTGATCTATAAAACAAAGTACTCTCTGCCTTTTTCTAAGAGGTCATTTTAAAATCTATAAGCTGTCATATCGATAAGTTCTACATCTTTTGTGATATATCCCTCTTTTATCGGCTGAGCCTTTGTATAATCTGTCGATAAATATTTCTTATTATCATCGGCAAACACAGTTACAATTGTGCTATCTTTTCCAAGCTTATTTTGAGCCATAATACTTCCTACTAAATTTGCCCCAGAAGAAATTCCAACACCGACACCGAGTTTTTGAGAAATCATCTGTGCCATAATAATGGCATCCCCGTCATCGACAGAAACAACATCTGACATTTCCTCCATATGTAGGATAGATGGAACAAATTCATCTGAAATTCCCTCGATTCTATGCTTTCCTACCTTATACCCTGTTGAAATAGTCGGTGAGTTAAGTGGCTCAAGTGGATAAACCTGACATTTTGGGTTGCTATCTCTTAATCTTCTTCCAATACCCATGATAGTTCCGCCAGTTCCCACACCAGCGACAACACCATCTGCCTTCTTCCCAATCGCAGCGAGTTGCTCTACAATCTCATCTCCTGTCGTCAGATAATGTGCCATTGTATTGTCTTCATTAGAGAACTGTCTTGGAAGAAAAATATCTCCTCCCTTTGCCAACTCCTCTGTAAGGGCGATAGAACCTAAAAATCCCCCCTCTTCTCTTGAGACGAGTCTAACTTTAGCGCCGTAGCTTTTCATAATATTAATTCTTTCCATGCTCATCCAATCTGGAATATAGATGATAACTTCATGTCCTAAGTAAGAACCAAGTGCAGAAAATGCGATACCAGTATTTCCACTTGTCGCCTCCACAATCTTATCTGTCTCTTTAATTATTCCATCTTCATAAGCTTTTTTCAAAATATAATATGCTACTCTATCTTTAATACTTCCTGATAAGTTATAATATTCTGCTTTCGCATAAATTACCCTTGGCTCTCCCTTATAAGTTAAGTTTATCTCTAATAATGGAGTACGGGAAATCATTGGAGCAATCTTGGCAAATTTTTCTTTTACTGTCTGATTCACGATTTTTCTTCCTTTCTATTAGCAATCCCTAGTTTCTTACTATAGCATAAAATAAATCGAAATACAATGATAATTTTTTCCTAAATATAACAGCACATACTACCAGGACATATTAGATTACAACATAACTGCATCATACAACACTGAACACATCCTCCACTTCCGTACGGTGTCATGCCACCATATGGAGTGCTCCTTTGTGTATACCATGTCATACCATTTTGGAGCTGATTTTGGAATTGGCGATAAATCATATTGCCTGGCTCCATCTCGACAGCTCGCTCAGCGTATTCATTTGCCATGACATTATTGCCAACTCCCATATTGGCTCTGGCACTTAAATAATACCAAAGAGCCGTTCGATTGGTTATCTGGTTCAACACATTTAAAGCTTCGCTATAATAGCCACTATTTATATAATTTGTTGCCGCTTTATAATAATTGCCGTCTCGCTCGTCTTCGTACTCTCTTTGTGTATTTGAGTAAGCTCTGCTCTGGTCATATCCATTACTTTGCCCACCGTAGCCTGTATTTTGTCCCCTGCCACTTCGAATTTTCATAATTGTTTCATACGCCGATTGTACTTCTTTAAATTTTCTCTCCGCCTCATCCTTATTTGGATTATTAATATTGGCATCAGGATGATATTTTTTACTCAATCTTCGATATGCCTTTTTTATCTCTTCATCCGACGCAGTTTCTGGCACACCGAGTATTTTATATGGATCCATCTTTTTTCCTCATTTCTTTCTCTTCTATTTTTGAATTCAAAAAATCGCTGTTTACCAATTTCAACTTTATTTTTCTTTATTTTCTCTATTTTTTACTTGCTCATACTTTACCCAAACTCCCGCATAAAGTATATTTCTCAAGAGTTCCACATTTTCTATAATCGGCAGTTGTTCAAATACTCTTGTACACTCTGCCATCATCATAAGAAGAATTTTTCCAACTCTCTCATCAAAATTTTCTTCTCCACTCATTTCCGAAAATGGATTATAATTTCCTTTTTCTAAGTCTTCAAAAAAATCATCATAGGCATCCATCAGATAAATAAATTTTCCAAGAAAAAATCCCATTTTTCTTAAACTCTGCTGCCACTCATCTTCTTTATAGGCAAAAAGCTCCGCCATAATCTGTCCAAAATATCCCGCCATCTCGTCGATATTTTGATTATTTTTCTTCTCACCCTCATCAATCTTCTTCATCCAATAGGAAATATTTTTCACTTTTTTTTGATATTTCTTACTCAAATTTTTATTTTTTCTTTTTATAATCTCCAATAAAACCTTTGCGTTAAGTTTCCTTTCATCCTTCCAGTCATCTCGGCATTTATAATAGCTCATAATTGTAGACATATCTGCAATATATTCCCCAATCTCATTTCTGAGAATAAGCTGTTTTTTAGCAGGATTTAATCCGCATCGCTCTCTTACAACCGTCGTCTTTGGTTCATAGAGAGAGGTGAGTAGAATATAAATAAATGTCATATCGTAAGATAATAAAAATCTTGAGAAATTTCCACTACTCTTTTTTAATTCTTTACATAAACCACAATAATAACTTCGATAAATATCAAATTCCTTAAATTTTATTTCAGGTTTATTTAATATAATATATCCAAACAAAGTTTTTCTCCCTTTCATAACGAAAGGATTGCCGACAAATTAAAAAATCTCTTCCATCTACCAACAATCCTTTTCCTCAACTAACTTTTCTTAATGAATTTTGTTCTGCACCTTGGACAAGAAATCTCGATTCGTCCTTTTCCTCTTGGCACTCTAACTTTTTGCTTACACTGTGGACATTTATAAATATGATACATCTTTCTCGCTGCAACAGTCTGCGGAGTTCTTTTTATTTTCTGTTTCCACATCTCAAATTTTTGGAGTTCTGCATATCTCTTTGGAATATTTTTAGAAAATATACGAAAATATGCTCCAAAGAGAAAAACAAGCGCCATCACATCTGTAATAGAACTTCTAAAAATAATCGTCACTACCCACAAAGCTAGGGAAATATAAACCATCACTTGAGACAAGGCATCCATTCCATAGCGTCCATACATAATTTTTCTTAATTTTTCTCTTAACTTATCCATACCATCCATCCTTATTCTGAAAATCTCTGCCAAAAGAGCGATACAACAAAATTTTACTTGTTTTTGGCTCAGCATTTGACAGATTAAATTATATGAAATGGAGTATAGCATGAAATATTGCACAAACTGTGAACAAAACTTATATTTTAAAAAAAAGAGAATGTCAACTTAATAAAAACTAAGCCAACATTCTCTGGTGAGCACATATTTATTTATACTATTTACGAAACATCCCTATCGTTTCTTATCTTTGATATAATTCAGTAATTCTTTGGAGCTCTTGGATTAGTTCTGGTGTTATTGCCTCTTTTTCCATTCTCCAAGTCCAGTTATTTCCGAGCGTGGAAGGAGTATTTATTCTGCAATCACTGCCAAGCATTAAATAATCTTGCATGGTTATAATAATCGTATTGCATACTGTAGCCATCGCTTTTCTAATTAATTTCCATGCTAATTTTTTCTTTCCTTCTTCGTCCTCGCCCTGCTCGTCAAAGTCAAAGTATGTTCTCATATACTCTACATCTTTTGGGTCCGCTGTGTGAAGCCATCCAAAAGCTGTATCGTTATCATGTGTTCCAATATATCCCACACTATTTGCCACATAATTATGTGGAAGATAGTTTCCACTCTCTCTCGAATCAAAAGCAAACTGTAAAAGCTTCATACCTGGGAATCCACTCTCACTTAGCATTTGTTTTACTTCTTCAGTTAAATATCCCAGGTCTTCTGCGATAACTTCAATTTCTCCCATTTCTTCTCTTAAAACTTGGAATAATTCACTTCCAGGTCCTTTTCTCCAGCAGCCACCTAAAGCATTTTCACTGCCCGCTGCGATGGAATAATAGCTCTCAAATCCTCTAAAATGGTCAATACGAACGATATCGTATAAGCTTTGTGCTTTTTCTAATCGTACTTTCCACCAGTTATATTTTTCCTTTTTCATATACTCCCAATTATATAGTGGGTTTCCCCAAAGCTGTCCGACCGCTGAGAAAGCATCTGGAGGACAACCTGCCACATTAATCGGATTTTTCTCCTCGTCAAGTTCAAAATACTGTGGACTTGCCCACACATCGACACTATCATACGCAACGTAAATAGGAATATCCCCAATAATTTTAATTCCTTTTTCCATTGTATACTGATGCAATTTCTGCCACTGATGATAAAATTCATACTGCACAAAAATCCAAAACTCTATTCTCTCACCCAAGCGATTTTTTGCGTCGTCCAATGCTTTTTCTTCTCGAAAACGAAGCCCATCTTCCCACTCATACCAGCCTTTTCCGCCATTTTCTTCCTTGAGGCTCATAAATAGGGCATAATCAACGACCCAATCTTTTTCCTGCTCTAAAAAGTCACAATACGCCTCATTTTTTTCAAAACGTGAAAAAGCTTTTTCTAAAACCTCATAACGCTGATTATATAAAACAGCGTAATCTACACGATCTTCTCTCGCCCCCCAAGTTTTATTGGCATACTCTTCTTCTTTTAATAAGCCTTCCTCTTTTAAAATATCCAAATCAATAAAATATGGATTGCCTGCGTGAATAGAATATGACTGATATGGAGAATCTCCATAGCTTGTCTGTCCTACTGGAAGAATTTGCCAGTATTTTTGTTTGCTCTCCTGCAAAAAATCTACAAAATTTCGAGCCTCTTGTCCCATTGTTCCAACCCCATAAGAAGATGGGAGTGAAAAAATAGGAAGAAGAATTCCACTTCCTCTTGTCTGCATTTCCTTCATAACATTACTCTCCTTCCTCTATCATAACCCCAAAATGGTCAGATATAATTGGTTCATTTTTGCCATTAAATATAACTTTAGAAGATAGCACAGATTTGGAATTGTTTTTAAAAATAAAATCAATTCTCATTTTATTTTTTTCCTCTTTATCTCTCCAACCGTCAATCGCTTTTACTACTGTCATACCATCATCTCTTTGTCTAGCAAGATGATAGGTATCAAAAAATCCAGATGAAAGGACTGTATCATATCCTTCTCGTCTAATATGTGCTGGATTATTAAAATCTCCCATCACATACACGTCTCCTCCCTCTGGAAAATGTTTTCTCAATCGCTCCCACTGATCACTAAAGCAGTCTCCTTCTTCCTGCCACCAACCCATATGAACACAATAATACCAGACATTGTCTACTTTAATGCCAAGTGCTTTTCTTGAGCGCCAATTTTGATAATCCTCAGAAGAAGAAATATAAAAAGAAGAAATATCCTCTGGTTTTTTACGGCTTAAAATAGCGATTCCTTCATCTAATATTTTATAACCAATTTTGGCTGGTGTCCAGCCCCAATAGTAGGGATAGCCCTTTTTTTCTAGGAGGCTCGACACTGTCATAGCATAATTATCCGCCGTAATTTCAATCTCATCCGGTCCCATATAATATTCTTTTTTTATTTCTTTGACCTTTTCCCCACCCATAGTCTGACTAACTTCTTGAATCGCAATAATATCAAAATTTTCTCGACAAACTGCGTCTACAAAATATTTTAATTTCTTCTCACAATCAAGTTCTCTTAAACTATGTACATTACAAGTTAGTAATTTCATATTATCCCTACTTTCATAGTAACTTAACATGACTGCCTGTAAGGGCAGTCATATTAGTTCTTCTGTTCTATACTCTTCTTTTTTCGAATACACAGCTGGAAATATTATTTTTCTTTTTTCAATACGCTGCGTTTGTTCGCTTAACAGTTACTTTGATTATAAGATATCATTAATATCTGATTTTATAACGTCGGCTTTTGGACCGTAAATTGCCTGAATACCATTTTCTTTCTTCACAAGTCCAAGTGCACCTTCTTTTTTCCAATCTTCTAATTCTTTTACAAGATTAACGTCTTTTACTGTAACTCTCAAACGAGTCATACAAGCATCTACAAGAACGATATTTTCTCTTCCACCTAAGAGTGCGATAATACGCTCTGCCTGTCCATTTCCACTGCCATTTCCACCTGTGGAGCCTGACTCTGCTGCGTCATCATCCATATAGTTTCCACAGCGTCCTGGTGTCGCATAATTAAATTTCTTAATCATAAAGTATGCAACAAAGTATCCAATGATAAAGGAACCTACAACACAGATAAGGAAGTTGATGATATCTCCTCCTAATCCAGCTTTTAGAGACATAGGAATTCTTGTTATAAACTCAAGATTTCCAAAGGAGTGAACTCTAAGGTTGATAATACCAGCCATAGCGAAGCATACACCTTGTAAAACTGCGTAAACAACATAAAGTGGAAGAGCTGCAAACATGAACATGAACTCTAATGGCTCTGTTACACCTGTTAAAAATACAGCAATTGCTGTGGAGAAATACACTGATTTATACTGTTTTCTCTTATCTAAATCAACATGTTTGTACATTGCTAAAGTAATACCAAGCAAAAGTCCTGTTGCTCCAATCATCTGACCTACTTTGAAACGAGCAGGTGTTACTGTTGTAAAGAGTTCCTGATATGCTGCCATATCTCCAGCTGATTTTAAGTTTACTAAGTCTGTTACCCATGCTAACCATAATGGGTCTTGTCCAAATACTTGCTGACCTGCATTTATACCAGTAAGCATAGTATAAGTTCCTCCAAATGATGTATAGTTCATTGGAATTGTCAACATATGATGTAATCCAAATGGAAGTAAGAGACGCTCTAATGTTCCATATACAAAAGGTGCTAAAATTGGTGCTGTATCGGATGAGTTTGCAATCCAAATACCAAAATTATTGATTCCTGTCTGAACAACTGGCCATATAATGGATAATACAATAGAAATAATAACGGACCATGCAATAACAACAAGTGGTACGAAACGTTTTCCATTGAAGAATGCTAATGCATCTGGAAGTTTTCTATAGTTATAATATTTATTATAAATAATAGCTCCCGCAAAACCTGCTATAATGCCGACAAATACACCCATATTTAAGGCAGGAGCACCGAGTATCGAAGTAAAATATCCGTCTACTGCAATTTCTTGTCCAAATAATGTATGTGTGACAGCGTTACTATCTGCAAGCATATCTGCTGTTACGCCAAAGATAGAACCTGTAATACGGTTAATTAAAATAAATGCGATAAGTGCTGCGAAAGCTCCGCCAGCTCGTTCTTTTGCCCAAGAACCACCGATTGCAGCTGCAAATAAAATATGTAAGTTGCTAATAATTGCCCAACCGATATTCTCCATTGTTCCACCGATTGTCATAAGCATTTGAACATCTGCACCACTGATTTGCACTAATTTTCCAAGACTGATCATAAGTCCTGCCGCTGGCATAACAGCGATAACCGTCATCAACGTCTTTCCTAATTTTTGAAGAGTGTCAAAATTAATAAAAGATTTTTTCTCCTTTTTCTCTTCTTTCTTTGCTTCTTGTTTGCTTGGAGCAGTAGATTTTACTGGCTCTTCTTTTTTCTCTTGCTCTTCTACGATAGAGAAAATCTCTTGTTTTGCCTTAATTGTTCCATAATGGAAGTCTAATTTCTTTCCATCTGCTCCGGCTGCTATAATAAATGGAGTCACTGTCTGCACTGCCTTTGCCTTTAACAATTCCATATTTGCCTCAGCAATTAAGTCACCTGCTTTTACCTTATCCCCAGCTTTCACATGCACTGTAAATGGCTCACCCTTTAATGCCACAGTTTCCAAACCAAAATGTACTAAAATTTCAATTCCATTTTCTGTCTGAAATCCAAATGCATGTTTTGTCTCAGCAATCGTTGTCACAGTTCCTGTAACTGGACTATAAATTTTACCGTCTGTCGGTTGAATTGCCACGCCTTCTCCAAGTAATTTACTAGAGAAAACAGGATCTGGAACTTCTTCAAGCGGAATAATCGTTCCACTTAAAGGTGATTGTAATTTTAAAATCACTTTTTCATCTTTCATAATAAATCCTCCTTCTAGCTTTCGCTTTTTGTTTTTGCATTGTTGTTTGCATTATTTTGTGCAACCGTTTGCATTAATAATATCACTTTTTGCGTGAATTTCAAGCTTTTTTCATTATAAATATTATTTTTGGCAATACCTCTAATTTTTTTCGCCTGTTTTTGTGCATTTTTACAGTAGTTTTGGGGGAATTTTTTTCTTACTCTCTTCCTTTCTGTTTTTTTCGTTTGCATAATTTTTACGAAAACGTTTTCCTATATCTTTATGGGAATTCATTGACATTTTTTCATTTTCTTATTATGATGGAAAAAGAGAGAATATATGAGCGTTTAGACAAGCTTATTTTTTGTTGCTTGACAGAATTTTCATAAATATATAAAGAAACTATAATAAAAATAGAAAGGAGGGTTTTTGATATGCCTATTACAATAAAAGATGTAGCGAAATTAGCAGGGGTGTCCCCCTCTACCGTTTCACGCACCTGTTCTAATCATCCATCTATCAGTGTTCAAACGAAAGAACGTGTCAGAAAGGCGATGCAAGAGCTAGGATATGAGCCTAATTTTCAGGCAAGCAATTTAGTAAATCAAAATTCACGCACGATTGGAATTATTTTACCGATATCAGAAACCGAAGTATACCAAAATCCTTTTTATCTTGAGATGATGAGAGGAATTGGTCAGTTTTGTAATCAAAAACAATATATGAATACATTGGTTACGGGAAGTAGTGAGGAAGAACTCCTTAAGGTGATAAAAACAATGAATCATAGTGGACAAGTTGATGGATTTATTTTGCTTTACTCAAAACAAGATGACCCTATTCTTGAGTATTTATATAACGAGGGCATTACTTATGTTTTAATTGGAAAAGCGTATTTACACACAAGCCAAACGATTTGCATTGATAATGATAATATTACGGCGGCAAAAGAGGCCACAGATTATCTGATTGAACTTGGCCATACGAATATTGCTTATCTTGGAAGTGATAATAGTCATTTTTTTACACAGGACCGAAAAAGAGGATATCAAATGTCTTTGCTAGAGCATGATTTTCCTATTAATCCCTCCTACTGTATCGAACAGCCTTTCATTCCGCAAGAAAATAGTCAGGAGATAGAACAGTTATTATTGTCAGAAAATCCGCCTACTGCAATTTTAGTCAGTGATGATATATTAGCAGTGGCTTTGACAAAGACATTGGCCAAATTACAGATTCGAGTGCCTGAAGATATGTCTATTATTTCTTTTAATAATTCTCTATTTGCTAAAATCACTATCCCGCAGCTGACCTCTATTGATGTAAATTCATACCAGCTTGGCATCGAGGCGGCCTCTCAGATTATTAATCATATTGAGAACCCAAATCTTTTAGCTACGAAGATTATTGTTCCTCATTTTATTGTGGAGAGAAATAGTTGTCGGTCACTGGATTGAGATATTGTGGAATGAATAGATGAATAGAATTACAGACGAATAGAATTACAGACGAATAGAATTACAGACGCAAAAAGGGGGAAGGCATTATCTTTTTAACTAACCGTACTAGCCTTGCTATCGTTTTAAAAGATTATGCCTTCCCCCTTTTTGCTGTGCTATGGAACCTGTTAGATGATAATATTATAGTATATTAAAAACTAACGATTTCATATAATTAATGACTGATGAGATAAATATCTAAAAACATATTAATATTAAACAGTTGTTTTCTCAAAATCAGAAGCTGGATGTTTACATAGAGGACAGATAAAGTCAGCTGGAAGCTCTTCTCCCTCATAAATATATCCGCAAATAGTACAGCGCCATGCTGTCTTACCACCAGCACTTGGTTTTTCTGGCTGTGGCTTAATAGAAGATTGATAATAGCTATAAGTTGCGGAAGGTACAGATGATAATACTTCCATATCATCTACTGAAGCGATAAACATCGTATGAGTTCCAAGGTCGACTTCTTGCTCTACTGTCGCACTAATATAACCGTTTGTTCCAGCTGTCACATAGTAAAGACCATTTGCACTCTTCTTGCACTGCTCATATCCAGCAAATTTATCTACATTTCGTCCTGACTGGAAACCAAAATGCTTGAATGTATCAAAGCTAGCTTCCTCGCTCAAAATAGAAATATTAAATTTTCCGCTTTTCTTTACTAGGTCATGCGTAAAGTTTGCCTTATTCACTGCAATACTAATTCTGTTAGGATCAGAAGTCACCTGTCCTGCTGTGTTAATAATACATCCGCTATCCTTTCCATCATAAGCAGATGTCAAAACAAATAAACCGTAAGTTAATTTGTACATTGTTTTGTTATCCATAATTTTTTCCTCCTCTTCCATTTTTAAAATAATTCTAATTTTCATTATAATTATTCTAATTATTTTCGTCAATAGAAAACAAGTTTTTCTCTCAATTATTTGGTAATTTTAGCTATTTTTTCCTACTCTTGAAACCAAAATCTATTTTCTTTTTGTTTATTAGAGAAATTTGCTTCTAACATTTCTATATGAGAAAGGAAAGCGATATCATCAAAATATTTTGCTTTTTTCGGACATTTTCTAATACATGCCTGACATTTAATACAAATTCCAGAAACAACAGATACATCCTCATAATCAATCGACTGCATTGGGCAAACTCTCGCACAAACTCCACATTTATCACATAGATTTTTATCTGTAACAGGTTTTGCCTTTAAGAATTTTGCAGGTTTCCCGTCTATTCCCTTTGGAATATAATAAGGAGCATCTGCTTCACCGTCAACTTGCAGAGGTTTTTTTGAATCTATCTGGCAAGAGAGAATTTTTATAATCTCTTTTGAAAATTCTTCCGACATTTTTAAATCGTCCTTCGTCGGATGAGTCGCTGCAATATTGTCTGAAAACGCATGGCGACAAGAAAAAGCCGCCGCCGCAATTAGACAGAACTTATTTTTGTCTAACACATCACAAAGTTCTGCCACCGCATTGTCAAAATTGCGATTACCAAACGTGATAACTGCTATAGCTAATGTATCCTCTCCCAAAAGCTTAGATTGAAAATCTGGAAGTATTTTATTTGGCAGCTTTCCAGCATAAGTAGGAGAACCTACAACGACTAGCTCATCTTTTTTAAATTCCATTACTTGCTGCCGATTTTCAAGTGGCGTAAAATCAATACTTCTATATGGAACCTCCAATTTTTGCGACAATTTTTTTCCAATATAATTCGTTATTTTTTCTGTATTTCCCGTCGCACTCCAACTAACAATTGTTACTCTTTTTATCTTCCTCACCATGCTATTTTCTCCTATTCATAATAATTTTCCCGAACAATATCTAGTATAATGATATCATATAGTATTCCTTTCAATCAATACCTCATAAATAAAATCAAATGAAAATATATAAAACTCATTTTTCTTTCTCTCTTTGCATACACTATACTAATCTTTTTTAAGGATGTGACTTTCTATCGAAAATCAAAAGCTTGAAAATCTCCTAAATCTCTCCCTTTCTCTCCCCGAATCAGAACGTCAAAAAAGCTCCCAGCTAGAAGTTGGCTATACACCGTCCACTTCCGAGTGGGAGCTTATTGTTAAATATTCCGGAGATTTATCCTCGCTTCAAGAAATAATTCCCTTTACTTTTATTCCTCTGCTCAATCAATATGCGATTGTTTATATCAGAGAAGAATTTTTAGATATATTTTCTGATTTTCCACAAATTGAATATATCGAAAAGCCAAAAAATCTTTTTCTCTCCGTCGAAAGTGGTCTTCGTGCCTCTTGCATTCCTCCCCTCCAGCGTCCCCCTACTTCTCTTAGCGGAGAGGGAGTCTTAATTGCTATTTTGGACTCTGGTATTGATTATGCCCATCCAGATTTTCGAAATGCAGACGGCACAACTCGAATTGCAGCCTTATGGGATCAGACAATTTCCCCCTCTCAGCCTTCCAACAGTTTTGCAAATTCTAATGAAGTTTTGGAAAATACTCCTCAAAATCTTGCAAATACGATATCTAATTTTACATCAGATTTTTCTTCCATCTATCCAATCGGTACCTTCTACTCAAGAGAAGATATCAATCGGGCATTAGAAGCAAAAAATTTGACTGAGCAGCGAGCAATTGTCCCAAGTACCGACTTATCTGGACATGGCACACATGTGGCAGGAATTGCCGCTGGAAGTGGAATTACATCTGGAGTCGCCCCAAAGGCAGATTTACTCATTGTAAAGCTTGGAAATATATCTGAGCAAGGTTTTCCCCGCACAACACAGCTCATGCTCGGAGCAGATTTTGCAGTGCGCTACGGCATAGAATATAATCTTCCTGTTGCTATTAATATTTCCTTTGGGAATAATTACGGCTCTCACGACGGAACGAGCCTCCTTGAGACATTTTTAAATGACTTATCTAATCTTGGAAAAACGACAATTGTCTGTGGAACAGGAAATGAAGGTATAGCTGGACGGCATACTTCTGGCGTTCTATCTCCCGATTCTTCTCAGACGATTGAATTTGTCATCGCACCATATGAGACAAATTTAAGCCTCCAACTTTGGAAAAATTATACTGATATTTTTGACATTACCTTGACTACACCCTCTAATCAGATAATAGGTCCCCTTCAGCAAGAGCTAGGCATTTCAAGCTTTCGAATCCAAGACACTACTGTCTATGTTCTCTTTGGAGAGCCTGCACCCTATAGCCCATTTCAAGAAATCTACTTTTCCTTCCTGCCAGTTTACGATTATATTGATTCAGGCATTTGGAAATTAACTCTCACCCCAAGAAAAATTGTCACAGGAGCTTTTAATCTTTGGCTTCCCGACACAGGCTCTACCAATCAGACGACACAGTTTCTAAATCCTAATCCACTCACAAGTCTTACCATTCCCTCCACCGCCGCAAATCTTATCTCTGTCGGTGCATACGACTCCCTGACAGACCGTCTTGCCCCCTTCTCTGGTCGAGGCTATACAAGAATCGACGATATTAAGCCCGACCTAGTTGCCCCTGGAGTCAACATCTCCTCCTCGGCTCCCGGAGGTGGAACCGCAATCAAAAGTGGAACTTCCATGGCGACACCATTCGTCACTGGCTCTGCCGCTCTTCTCATGGAGTACGGCATTATAAAAAAAAATGACCCTTACCTTTATGCACAAAAGGTAAAGGCATATTTAGTTGCCGGGGCAAGACAATTACCATTTGAAAAAAACTATCCAAATCCAAGCATTGGGTTTGGAGCACTCTGCTTAGAAAATAGTTTGCCAAGATAGAGTAAGTTTGAGTATTTTTCCCTCTCCTTTATTTTTCATAAGTAAAATCCATTCGTTTTTTCATAGACAAAAAACCTTCTAAGATACTCTTAAAGATTTCTTAGAAGGTTTCAATAATCGATTTCTTTTTTTATTTCTGCTACTGGCCACGGATTATAAAACATCTAAACTAGAAAACTTTCATTTATTATTTTCTGTCTTTCGTTTTTTAATAGTATACTTGTACATAGCTTCTCAATACGTATCCTAATTTGCCTTTATAATTTACTCGGCAAAAACCGTTCTTACTGTTAGTTTCGTAAGTTATTATAGCCCCCTTAGGGATTCTCTTTAGTGCTGTTGCCTTTGTACTTGGAGATTTTCTAAGAGTAATATAGCTATTGCATTTCACTACTTTAGCGCGATAGGAGCGTCCTAAATAGTTTGCTAATACATATCCCGTTCTGTTTCCATATATTACTTTGTAAAAACCATTCTTTGTCTTTCCATTATTATAGCCATAGCACCAGAGTACTTCTCTGCCATACGGAATTGTAGTAATCGCTCTTGCCTTCGTACTTGGAGAACTTCTAAGTGTTACATAGCTATTGCAGTTATAAACCTGAAAATATACTCTCCTTGCATCTGCTTCTGTGCTATTTACCATAAATAGCCCTGAAAACAGTACAAGAGATAATATGATTGCCGCAAAAGATTTCATTCTCTTTTTCATTTTTTCAACATCCTTTCTTTATATTTATCCGTTTCCAGCAATGGTGAACTAATTTTATCTTATCATAGAAATATACTAGAGTCAATATATTGATTGGAATTTTTTTGTAAATTATTATATGTCAAAGTGATATAAATACTCATATCTATATAATCTATCTATTCCAAATACGTATTATTTTTATGGTACTATTCTTTAACATTATCAGAACAGTCAAAGAAAAAGACCTATCCTCGTATCACCTTACAATTCTTCTTGTAAAAAGCAATTCCATATTTCACAATTTTCTTCATGCCATCATCTACAAGACTAGCTTCATACTTATTTTGCTCAATCTGCTCTATTGCTTTAGCACAAGATCTATCTAAATTCTTGTCTTGAGCATACTTTGTTTCAATCACTACTCCGATTCTTTCTGGGGTTTTTATCAAAATATCACTATAGCCTTCTCCTGATTCTGCATTAGACTTAATAATCCAATTATCCTCATATTGCAAGAGCCCAAGAAGCATACCGTGATAAAAATTTTCTTTCATCTCTATTCTAACTGCGCTATCACGAATGCTAATAGAACTCCACAAATATTCATCCAACATAGTTTCAATTAACTCTGCATTTCCATCTGGAAAAGCCATACAAAATTGTTCTATCTTTTTCACGTTCCCTCTCGTTGTTTCCTTAAACCATTCCTGAATTTGCTGAGTAAATAATAATCTAATTTCTCTATTTGGAATTACTAATTCATATTGCTCTATATCTTCATTGTTTTTCTCTTTCTTTTTCTGGGTTAAATAACCTGTAGTGAATAATACACTCCATAAATTTTCTATAGATTTATCTAAGTCACTATAAATCAATTCTTGGTTAATTGTTTTTATAATCCTCTCACCAGTAATTAACCGTTCAATTTCATCCTTTGTTTGTTGATTCGCATTATTGATAAACCTTCGCACCATCACATTACCACTCGTATTCGCCCAATAATTTTTAGGATTGCTCTTTGGATTTGCAAGCAATGCATCGCAGTAATTAATTACATCCCAAGGACAATATACAGAAACATTTCCAAACTGATAGCCATCATACCATTCCTTCATTACATTAGCATAATCTAATAAATTATAGAATTTAAGCATCTCTTTTACATCATTATCCGTAAAACCAAAATACTCATCATATCGTGTATCTGTAATTGTATGAATTTTTAAATTGTTTAATCCCGTAAAAATACTCTCTTTAGAGATACGAAGACATCCCGTCAAAACCGCAAAATACAAATCATCATTCGTCTTTAAAACATTTCCAAATAAATTGCGAATTAATAGTATCATCTCATCATAATATCCACCCCCAAATGCCTTGTCCAATGGAACATCATATTCATCAATCAAAAGAATTGTTTTACACCCATAATGTTTAGACAAAAGCATAGAAAGCGTTTTTAAGCTAGTTTTTAAAACAATATCACTCATTTTATAGCTGCCATTTTCCAAATTAATCAAGGCTTTATATTTTTCTTTATCATTTTGATTTAATCGACTGCTTTCTAGCAAAAAGATAAATCTCTCTGCCTCTGTTCCAATAATCATTTGAAGCTGTTCCTTCGCAATTTCATATTCCAATCCCTCTACACTCTTTAAACTGATAGAAATAACGGGAAATTTGCCCATATATTTATCGCATAATTCTTTTTCTTTAGCAATCTTCAATCCATCAAATAATGTTTTATCGCATCCTATCTCAAAAAATGATTTTAACATACTCATGTTTAACGATTTCCCAAAACGACGAGGGCGTGTAAATAAATTAACTTCTCCCCAGTTATTTAAAAGATCTATAATAAACTTCGTCTTATCTACATAGTAAAAATCATATTTTCTAATTTTTTCAAATCCATCTATGCCAACAGGTAACTTTTTACTCATAATAACTGCCTCCCCTATTATTAGGCTCATTATAATCTATTTTTTATTGTACCACCATTCTATTCAATTTTGAAGATTTTATTTTAAAGTGTACCCCTTGTTTTAATGCATCATAAAAGTTTTCCATATCTTTTCCTCTCCTTTACTTAGTTGAAATAATTGTATTTAATCCTAAAAAAGAAACACATCTGTTTTTTATTATGTATCATTTCAATATAATAAGAACTACTATATATAGAAATAACTTTATTTACTTGTTCTTGAATCCTTATTTGTAATTCTTCAGCATCTGCTCTTTTATTACACACTTTAAAATATAAAATCGTCTTCTTTTGCTTTAATTCTCTCTCTAAGTAATTTTGCAACTGCTCACTTTTTAAAAAACATCTGCCTGTTTTTTGAAAATAACTATACCTATCTGTGTCACACTTTGGGAAATCTTCATATACATGGTCTAATCTCATCCATCTATCTGGCATACAAAAATAGTCAAATCTTGTATACTTACTAAACTCACTTGCCCCAATATCCCATGTAACATCAATATGAGTATACTCTCCATTTAACCGAACAATATTCCACGCATGAGATTCTCCTATATTTACTGCATTTACCACATTTTCTGGTAATGCTTCCCCAATTGCAACTAAAGCATCCACTCCCAATCGGTCACATAATAACTTAAAAGCTTTGGCAATTCCCTCACATACAGCAGTCCTATTTTTAAAGACGCCTTCTATATTGAATGATTCTGGGAAATTATCTGGATATCTTAATGCATCAAAATGATAACAAATATTTCTCACAAAATAATTATGTATCCAGCGACATTTCTCAAAATCACTTCTCAAATTTGCTATATATGCCTTTTCCAAAACGAGCTTTATTTTTTTCTCCAAATCACGAATTGCTTTCTTTCTTAATACAGGCTTTGTATAATAATGAATCTGATAAATAACATCCACTTGTGTCGTAAGATAACTTAAATTTCTAAAATTCACATAGAAAAGCTCAGGGTGGTCATATTTTATGGCATTCACTATTTTTTTCAAGGAATCACCTTTACTAAGTGCTTTAAGTTGAACCGATGACTCTTCGCACTCAATAGCTTCTATTATTTTTCGATAATATTTTTGTTCTTGATGATTCAATTTTAAAAAATAATACTCCATCATTTTCCCCCGCAATTATCTCTTCTAAATATTCACTCCAAAAAATTTCTTAATTGCACCAAATAATCCTCCCTCTCCTTTATAGGAAGAAGCTATTTGGTTAAATTCCGCTCTTGATTGCGGACTTAAAATATAATTTATAGCGTCTGCTTTTTCCTTATCTCCTAATACCTTAGTATCATACTGTTCTACCATACTCATATAATACTGAGATTTATTATAATCTGGTGCTATACCCTCACCTAAAAAATAGGCAATTCCCAGATCATAACATATACTTGCCAACATACTATTATTCACCGTATCATCATGTTTTTCTAATAATTGTTCCCACAATGTCACTTTTTCTTTTTTTCTTTCCTCTCCGAGTACAATACTATATGCCCAACATACATTTGAAAAATCTTCTTTTACTACTTTCTCATAATTTTCGACAACTAAACGTTGATATTTTATTAATTTTTCTTCTTCATCTTGTTCAATGGACAACAAAGCATAGCAATGTGCTTTGTACTTATATACATCATCAAGATCGACTAGCTCTCCCTGAATGTTTCCCATTTTGATATCATAATTTAACGATAATCCATATCTTTCCGCCTCTTCCAAGCCTTTTATACATTCTTCTGCTAATCTACTATCTATTTCAAGCTTCACCTTTGCCTCAAAAACAAGCACAGGAACAATAACGCTCATACAATAAATACTTTCTTTTTCGCATCCTAATCTTAACCAATCAAGAGCTTCTAATGGCTTTTTATCTTGTATTAAATACTGGCTCACTCTCTCAATTGCCATGACATTGCCCTCTAAAGCATTTTTTTCCAACTCTTTTTGGCTCATGGCATTGATTTGCTCTAAGGTAAATTGTTTTTTCTTACTTCCATCTGGATTCATCTGTCCATTGAATTTTTGCTTCATCTGCCCATTTGCAAATTTTTGATACATACTCATAATCTTTTTGGAATTTGGACTATAATTTTTAGCTAGTCCAATATAATATTCTGCCTGATCATAATCTGCAGCAAATATTTCTCCTGAAAAATACTCTTTGGCCAAATAAAAACATATTTGTCCCAAAGTTGTATTAGGAATACTATTGTCATGATGACTTACTAAATCAATCATATCGAGAATTGCATCCTGCTTTTGTCCTGTTTTCATAAGACAATCTATGTATAAATATTTTATTTTTGAATTTACCTTTCCCTTTGCTTCCTCATATTTAGAAATCGCTACGTCATAATAAGAGTCTTGCTTTGTCTGATTTCCCAATAAATGATTACATTGGATCATACATTCATATATCCTTGACATATCTGCTGGCTGCTTTAATTTACCCGACTGCATAGCTTTTTTTCCCATTTTTTCTACTCTGTCAAGTTCTTTTAATAAAGTATTTATCTGTTCTACACTTACATTATTTTTTAATAGAGCTGTAACTTTTATTGGAACTAGCTGCGTCATTGCCCACATACAATAAATATTATTCGATTTACTCCCTTGCTGAGCCCATTTCAATGCTTCTTTATAATTTTTTTGAATCATATACTCTCTACAGGCTTCTTCTATCGCTTTTAAATCCCCAGCAGAAGCAGCTTTTAATGTATTTTCAAAACTCATTTTTTCTCCCTTCCCAAAAGCTTACGTATTGCGTCGTCTTTTCTATTTTCCTTTTAGCCTTTACTAACTGGAAAGAATTTCTAGAATGATGAAATCTTTCGATACAAAAAATTCCGAATTATTCTATTATATCTTCTACAGAATAACTCAGAATTTTTACCTCTCCTCTAAATTTTAATAATAACAATCTAATAAATACTGACAGCGTTCTAAGGTATATTCTGTCATAGTATCCATATAGTTAGAAGAAGAATTGGCAGCAGCATCTCGCACATCAATCCAATCTAACTCATCTAGCCTTAGACTTTGGAATGCACTAGATTCTTTTCCAAGATCACTTTTAATTTCTTGATAAATTTCATTTAATAAATTATCACTTTTATTATAACAAGCTCCCATCTCTCTGTCTGAGGCACTCCAATACTCCTCATAAAGCCTATTCAATCTAGTTTGATAGGAATTTTCTGGTTCTACATATTCTGTTGTTGTTGGTGGTTCGTACTCTGTTGTCGTTGTTGGCGGTTCATACTCTGTTGTCGTTGTTGGTGATTTATACTCTGTTGTTGTCGGAGGATCATATGATATCGTCGTTTCCTCAGAATTAGAAGCCAAATTAGATTGAGATCTCATTTGCATCGACATCCATAAAATTCCAATAGATACAATTCCTATCAAAACACAAAGAATAATAATAACAGAATTGTTAGACTTTTGTGCTGGCGTATATTGTGATGGTGTTGGTGGGGTGTACTGTGTCGGTATTTGTTGTATTGGCGTTTGCTGTAATGGTGTCTGCTGTGGTGGTATTTGCTGTAATGATGTTTGCTGTGGTGGTGTCTGCTGCGGTGACGTATAGGACACTGCAAAATCACGGTAATAATCCTCTTGCCAATCTCCCAACATCATCAATGCTATAATAATTGTATCTGCCGCCTTATCATTAAAGCCTTCCTCAGAGATAAGTTTGGTTCTTACTTTGCCAACTATTTGTTTTTTTTGATTTATCGGTTTTACACTACTTCCAACAAATTCTAATTGGAATCCCCTTTCCATCGCACGTTTTAACCATCCACATTCTACTGCACATGAATTACCTGAAAGATCATTTATGACCCCCATAAATTTCTTATTATCTCTTAAATCTATCCCATTCTTTTTGGCATATTCTTTTGCCTGGAGTATAGATTGGTAAAACTTTTCCATATTATTTACTCCTATTTTTTGATTCTATGTATTTTTAAAGAAATATTATTTATATAGCTTAATATCAGCTAATATAGATTCAATACATTGCCCAGAATTACTTGAATCTTGATTTTTATCGGGTTCAGACCATAGTTGTATTTTTAGCTCATTAACATCAGAAAGATTAACTTCAAACTCTTGCTCTTGTGGCATCTCTTCACTGCTCTCTTCTCCATCTTCATAAATTTTATACTCGACTTTTCTAGAAAAATTTTTATCTCCTTCTTTTACAATTTGAATAGAGCCACTTCTTAACTTTTTTCCATCTCCATAAATTACATATATAGCTTTTCCAGAAAGATTTTGATCTTCTTCTTTTGTGATCTGAATTGCTTTTAATTTAGTATATTGACCTCCAATATTCCATGTCCAATATTGATCTTTGACTGAATTTTCATTTCCTCTACATAATGCTGTGTTATGGGATTTTCCACTTTTATCTCTTATATTACGTCTTACACCTAATTTATCTGTTGTTTCTTTTTGTATTGGCTCTAATGATAATATATCAATTACATTTCCATCTTCTGCCCCTGAAATTGCTTCTGATGAATTCGTAGCTGGAGTTATTTCAGAGTCTACTTTTTTCTCTCTTCCTAATATCATCTTTCCAATCGAAAAAACTAACGCTAGACATATTATGCCTCCAACTATTGATATAGCTATTTTCTTTATTCTTCCCCCATCAGACTCCTCTATAATATCAATAGTTGCTTCTAAGGGTTTTGACGCTCGTTTTGAAAAGCTTTTTTTCCTCTGCTCAATATCAAATATTTCTTTTTCTAGATTTTTCGTATTTCCATTTGTGTTTAATTTCTTATTTAAAGAATTCTCTTCTTCCGTTTTTAGATTTTCACTCTCAAATATCAGTTTGCTATCCTCAGATTCAGTATTATCAATATACGAAATATCAAAATCACTATAATAATCTTCCTGCCAATTTGCCAATAACATCAATGCTATAATCGTTACATCCACTGCAATATCATTGAGATTCTCTTCTTGAGTAAGCTGTTTTCTTATTTCTACAACTATCTGATTTTTTTCTTTTAATGTTTTTTGTTCCTTTCCGACAAACTTCATCTGCATATTTCTCTTCAATGCACATTTTAGCCATCTACATTCCAAATTACAGGAATCTCCAACTAGAGTTTCCATTTTTTCCATAATCATTTTGCCACTCGTCATATCAATTTCACTATTTCTGACTTTGACTATCGCCTCATAAAATTTTTTCATAAACTTTTTCTCCTAACTTTATACTTTATATGGAATTTATAGTTTCTTTTTGACTTTTATTTCTTTTCCATATACTTCAAATGAAATATTTTGCTTCAATGGAATAGGTGGATCATTTTTTGTCACTATTTTCTCCTGTCCAGCAGATGTTTTTGCGTTCCATTTCTCTTCACCCATATTTTTTATACCCAACATTTTAGGATTTGCCTTATTAGCTATAATTTTGGCTACGGCTTTTAATGCATCCTTTGCATTACATTCTTCATCTATCTGACAATAATAAATTCGACTATCCACCGCCCATGGAATAGAGTAATCACCTAAATCTAACTCAAATTCAGTCTTTGTTTCTTTTTTACATGCATCACAAATATATGTACCGTCTCTGCCATCTCCAACTGTCAAAGCCTCATTACTACAATATTGACACTTAATAATATCACTGCGAAAACGAGTCAATGCGATAAACCACTCCTGTTCCGTCACCCTTGTCTCTGGATTCTTAATTCCACTCTCAGAAAAATCTCTACGAAACAGTTCTTTTATGTATATTGGCATTTTTTTCCATATTTTTTTTACATCAGCATGAATTATTTCGTCTGGAGCATTATCTTCTGCATTTCCCATGATAAAACTTGCCTTTTCTCCATACAATTCCTTTCTTAAATTTGAGGAAATGCACGGAACTACTGATTTTTTCCCTTCTAATGGATGTCCATTGCAAAGTAACATAAATAAAATAATCGCCAGAGAAAATCTATGACTATAAATATCAGATTCTGCTCCTTCCACTATTTCAGGAGCAACAAATCTTGGATATACCTCTCTCAATTTTTCTCTCTCTTCTACCTCTATGATATCCTCTATCATTATTTTTCCAGTACTTTTATTTACCCAAATAGATTCCGCGAGCGAAGAATATAATAATTTCTCCTCTCCAAGAAGCTTATATGCATAAACGATTTGAAGAGCAATATCTATTTTTTTCTTGTAAGGAAGCTTTTCTCTTCCATTTACTATTTCTAAAAATTGCTCGTATTCGTCCCCAATGCTTTCTCTAATATATCCAAACTGATTTGATTTCCCTACAATATCTAAAGGCCATAAAATCAAATTATCTGGACAATCTTCTTTGGTTATTTTAGGTATTATTTTCCCATACAACTGTTTCATTTCTTTATTTTCCAATGATTTTTTAAACCACCGAAACTCTTTTATGGTTTCTCCATATTTTACAATATAGATATCATATTCACATGTACTTTTTTTCTTTTCCTTTATTGTAATTTTATTAGCACGATGAGTTGATAGTCTATCTTCTCTTTCCCATACTAACTCATTCATTATTTCTCACCCGCTTTCCTTTCTAATAAAAAATTGTTGCAATGTCCTTTCTCTCTTAACCTTGCAACAATTTTTTCATTGCTCCTCCTTTTATAGAGAGCCAATTTTTTGCTTTATTTCTTCTATCTTACTTTGTACTTTTTCATATGTTTCTTTATATTTCCTAAATTCTTGATGTGATGAATTTTCTACAAGTTGTTTTAATTGTTTTTGTATTTCCTGTTTAGCTTTTTCTTTTATTTTGAGTTTCTCATTCAATTTTCTTAGAGTTTTTTCGTTGTTTTCTTCTTTTTCTTTATAGGATTCCATAGTTTGGTTATGATTACCCAAAAACGCCTTTGCACCTTTTGTTATATTCTTACAAGTTGGAGGTAAATATTTTTTGGCAAATTTTTCTATATCCCCTTCTCTCTGACTCTCTTCCCAGTCACTATTTATTTTTTTTATTTTTTCTTTAAACTCTTCTTTATCTTTACTATTTATAGCATTTAAGTCTTTTTGGTCATCTATCTCATTCTTTAGGTGTTCTATCTCATTATTCAATTTGTTTTCTTCTTTTTTAAGTTGATTTTCTTGCTTTCGTATATTCTCTGAGCGCTCCTCTAAAATCCTATACTTTCTCTCCATAGAACCAAGCCTTTCTTCCCATTGTCTAAGCTCATCTTGAAGATAATATCTTTCTACACTCGTTTCAAAATCTTTTTTAAATTTTTTCACTTTTTCTAAATCAACAATTCCACTGACAGAAACATCATCTCCGCTTCCCGTTTTACTAAAGTCTGGCAACCACTTTCTCAGAGCCTCTTCTAATGCTGTTTTACAACCTTCCTTTGATGGTAATTTTTCATAACAATCTAATAATCTGCAGGTGATATCTCGATAAAACATATGTGTACCTTCCATATAATGTTTATCGTCTTTGTCTAGACTAGAATCTATATACGAATCCTCCACACCATCACTTCCCATATAACAAGCAATCACTGATTTTTCTTTCAACAAAATTACTTTAGAGCGAATGCTTTGTAATACATCCACATCACACATAGAAGTTGTAATATTTTCATGACATCTAGGATCCCACGGTATCGGCTGATCTACTGTATTATCCTCATAAAATACATCACATCTTCCATCTCCCTGTTGAATTAATACAAGATAATCTGGCAGTTTAAGAGCAGCAATTACGGTAGTCCCATAGAGATGTTCTAAGTGCTCACCTCTTCGATATTGTTCAGCATAAAATTCACCTGATTTTTCTATCTCTTCCTCTGATAAAGAATTACTATTCAAGTGATTTCTCACTGCCTTTTTCCATTTAGATATAATAGAATCTGTCAAATTTTTCATCATTTGTCTCTGATATTTAAGAATGGCAAATTGCTCATAAATTCCAAAAAAACTATCTGTCTGTCCTTTTTCTTCTAACATAGTTCTGGCAAATTCTTTGAAATCTTCCAATACAATTTCAACAATCTCTTGAGAACCAATCTCGCTTCTTGGGCAAGCAGATGAGCCATGCCCATCTGCTATCACAGCAATATAATAAGGATTTCCTTCTTCTTCTCCATTATAGTCGCCAGAACAATCTTGACATGGCTTTTGTTTTTGTTCATGCAAATATCCCATTACAGATTTGTGAAAGGTAATAAAATTACTCATATATTCTCCTTCCATATTTTACCATTCATCAACATCCCATCCGTCACCAATATCACCACCTGAAGAAAAATCATCTTCCTCATCTTCTGGCCACTCTGGCTCTGGGTCATAATCTCCCGCATCTCCTCCGACAATAGTGTCAATTGAATTTCCGTTTTGTTTCACAACTCCCTCTACAATCGAAGCGCCATCCACTGCCGTAGTAGAAGTCTGACTCTGGCTTGCCAGCATAGACGCTGTAACAGAGGCAAATCGAATTAATTTAGCAAACGTATCCAAATCGTTTGTTCTGATTACAGCTTCGCTGTTTCCAACTACTTCTGCAATCATCTTAAGATCCGCATTATCTCCCATTGCAAACCCAATTTTGGTAGCTCTTCTAAACCATTTATTATTTTGACGAATTTTATCTAATTCTCTCTTATAATCATCCGTGGCATATCCATCCGACATAAAAATAATAATAGGAACATAGGCACCTGTCATAGAATTTAAAAATGCATTTCTAGATAATTTAGAATTTAGCTCTGCAAGAGCATCTCCCACCTGAGTAAGGCCTCCACACTCCAAGTCTTCCCACACAAAGTCTTCTACACTTTCTGGCCGATTGGAAATCCATCTGGCATTACTATTAAATTCCAAAACCGCAATTTTTACATTCGCATCTGCATTTTTCTTAGCTTCAACTTTTAAAGCATCTACTGTTTCTTCCATTGCACGATTTAATGTAGCAATCTGCGTACCCGCCATACTTCCTGAAGTATCTAAAACATAAAAAACGTGTAAATCTCTATTTGGTACTTTCTCCATTTCTCCCATGCTTGGCATAATTATAGTCCTCCCTTAATTTCTCTTAATTTCAATAGTTTCATTATACACTTCAAATTTAATACCATCTTTTAAAGGTATCAGTTCTTTTGGCTGCACTTTTCTCTCCTTACCAGCAGACGTAACCGCATTCCAAATCTTTTCACTCTCATTTCTAATTCCAAGCATCTTTGGATCTGCTTTATTCGCTAAAACTCTTGCAATAGGAGTGAGAGCATCTTCCTCCTTACATGTTCCTAGTTGGCAGCGATATATTCGACTATCTGGTATTCCTGGAATACTATACTCTCTAAATTTTAACTTAAATAAAATATTCGTGTTTCGTCCACATCTTTCACATTTTTTATTGACTCCTTCCTGTGTAAAAATTTCGTTTCCACACCTACAAGGAACAATCTCACTGCGAAATCTCACTAATGCGTTAAGCCAATCTTTTTCCTTTGGTCTAAGATTTGGTCGCTCAAATGCTTCTTTACTAAACGCCTGTAAAAACAGTTTTTGCATATATTCAGGAAGATATTTCCACACTCGAATTACATTTTTATGCACTTCTGGATCTGGACCGTTTTCCTTATTTTTCGGATCCATAATAAAAATCGGATCTGTTCCATAAAGCTTTTCCTGCAACTGTGGGGTAAGGCAAGGAGTCATTGATCTCTTTCCTTCTAATGGATGATTAAATGTAAATATAATAAACAAAATAATGGACATAGAAAACCTGTCACTTAAGTTATTTGGCATTGTTTTTCCTGTAACAATCTCTGGTGCCATATAGCGAGGTTTTCCTAAAATTCCAGTCTCTGTTTTATCTGGTGCTACATTATCATTATCGCAAATTAATACTTTTCCATTTTTAGGATTAATAAAAAAGTTTCCATCATTTAAGTCCTGATAACTATATCCCTTATTATGCAAAATTCGATAAGCCGATACAATATGTAATGCCGCATCAATCGCTCTTCGATAAGACGTAAAACGGACATTTGTCAACATAAATTCTGATAATTCATAATAGTCATTTGGTCGTAAATCCATAACATAACCAAATACTCCGTCTACCCACACTGTGATATCTAAAGGCCATAAAAATTCATTGCTCGGAGCACCATTTACTACATTATTTTTAATATTATCATAAAAAGCCTTGGGATTTTTTCCCATTCCCTGTGGCTTATACCATTTTAATGCCTTTTTCTCTCCATTATATCTTATAACATATACATCTCCCTGACCTCCCTCGGCCAACCATTTTACTATGACTATCTCACTTCCCATAATCGTCTGTATTTTGGTGCCCAGTGTCAGCTTTCCATTTCCATCAACTGCCATTTTCTTTCTTTCCTTTCCTCTTTGCTCTTAATTTTTTCGTCGTTTGGCAAGAAATCTTATCTTCTTAGCGTCTTTACCGATCCATTATTACCACCTCCAGATAGATACTCTTCTATTCTGTCAGCAGTGTCATTCATTTTGGGTGGTAAGGCATTAATCGCTTCTTCACAAGATTTTGTAGCCATTAGTACTCCTCGAAGCATTTCATAAAAACTTTTATTGTGAACTCCTAGCTCATCTTCTAAAGATTGATATACTTGGAACATTCTTTGTGTACTTTCCTGAATATTATTTATCGCTATTGGCATCGCCTGTGCAAACATACGAAGAGCTTCTATGCCTTCTTTACATAAGTACAATTCCATTTACTTTCCTCCTTTTCTCTCCCAAACTATATAGCAATCATTTTATTCTTCTCAATGCTCTCTTATACTGCATTTTTCTATTCGCTATAACCTTTTGCAATTGTTTTGAGCTTATAAAGCGCCCCTTATTCTCTCTTTGAAGGACAAAATTAGACGGATACTTTTTCCAAACTGCTTTGATAGCTCTCCATCCCTTCTCTACCCCTATTCCTCCCATATGAGTAAACACTGCATTGATACGTGTTGGAATCGCTATCATTGTTTTTCGATCCGCACATTCATGCCAAGTAAGCTCTCTTTCTCTCATGATTTGTCTTATTTCTTTTACTGTCACTCTTTTCTCATATTTTTGGCTCAAAATTTTTGCCACATACGCATTAGCCAAAGCAAAGGATTCACCTCGATTAATAGGCATATTTTTCAATTTTACAATCCCTATTTCCTTATCTGCAAATGGAAAAAAATCTGGTTCATTATGACTATATACTACTGTATTTATCCCATACTTTGCCTTCATCCACTGTTTTAACTCGGCTCCACTACAAGAAAATGCCTTTCCGTTTTTTCTCCATTTAACCTGAATATTATCATCCAAGATAAAATTTGAATTCCCTGGCTCACCTTTATCAGACCATTTTCCCTTCTTTGTAGGAAGAGGAAAAACTGTTACATTTTGATTTATCAAATCCTTCATTTGACTATATAATATTCGTTTGCCCGCTTCAGAAATATTTTCTTCCAAAGCAGGCTCTCCTAATTTAGTGAGCTTCCAGCTGAAATATAAGCTTCTATATTCGTTGCCGTTTGTTCTAATTTAGGTGGTAACTCCTGCACTGCATCTGCTGCTGTCTCTTGTGCACGCTTTACACATTGAAGAATTTCCAAAAAATTGCTATCATGAACACCAAGTTCGTCAGAAACCGAACTATATACTTGCAATAATTTTTGTGTACTTTCCTGAATATTTTGAACTGCCACTGGAATAGCCTGAGCAAATTCTCTCAAAGCAGCCACTCCTTCCGCACATAAATACATTTGTATTCCAGCCATTTTTTCTCTCCTCTCTATATACAAATAATTAGCTTTTATTATATACTATCATGCACACTCATTGCCCTTTGATAATCTAGTATAAGCTCACGTGATGCGTCAGATGCAATCTGAGAAGCTCTTTGTAGTTCTCCTAATGCTTGTTCTAAATGCAATAAATGCTTTTGTATAATTGCATCATTCCCCATAGTATCACTGCAAACCTGTCCTGCTTGATATAAAATCTGTGCATTTTGTTGCAATTCTCCCTGATATGTATTTACTGCATTAATCAACTTTATTAATGCATCTGTGTTCAAAGTCTTTCCCATTCTCTTTCTCCTTTCTTTTATTCTTATCTCATCGCTTAATTAAGACTTTTATTGAAAATATTCCTCTTCCTCTTTATCAGCGATATAAGCTTTTCCTTTACTATCTACATTCCATCCATCCCAACTCAGACCATGATGTAAATATGGTCTAAAAGATAAACCTTCTAATCCATTACTATAACGGAATATTCTATCTGGTATATCATTGACCATTGTTGCCTCTGCTGAGCCAAGCACTGTCATAGAATCTGACTTTGGACTCTGGAAAAAGATATTATGCTTAAATAATTTGCTATCAAGCTTTGTCTGATTAAACTCACCCACTGTATTAAACACAATGATAAAATGATAACCAAGTCTTGGACCTTGTGTTAATATAAATTTCAAATCATCCCTTGCGTCATATATTGGAGATTCATTCTCTTCTTTCTTTTGAAATGATTGGCTAGCAAAGAAATTACCGCTCTGTCCTACACTCGGGATTTTAAAAGAATTTGTACTCACATTCGTCCCACTTCCTTCTTTTTTCCCTTTATTTTGTTCTTTTTGAAGAAATTGATTTATATCCATCTCTCCTTCTTTTCTAATACCTCCAAATCCTCCCGAAAAGAAACCTCCATTACTATTTGAAATAATATTGCTTTGGTTTTGCTGATAACTCATATCCATTAATAATGTCTCAAATCCCAAAAGTACAAAGAATTTTTTTCGCTCTTCTTTCTTTTCAATTGCTTTCTTCACTACTCTAATTCTTTGACATATCTCCTCCAAATCCCTTTTTACTGCTACTACTCGCTGTTTGTTTTTTTTCAACTGCTGCATAATGGAATTCTTTCTGGAAGTCCAAATTTCAATTCCATGTTTTTGCATTTCTAACGTTCGCGCCATAGTCATCAAAACCGAAGTCGCAGTCATCTTCTCTTTTTTCGATGCAACCATCAATATATTCTCACAAAATCCATCTACTATTTCTACCGAATAAACTGGTATCAAACGACGAGGCTCCCCAATAAACAAAATTGTCTCATCCTCATCTAAATCCTCTTCTTTATCCTTTATATATTTTCTTATCATTGATTCTTTCTCTAAAAAAGAAGGATATTTATTTCCGTCAATAACCATTGGTCTCTTATTAATATAAGTCTTAGGATCGCTCGCATCATATTTTGAAACTGGTTTAAGGTATCTACATATAGAGTCTATCATCTCCCGCTGTCTCTTATACCCATCGGACATATACAATACTTTTGACAAAACTAAATGATTTCCCTTTTGATCCATCGGCACTCGAACTAATGCATGATGTACCTGAAGCTGTTCCATCATAAACTTATCGTCATCGCTTGTTGATTTTAAATCTAATGTCTCTTTTATCTCCAAATATTCTGTCTTCATTGCAATTCTCTGTTGAATCTGCTTTTTAGAAAAATCATTTAATCCTCTCGTTCCACTCGTAAATCCCTGACTTGAAAAAATAAAACGCATTCCAAGAGCTGCTCCCTTTGCCAAAAGAGTCTGCATCTTTATGACATAATTTTCTTTTGCACCGATGGAATCTGCCATAATCTCTGACATAACAGAAAACTCATCAATAATGACAAAAATTTCTGGCATATATTTTTCTGGTGGAACGTCACTAAGCTTCTCCCATCTTCCCTTAAACATATTTTGCCGTTTCGTCAAAATTGCTGTCAGACGGTCAATAATATCATATACAAGCTCTGGTGACTCATCTAAGATAATATACCGAACATGAGGTGGTATATGCCCAATATACTTGCTAAATTCTACCATCTTGAAATCAATCAGCCATATCTCGACATCATCTGGATGTGTACTCTCAATAATTCCTGTAATCAAAGTATGAATCAAGGTAGTCTTGCCTGCACGAGCGGCTCCACAGATAAAAGAAGCAAAATTAGAATTCTCAAAATCTATACTCAATATCGTTCCATCTGATTTCATTCCATATGGGATATCAACCAAATTTCTTACACCTTTTTGATATTTTGGCAATAGTGGAATTCCAATCCTCTTCTCATAGTCATTGCTCGTATCAATCTTTTTTCGATTCTCAATATATTCTTTTACAATCTCTTTTGGTAGACTATTTGGAGCAGAATACCATGTAAATGATAAAGTCTTTCCTTCTTTTCCTACTTCTATAAAGAACCCATCTTTATTACAGTTGATGTTCGTTCCCTCCATCCTGAGAAAGTTTAACATCTTAGAATCACTTGAATTTTCATCAGAATTATTATGTGTCAAAATAATTGTCGCTCTATAATTTTTTGCATTGGCGCAAAGCTGTTGAATTTTTTCAACGACATCACTACTATAACCACGCGGAAAATTATGGAAAATCAGAACTCTTCTTTTTTTATGATTTTTCCCAGTAGTAACTGTCTGCATTTCTTCTTCATTGATATCATTTATAATCCGTTCCACTTTTTTCCTTATTTCTTCTGCTGAGAGAGGCACATGATCAAGAAAAGAATTTTCTCCAATTGCAAGTGGTGCCAAACATCCCAATGAACCATTATTATAGCGAATCGGATCCATAAGACAAATTTGGTCAAATACTTCTCTACAATATCTCGCTATGTTTAATAATAAATTCTGAATTCCTGCCAAAAGCTCACTCTCTGTCTCATTAAGATACTCTGCAATCATAACACTTCCCGCAACAACACTTACTCCCACTGGATATCCTAATGTCCTCGTCTTTGCGTCAAAAGTCTCCTGTGATACTTTTACCATTTTGGAGCATAAACTCTTTGGAACACAGAGAACTCTGCGCGATGTACCTACTGTAAGTTTCTCTGGATACTTTAAATTGCTTTGTATCTTCTCTCCTGTACAAAATCTTTTTTTATCCTCGATTAATAACTCGATTAATTTTCTGAAGTCCACAGAGTCCATATATTTATCCAATTCTCTTATAGCTCCATCTCTCTCTCGCTTTAAATTTTTTTCTGTATTTTGACTATCTTCCTGAGCTTTTTTCTTCTTTGCCTCACATTCCTTCCTCAGTTTGTCACCATTTTTTTGAATATAATTAAGCTGTGCTGAAGCCTCTTCATATAGAGAAATTGCATAAAAATCATTTCTCTCCATAATCTGTACACTTAATATATTTAATTTTTCTTTATCATAAGGTTTCTCTTTCCGAACAGGTGATGTTCTATCCAGATTCATTTCTGCAACTTTTATAAAAGCATTTAGTTCTTCTCTTCTCTCCTCATTGACTTTTAAGCTTTCTTCCAATGACTTGTCTAAATTTTCACATTTTCGCTCATACATCTCAGAAAGAGAGTCTTTTTTTTGCTTTAACTGTCTTATTGCTATGTGTTTACTTTTAAACACTTCAGAAACATTCTTCCAATATACATCCATTAATCTCATTGATATAGTTCCTTTCCTTTATTTTGTCCAGCTAGTTACATCAACATACTTTCCATTCGGAGCTATATATATTAAATTCACTTCTGGATATTGCTCCGTATACTTAACCTTGATTTTTACTTCTGGCTTTGTTCCAGATGGATCTTTTGGAAATTTCATCATTATATTTAATCGAATCGCATTCGATATCGCTCTCGCCAATGCCGTCTGGTCTAAAGGAGTCTCCAAATTTTTACATCTATGTATATTGAAATCATATTCTCCCTGATTACATGTTATTTTATTGGTATACACTTTTATTCCATATGGAACTTCAACTGTCTTAATATGTGGTCTTCTATCTTCTACCGCAATTCTCTTACTATATCCTTCTGTCATCCATGAAATTACATCCTGTGCTAACTTACTATTCGCATAGCTGACACTCAATTTCTTTGCCTGCTCGTCAAATTCTTTCTTGTACTGATTAATTTGCTGCATTCCTGTCTGTTCAATCTGTTTTTTCTTATTTTCCAAATCAGCGTTTTCTTGAGCTATCAACGCATTACAATCCTGCCTTATCTGATTTTCTGCATTCATTCCCATCGTTCTACCCAATTGATCTCCCAAAAACCAACAGCCTCCCCATACAAGCAATGATAATATTAATATGCCAAAAATATTTTCTCCACCTGTTATCCCCCCTGCACAACCACAACATGCAAAGAATCCTACAACGGCTCCCACAAGACCAAATTTATTAATCTTAGAGTTCGTTGCATCTGATGCTTCTTTTATTTGTTGGTCTAAGCTATGTATCCGGTTTTGAGCTTTTAGTTCCTCCATACGTTTTTGTTGTTCCATATGTTCTAGGCTTAACTTTTTATACTGTTCTGGAAACATATTTAAATTCATATTTTTCTCCTCTCTTTCTCCTCTTTTAACATATTATTTCGTATATTTTTATTTTTTCTACAATTATTTATAGCAACTATCATCCCTCCAAAAAACACCGCTATACTTATCATCTGTGAAGTGGAAAAGCTTCCCCATACCCCTCTTATCTCATCTCCTCTAAAAAATTCGATGATAAATCGAAAGCTGGAATATAAAATCATATATGTTGCGGTATAAAATCCAAGCCGTCTCGTCTTGCAAACTAACCAAAAAAACAAAAATATAATAAAACAAAAGACTGACTCAAAAAACCAAGTCGGGAACACTCTCACTCTCACACCATCTATAATATATGGCACCGAAATCCCACCCTCTTGAATCTTTCCATAACAACATCCATTTAAATAACATCCAATTCTTCCTATTGCCTGTCCCAATGGCAGTATGCTAAAAAAAACATCTGTCATCTCTAAAAATATTCTTTTTTGACGTTTACAATATACATACAACCCTATGATTCCTCCTATACATCCCCCGTAAAACACAAATCCTCCTATGAGAAAATTACATATAAAAGGATATGTCGTTTTTTCTATTGCTCCTATGGCATATAAAAGTTTTCCCCCAACTAAGGCAAACACAACAGAAAATGTAAGAGCATGCATGGAATCATAAAAATATATGGTCTTATATTTATTGGATTGGAGATAGAAAAATACACATCCAAAAAAATCACAAAAAAGAATCAGCTGGAATATATATATCCGACCTCCTAATATACTAATATATGGATACACTCTTCCTCGTTCTCACTTTCTAAATCTAAAATTTTCAAAACTTAAAACAAAAGAATAAAACAAAAGAACCTTCCAAAAATATCAATTAATTTTTGGAAGGATTTTTAAATTTTCTCTTCAATTCAATTTTCTTCTAAATTTTATCGTTTTTCGTCACCAATTTCAATATAAATGTAATAATTGATGAATAAAATGTAATAATTGACAATTTCATCCTATGTAGCTTCACTAATATATTTTTAACCTTTTATCATTCAAGATAGAGTCTTTATCTTATTTTCATCAATTAGTATTCTAAATAGATCCATAAAGCGGGGCGTATAGATCTCCTAGAATATGTATTAATACCATTTGGAAGGATAACACCGTCTGAACTCACAACAGCTATATTACCACTACAATAGCCTGGTGAACGTAACCACCACCAAGAGCCGATAGCTCTCGCTTTATTATTCTCAAAATACTTCTCTGCCTCACCTATACTCAGGAGAAATATTTTATCCATCGTATCATTTCCTCCCCACGTACCATACTTTGGATTACTAAAATTTTTCACAAGCACTTCACAAATTTGATTTTTTTCTCCTTCATCAAAAAAATTATAATAAAACTCTTCATTCAACCATTTTCTGAGTAAGCACCCTTCCCATGTAATATTTATCTCTTCACCATTATATGGTCCCTCTCCAATAGATTCTTTCGCAAAAATCAATGCTTTTCCTTCCTTTTTATCCAATACTATCCATTCTCTATTGTTTTTACCAAATTTTATCACCTTACCAACTTGAATTTTTTCAATCTTCCTTACTGATTCTAGCTTTTTTTCTAATTCGTTAATTATCGTCTTATTATATTCTAACTCTTTTCGTATTTTGGCTAACTCCTGAAATTGTCTCATATATTCTAAACCCAATTTATGTTTCAAAGCATTTTCTTTATCACCTTGTTCTGCTCTACTCCACCAATAAAATGCCTTTTCAAAATTTTGCTCTAAAATTCCAAGTGGATTCTTCTTTCCATAATGCGTTTTATCCATCTACATTCTGGTTCATATTTTGGGACTAAATCTAATAAGATAGTACAAAATCTTTCACAGCCTTTTTTATCAGAAATATTTATTTCCATTTTCTTTATTTGTTTTAGTGCATCATAAAACTTTTCCATATTTCCCTCTTACTTAGAATTTTTCTCTATCATTCATTGATTATTTGTGCAGAAATTCCTCTAAAAATATAAATTTATTCACTTATCTTCACCCACAAAGATGGACGAACTGCAAGAGAAACGTCAACATATGTTCCATAATAATTTCCTTCACAAAAATCTCCATCAGAAAAAACATTTTTGGCTGCTTGCTCTATAGCACCAGGTGAACGAAGCCACCAATTTACTCCAATATTTCTATCTTCATTGGAAGTAAAATACTTCTCTGCTTCCTTTAAATTTAATAAAAATATCTTATCTTCTGTATCATTCCCCGCTTCAGTTCCCCATGCAGGATCATCTATATTGCTTAGTTTTTGTTTTCTAATCAATTTCTTCTCTGCATCTGAAAAATTCTCATTATAGAAATCTTCATTTAACCACTTTCGCAAGCTACAATTTTCCCATGTAATACTTTCCCTTGTTGTATGGTACTTCTCATCTCCTACAGAATTCTCTGTAATCAATAAAACCTTTTTCTCTTTTTTACTTAAAACTCGCCATCTCAAACTATTACCAGAATTATCCCGACCAAAAATTACAATATCTCCCTCTTGTGCATCCGCTATCGCTTCTTTTTCCTCTTGTGCCTTTTTCTCCTCTTTTTCCTGTTCCGACATTTCTGTACTTACAGTGGAATTTGTAGAACTAGTATTTTGTATAGCCGCACAGGTCATTAGTATTGTTGCTACTATTGTCATTATTGTCATTATAAGAATACTTCTTGGCACTTCTGAATCATTTTTTTTCGTAGAAGATAAAACAGACTGCTGAGAAGTTTTCTGTGTTTGTGTTGAACTTTGCGTTGTTGCTGATTGATTCACACTTACCTTAGAAGCATATGTATTATGAGAGGTTTGTCCTGTCTGTGCTGTATTACCTTTTTGCTGTGCAGTATTCGTATTTTGACTCGATTTTGTACTGGAACTTTGTACATTGCTTTTCTGACTATTGTCACTTAATTCCGAATTAATGTTTTTCTTATTTACATTCTTTTTCTGAGTTTCTCTTGAGGTTTGAGATGATTTTGTTGTTTTTATATTCTCTGAATTTTTTGCCGCATTGTTTGGTGCCTCATAAAGTTCATTATTACGATAACTTTCTTTCCAATCTCCAATTACCATAAGTGCCGAAATCATCTTTTCAATTGCTTTTTCTCCAAAGCCTTCCTCTATCTCTAATCGCTTTTTTACCCTTCCTATAATCTGCTTTTTTTCACTGAGACTTACTCCTTCTTTGTCGATAAACTCTAAGTGAATATCTTTTTCCAAAATACGCTTTAACCAACTACATTCTGGACCATAGTCTGGTGCTAAATCCTGTAAAACGGAACAGAACCTCTTTTTATCTCCATTCGTAGAAAGAGATGAAAGAGAAAACTTCATTGTTTTTATTTGTTTTAGTGCATCATAAAATTTTTCCATATCTTCCTCCTTGTACAATGTCTTCTCTTTTACAATATTTTTCAATTTTTTATCTCTATGAAGTTTGAACCCATATAGCAGGACGCACTGCTCCGTAAATATGGACATCATATCCCGTATCAGGTCCCATTCCATCTGGTTTTATATAAATAGTTCTGCTATTATGATAACCTACTGACCGCGTCCACCACCATTCTCCCATAGCTCTTTTCTCTTCCGCATCTTCCGCATCCTGACCAAAATATTCCCATACCTCATCGTGGCTCAAAAGAAACACCTTATCATCTGTGTCATTTCCACCTTGCGTTCCATACTCTGGATTATCTTCATTAATAACTCTTGTGACTTCTATCATTGCTTTTTCTTCCTCAGAGAAAGTTTCATTATAAAATTCTCCATTTAACCATTGACGTAATGTACATTGCTCCCAAGTAATATCTTCGAGGCTATCATTATAAGGTTTCTGTCCAACAGATTCTTTTGTTAACAATAACTCTCTATTTCCCTCTTTTTTTACTACAAGCCACTCTAAATTTCCAAATGTAACATAATCCCATTCATTTGCATTAATATTCACATTATTTTTCTCTCTAGTTAAAGAAGAATTTATATTGGAATTAGAACCATTCATTGCTGTTTCTGGATTAGATGAACGTATAAAAAGAATAGCAAATCCAATTAAGACGCAAGCAACAATTGCTATAACTCCACCCATTGGTATATTTTTCGTACTTCCATAAGTATTGTTCGTCTGATTACTTATTGGAACTTGGCTTGTTTGGGTATTCATCGCTTTATTATTTATTACTGTTTGACTTGTTTGAATGTTTACTACATTACTATTCGTCATATTTTGATTTGGTTGATATATTTTTTGTTGAGTTTTCGTTCCAACCGATGTATTTACTTTCTCTTTACTTATAAGCTCCTTATAGTTTTCCCTCCACTCTCCAAGTATCATAAGAGAAATAATTATCTTTTCGACTGTATTTTTATTGTATCCGTCTACATTTTCTAATTGCTGACTTACTCTACTAACTAGTTGTCTCTTTTCACTTAAGCTTGCATTTTTATAATTTACAAACTCTAAATGAGTTCCTTTATCCATCGCCTGCTTCAACCATCTACATTCAGACACATAATTTTGTCCTAGATAATCACTTAAAACACCTATAAACTTTTTACTGTTTGTGATATCAGCTCCATTGGCTTTTACCTTCTTTATTGTTTGATAAAATCTTTCCATATTGCTCCTTTTAATTATATACACAAAATCTATTTCTTAACTTTTAATAATAGCATCCATGCTCTTTTTGCCATTCATTAATCAAGTCTACATTTGCTTTCTCTATTGAATTCATATTGGAAACGACTTCATCTCCAGAAGAATATTGACAATACGATTTCGCTTCCTGGTACCATGATAAGGAAGAAAACTTTTCATATGCTTCTTGTCCTGTCTTCTTAGAAGCATTTGACTTAAAAGGATAACCATATCTCGCAAGAATTTCATTGATAGCCATCTGTGAATTAGAATGTTCCTGGTCAACTATATCTGTATGCCATGCATCTGTCTCATCTGCTTCTAAAACCCTCAAATCTTCTTCCGTTAAGTATTGTTCACTACTATATGGAAAAATAAAATCACTAGCTGGAGCCTCTATTCCTGCACAGTGTGTCATAATCATTTCTTCTTCCACAATTGTAGGTGCAGGCTTTTCCTCTACATAATCATCTTCCATAATACCACTATCCGTATCTTCGTAATCATTATCCATATTTTCATCATTATAATCATCTTGAATTACATTGCTATCGTCATCACTCACATTAGAATCATTTTGAACGACATTGCTATCCTCCTCATTCACATTAGAATCATAATTATCTTCATATGAACGGGTAAAATCTATATTGGAGTCAGAGCCACTAGTTCCGCTCGTTGTCGTCCCTGAGCCAAATGGATGCATAAAAAGAACAATGCATCCTATTAGAACACAGGCAACGATTGCTATAACTCCGCCTGTTGGTATACCTTTCATACTTCCTTGAGTATTTATTGTATGATTGTTTATTGCAGCTTGATTCTTTTGAGCATTCATTTCATTATTATTTACTATAGCTTGATTTCTCTTCGTATTTACTGCATAATTACTTGCTCCAGTCTGAGTTTGATTCGCTTGATATGGCTTCTGCCAAGTTCCTGAGTTAGATGATGTATTTGTTCTTTCTTCATCTATAACTTCACTATAATTTTCTTTCCAATCTCCAAGTACCATAAGAGAAGTAATAATTTTCTCAACTGTATTTTTATTATATCCATCTATATTTTCTAATTGCTGACTCACTCTGCCAACTAGCTGTTTCTTTTCACTTAATCTTGCATTTTTATAATTTATAAACTCTAAATGAGTTCCCTTATCCATTGCCTGTCGCAACCATTTACACTCAGATACATAATTTTGTCCTAGATAATCACTTAAGACACTAGTAAATTTTTTACTGCTTGTAATATCTGCTCCGCTCGCTTTTACTTGTCTTATTGTTTCATAAAATCTTTCCATATTTTTTGTCCTTATCTCTATTCATTAGCTTATTACTTCCTACAGTCTTAATCCTGTTTGAAAAGCTTACCACACACCTTACAAAAACTGTCACCAGTAGATATTGCATTACCACATCGAGAACAACTTAACTGTATATTCCCTCCACATCGGTCACAAAATTTAGCATTTCCTTGTATGACTTTTCCACATTTTACACATTTCGCCACAATATTAGAAGAAGAATTAGGTGTTGCATTAGTCTGACGATTCATTCCCCCATTTGTCGAACCATTCATTGAATGATTTCCTCTTTGATTCATTGTTTTGGTATTTTGCTGTGTAGCTCCAATATACCCACTAAATTGAAATATATTTGTATTACAATATATCTTAAATATAAAATAAATCGCTCCTATTGCAATACAAAAACAAACTATCGTATACATATCAACATAAAAAGCAATGTATTGACCTGCTATCCAAGATACTACGTATTGAGCCATGAAAAATGCTAATACTATTAATACAAGAGGTTTTATCTCCTGCTTTGTTATCAATCGATCTGCTATGTATACACAACCCCATACAATCAAATATTTGATAAAATATATGACTACCATAAGGCTAAAATTTATATATCCAACTGGTTGGAATATTAAAAATCCTAAAATATATGGAATTTGATAAATCATATTTATCTTTATATCTTTTGTCATTACAAAATACACAATTCCTGCAAGAGTCACACCACTGGCTACTATTGAGACAAAAGAAACTATTTCATATATTGACTCTGCACTCTGAATGCTATTTAAAATTCTATACATAGCAGGTACTACAATACTATCAATAATTGGCGCAAGAAATATAAACTTATTTTCTTTAATTTCATCTTTTAAATTTGATGTTCCGTTTCCATAACTTCTATTTATACTCCCTGAAAATAAACCCTTTAAATTCAATGCTGAAAAATTTGGCATATTTATTGACATATTTTGACTTGGCACACTTATATTAAATCGTTTTAACTGTACCTTATACCCTGCAATTCCAAGTCCTATTGTAATTGCAATTAATACACTCATGACTTTCACATTGCCTGACCAGACAATTTCAAAAAATACATCCATAGGGCTTGCTTGATGAATAAATCCTTCGAATCCTATACCTGCTATAAATGCGCCAGAAAATGCAGTCACAATGACATATGCAATTTGATAAAATCTATATGCTATAGTAGCCAAAAATCCAGCTACTGCCAAAGCCAAAACTCCAATAATTGGTAATATAGACATAGAACTGGAATTAAAAAGACTTCCCAACAATAAAAGTAGCACTAAAAATGACATAAAAAATCCACTTATAAAAGTATTAATAACCGTACAAATTCTATCATAGATTACACATACAACACAGATTGCGATTGCAACTAATAATATAATAATAATTGAAGAGCTATCTATACTCGACATAATGCCACCTATCATCAGACTTACAACAGCTCCTAGTAATATTCCCCAAGAAAATCCTGTGACACCTGCACAGATCTTTCGAATATAAATTCCTCCAAAACAAATGATTAGCCCCACGCAAATTAAAATTAAATTTAATCCCATCATATTTTTGTCTCCTTTTCCATTTTTCCATATTTTTTTGTTCTGATGTAAAATAAATTGAAAATAGCCTCCCTAATCTCCTAGGAAGGCTTTAAACTATAGAAATATTTTACAGCTTTTTTGACGTTTTTCAACATAAATGTAATAATTAACAAAGAAAATGTAATAATTGTTTGCGTTTTATATACTTCACCCATAATTATGCTTATTGCTATTTTATTTTTAACCATAGAGCAGGTCGTACTCCTATATCTTTAAGATCTACATTCATACCACGAGTTGCTGTCTCTGCTTTGCTCTCTTTTTGAGCTATCCACTCTTTCTCATCTTCTTTTAAAATTTCAAAATCACTTGAAGGTAGATTGAACTTAATATCTTGATATAAATCATTTAATAAACCATCACTCCACTCGTAATAAAAACTTACTTGATCCTCTTCATCTAGGGATAAAAGATACTGATTTTTTGAAGCACAAGAATAATATCCTCCTCTGTAAAATCACACAGTTCAAGACCTGTCTAAAAAAATTAGCAATATTCTTTGACATTCTCTCATAAAGCTTTACCAATCCTCCCAAATGTCCTCCTCTGTATCCTGAATGAATTCGTTCTGCGTTGATTTCTTCTTACTTGTGGCGCTAATAATATATAAAAATTTGTCATTAAAATGCTTATGCTTTAATTCTTTCGGTGGTGGACATATGTCTGGTAGTTCAATTGGAATTGGCTCTATGTAATCCGCCCCCTTGTTCTCAAATACATATCTCCATTCTGCGTTAACCCATTTAGATTCACGTGCAAAATGAGACCAACAAAGAAACAGTATATCCCTCTTCTCAATTTCTTGATGGATAGCTCTTTCCCAATCATCTCCGCTCCTAAGACTATCAACATCAAAAAATATATCCATATCGGGTCGTGCTTTTTTCATACCCTGAATAATGATTGCAACCCGCCTCCTATCCTCGCTTGCATAGGATACAAAAGCCGAAAAAATATCATTTCTCACAATTTCTATTTCTTGTTCTTTTAGCGATGAACATTTCACTATAAATTTTAATTTTGTGGCAATAATATCATTAATATACACAATTGCACTAAACAAAATTTGATGCTTTTTATAATCCTCTGGTAACATTACTGCAAAACTAAAATTGATATATCCTCCATTCCATATTTGTGTTTCTTCATTATCTTCAATACTTAAATCTGGTGAAAAAAGAACAACCTTTATTACTGCATTATTGTCAACTTCGTGAAAACCCGATTTTGTTTCCTTTACAGCGTTTTCAGCCTCTGCTATAATCTCATCTACAGCTTTTCGAAATGCTTGTTCGTACATTATTATATTTATTATTGAATACTCGCCTTTTATAATATTTTTAGGAGCAATAGCAGAAAATTGTACTTTCTTCAAATCCATCTTTGGTTTCTCAATCTCAACTTTACTTCCACAAAAAGAACAATAATTTGCATTCAATGATAGATTTTCACCACACACCCGACACTGGGGTAGGGGTATTTCTGTATCCCATTCATCATCCCAATCAAACTTATTGTCACACCAGCTATTATCAAAATAGCTATCTTCTACAGAAAAATTATCCTTATACATCCATTCTGGTTCTGACTCATAATTTCCCCCATCTTCTCCAACAATAATTTCATCTGGTATTCTATTTCTCCCTACAACTTCTTTTACAATCGAAGCACCATCCACTGCTGTAGTAGAAGTCTGACTTTGACTTGCTAACATGGATGCTGTAACGGAAACAAATCGAATTAATTTGGAAAAAATATACAATTCGTTTGTTCTAATTACAGCTTCGCTGTTTCCAACTACCTCTGCAATCATCTTAAGATCCGCATTTTCTCCCAACGCAAATCCAATTTTCGTAGCTCTTCTAAACCATTTATTGTTTTGACGAATTTTATCTAATTCTCTCTTATAATCATCTGTAGAATGTCCCGCCGACATAAAAATAATAATAGGGACATAGGCACCTGTCATAGAGTTTAAAAACGCATTTCTAGATAATTTAGAATTTAACTCTGCAAGAGCATCTCCAACCTGTGTGAGTCCGCCTGCTTGTAAATCTCTCCAGATAAAATTCGATACCTCCTCTGGTCTACTAGAAACCCATCTAGAATTGCTATTAAACTCCAAAACTGCAATCTTTAGATTTGCATCCGCATTCTTTTTTGCCTCATATTTCAATATATCAATCATTTCTTTCATAGCACGATTTAACATAGCAATCGGTGTTCCTATCATACTTTCCGAAGTATCTAAAACATAAAAAATATGTAAATCTCTATTTGGTATTTTCTCTAATTCTCTCATAATTGGCATAACTATACTCCTTTGTAGTTTCTTCTTAATCTCAATATTTTCATTGTATATTTATCATATTTACTATAATAAAGACTAACCTCTATCTTTTCATGGTCAACAACTATGCTAAAACCGCCGCTGTTATCATCAAACCTTTTATAACATTAGGTTTATTCAGATTTTCCTTATGCTCTCTGTTAGAGTATCTCATATACCCTCTGAAACTCAGTTTTCTCCACAAAATTATAATCGATATCCACTATCTCTCCTCTCTCATCTCTATCAATACTATAAAAAATAATAACTGCATCTCTCGCCGCAGATAGATTACTTCCCCATAAAAAAGCAGTATAATATCTGTTATCACTTTCTTTGTCTATAATTAATCCCTTTTTCTCCACTAAAAAATCAATTTCCTCTGTCATTCCATCTTCTGCCATATAATATTGGACTGGTTTTGCTTTTTGAATATATTCATTTTCCTCCTCATTTACGATTTGATGATTTTCTAAGAAAAACTCCCGACTATTTGGGTAAGGAATTCCAGACGAATCCAACTTAAAGAAATCTCCTTTTCTCGCCATCTCTCCCTGTCCATTTATCGCCTCTTGTGAAAATATTTCATAATTTTCATCTGCTTTTTTTATGATTTTCTCTTCTTCTATCAGTTTTTTCTCCACCTCAGTTTCTCTGCCAAGCTCATAAGCCTTTATAACTTTTCCCTCTTTTTTTATCGCCATTCTCAATTTCAATCGTCTCCCTTCTACTACTAAATAAACGCAATATCCAATACAGCCCTCACCATCTTTTCGTCCGCCAATTTAAAATCTCTATCCCAAAAATAATCCAAAACTGGCTCTATTTGTCTCTTTAATTGTTCTATATATTTCCCTATACTTTCATTCGTCTCAAATCTTTTTTCTAATTTTTCTAAACCATATTGTATCGTTTTTCTCTTATCAAAATCGTATTTTATCTCTCCAGCTTTAATATAGTTGATACATTCTTGTACTCTTTCCATTAGCTCCTCTATATCTGAAATGTACTCAATCAACTTTATATCACTCTTACTTGCCTCCATGATTTTACCGAATATATCTTCAATTTCTGTTTCTCTCTCTAACACAATATCTCGTATTGCACTCCACACTTCATAACTACATTTATCTAGCGGATCTAGAGCTAAAATGTCAACGATATTTTCTAACTCTTTCCAGTTTGTATATCCAGAAAGCTTTCTCTCAGTCCTCGAAGCTCGAATACACGGATGTCCGATATGCAAAATATTTCCGCTTTTATTCTTCCAGTCATTTCCATTTTTATAGGCATACTCCTTCATTTGCTCAAAATTTCTGACAGAGACTGCACCATGTGTGACCATATACGCAACCCACGAGCGATGTTCTAACCAAGAGAGTTTTGAAAAAACCAACTCATCTTTTCCCATTATCATTGACTCAAACTCTTTCATATTGCTCCATGTCTTATCATAAATTCCAATGGAAGCTAATTTATACAAACTATGTACTGCCGTTCTCTCGCTCGATTCCATGCTATACACGTCCTGATATAATTGCTTTGCGAGTATTTTTTCTCTACTTTTTGATATTTTATACTCCCCTAAATAATATTCATGTATTTTTAATGCTATTTTAAAAACTTTTTCTTTATATATATTTTCATGATAAATGTCCGAGAGATTATAGGCACTAATCGGATATAAGGTAATATAATCATAATACTTTTTCCCTTTCTTTTCTATATTAGCAGAAAAATCATACTGCAAATATCCGATAAAATATTCCTCTTCTCTTTGTTTTTTCAAAATACTCTTTGTGAGACTTTCTGACAGTTCCTTATTCTTTTCTTCCTCTTCCTCAAACAAGACAAAATATTTACATCCTTGCTCTGCTAATCGGCTTATCTTTTTTTGTTTTTCTCTTGTATTTTGACATTGTATACAGTCGATATAGGCAAATGGTTCATCCGTTATAAAGGAGTCAATATCGCTATGAATAAATCCATCATTTATGCTCCACTCAACTATGTTTTTTAATTCTGGATTTTCTTCCGTAAATTGTTTCCAAAAATTTTCTGTATCCTCCGCTATTAAATGAATATTTAGTTTACTGTCTAGCATCTGTCCGATAGAGATGACATTTTGTAACATTGCTTTTCTCATCGAAGAATAACTTCCCACTATTGTAATATCCAAAATTTGTATCTTTTTCCACTGACCATAAAATGTAGTACATTTGCGTTCAGATGAATATAAGTAAAGAGGATGTTTTTCCAGTAGATTATAAGTCGCAAACGCAGCATTTGCTTCTTCCATCTGTCTTCTCGGAATATATAAATTAGAGGTCAAAATCTCGTACACTTCATTTAAATCTTCCAATAATTTTTGTGCAGATGGATATTGATGAAGTGGTCTTTGGCTCAATGCTTTCCTTAAAATCTTTGCTATTTTTTTTAGAGCTTCTTTTTCCTTCAAATCTATGTCAGTATTTATAGTATCCCTTTTATTTCCTCCACTTAACTTTACTTCACATAAGAAAGAATTATCTCTAGTTTTCTCCAAATCCACATCCTTATACGTATTTTTCTCATTTACATTGTCTGATGCTATATATTCTTTCTCTAATATTTGTTCTATATTTCTATAGTCATCCTTTTTGGGAAACCGTCCAAATAAAAGCTCGAATAAATATACTCCTATGCTATAGGTATTTATTTTCGGAGTTAAATAGATTCTCCTTTTATCTTTGAATTGATACGGCTCCGTACGGCAAATTCGGATAAACTGTTTTAGCTGCGGTGCGGCGTAGACTTTTGAGTATCGAATGTCTTGATACTGTATCTGCTCAATATTTTCATAGGACAGCACACTGTCAATATCCATCAGATAAACGATTTTATTTCTCCTTGTCGCCTCTACCCACAATAAATTTTCTGGCTTAAAATCAATCATAATATATCCACTCTCATGAAGCATAGCGATTGTATCTGTCACACATATCGTTGCCAACAGCTTTTCCCTTAAACTAGAAAAAACAATTTTCTCCATTGATTTTCCAAGATGAATATCCGACACCAAATAATAGCTATCTCCATACGCTCCATAAAAATATGGCTTCACTAAAATTTCCATCATATCCGATTTCGACAGCTTTTTTTGCATCTTAAATCCCGCCTCAAACTGTCTAAGTCTCATCTTGTATTCCGAATCTTTCTTCGTCTTATCTGAGACAATTAGTTTTTCTCCCTCTCTTTTTATATCAAATTTATCTTTTAAATTTGATATGGGATAAAATTCCTTTATAATAACCTCGTTATCTACAATAATGCCTCTCGTATCTTCAATATGTCCCTCGTATACAAGACATGTACTTCCTCTGGCATCTTCATCGCTTCTATCGATACATATCGTCATATCTCCAATTTTAATTTTATTTCCTAGCTGTAAACGTTTTCTCATTTCTTTCACAATACTGTAGTTTTCCTCCCTTCAATATAATGCTTACCTCCTGTGATTCATTCTGCCTTACCGCAATTTTCCTCGTTTCTTTTCCTTCTCTCTCATAGAATAAAATATATTTCTTCTTCTCATCTAATTTCGGCATAGAAAAAATTTGTTTTTGCTTCGTACTCGTCTGCCAGCTTTCTAACTCAATCTCCTCTCCCGCCTCTATCTCAACTAATTTCCATTTATCTACAGTTCCCTCCTCCCAATCTGGAGTGTATGTAATTATATACTGAGTCATCGGATGCTTATTCGACCATAAGTTTTGAAAAATATCAAGTGGTAAATCAGAGCAAAGCAGTAAATACAAGAAAGCGTCGTATGCATTTCCCAAATAAAAGGACATATATCCAAGCTCATTTAATACATCAGAAACCTGATAATCAAAGTCCTCCAAAATCTCTGTTATATCTAACTCCTCATCTTCCCATATTTCTGAATTTTCTTCCTCATCCTGCAAAATATACTCCAAAAATGCAAGCGTCAAAATCTGGTTTCTACTTTTTTCTGATTCTCCGACAAATTCATGTAAGCTGTTTAAAGTAAGCTTTGTACTTTTAAATAAATCTGTATTCAACAAATACTCTTTTCCGTAGGACATGACACCCTTATAATCATTTATGTTTCTGTAAGATGACTGATAAAAATAGCGCAAAATTTCAGTATCTCTTATAGATTCTTTTTCTTCCTTTTGCTTCTCACTCTCATCTTTATAATCTCTATTCCATATATAAATAGGTTTTGAACAAAAGGCTTCTACCTCTTTTAATACTATATCCTTTTCCTTCCTGTTGCTATTCTCCAAATAGATGGTATCTAATGAGACTTGGTTATTTCTCTCACTAATTTTATCATCTCTCGATAAAGACTCTCCAAATGATAGATGAAAGACTGTCCCTGTAGGTAGAATCTCCCATTTTTCCTTTTCATAAAACTGGGAATTAATATTTTTATACTCTGTCTTTATTTCTTCTATATTTTCCCATTTTAGAGTAATTTTGGGACTCTCAATTTTATCATGACTAACTACATTCTCTAATATTTTATATTGGAATTTATGTCCATACTCATTTTTTAATTCAATTATCTCATCCTTCTGTATGAGAACCTTTCGCTCGCGTCTACAAAAAAACTCTAAATACTCTTTTTTCTTTATATAACGAATTAACTTGACATTGTAAATTCCATCTATTTTTTCTGTCATAGACAAATACTCTTCTTTTTTGGGCTTCTTTTTAGCATCTGTATCTATTTCCTTTACCTTCACTCGTATTTTGCATGTATTTGCATACTCTACTGTCTCGTATTGAAATCGGTAACCTTCCATCCAAATCTCAAATACCGTATGAGGCAAAATCACTTCATTCCACTTGCATTTTAAAACAAACATCCCCTCATTTTTTACTTTCTTCTCTGGCTTAAATAGGCGAATTCCTTTTCCTATCTGAATCTCTTTTACCGCATTTTTCAGGTACTCATCTAAAACAACAATCTTCTTTTCCTCAGCCATCTCAAAGTATTTTTGGCTTAAAAATACGGGCTTTGCATCCTTTTTGGCTTTTCCGACAGCTCTTTGTAGTTTTTTTCCTACCCGAGAGTTTTTTAAAAACTCCTCCAAACAATCATCTGAAGAAATCGCACGTACTGGAACTTCAAGCTCAAGCCACTCCTTTTTCGGTAAATTCACAGCCTCCTTTGTTATAAATTTCGCTTCTTTTTCCATTCGCTCTTTCTTTGGATTTGTATTACTATATAATATTGTACCTGCTGGGATAGAAAAATTTTTCTGCGCAGGATAAGAAAAATAAGCGAAAACTTCATCCTCTCTATTTATCTTTTCTCTTGTTCTTTTCTGTCTTCTATCCATTTTTCTCTCTCTGCGGTCTCCGATATATAATTCTTTTATCAGTTCATCTTGCTGTAATCTCTCCCTTATGCTCTCTATGTACTTCTCTAATTTCTTCTTGGAGCTTCTTTGTTTTTGACTGGAAACTGCCCTGTCAATCCAATCTAACTCTTTTTTGATGATTTCTATCTCATTTCTAAAAATCTGTTCCTTATACTCTTCTTTTAATTTTCCACCTTCCTCTAACTCTTCCTCCAGCTCATTTCGCATTCCTCTTGTCGTTCTATCTTCCAATTGCCCTCTTTTTTCCTCAGAAACTGGATATATTTCTCTTAGACGTTTCTCCGCCTCATAATAACTCATCTCTTCTGCCGACTGTTTTACATATTTTAAAATCAAATATACGAAAATATCTCCTCGGTCAAAAAAATTAATTCTTGTCAGCTTTAATACTTTTGTGCGAAAAATTTCATAATCTTGATATTCCATTTTTATACCAAATGCTAACTCTTTTAACTCTTTCTTTGTAAAATGAAAAAGTAAATTTTTAAAATCCTCCATCTCAAATTTCTTTCTGCCATTTTGAACAAAAACTTCTTTTAGGCGAAGAAAAATACTTCCTATACATAGACGATACTGCTCCAAATCAAAATTTTTTACTTCTTCCTCCTCTTCTCTTTTTAACAAACTAGCAAATTTTTGCTCTTCCTCTTTACATATAAGAAATTGCTCTTCCCAGTTTTTCTTTTCTTTCCACTCCTCCACATATCTCCATAGTCCCACCTGGTTTTTTTCGCCTATCGCTATCTTCGTTTGAATCATAATATAATTTAAAATATATCGATATGCGGGAAATATCTTAATTTGAGCAATCGTATTAAAAAACTTTCTAGGATTTTCTAAAATATCCTCATAGCTCCATCTCTCGTTCAATTCTTCCTGATAAGCGACTAGATTATCCTCTATCTGATCTTTTGTATCCTCCCTGTATAATTGTACCCACTTCTCGTACTCTTCTTCCAAACAACTAGTTTCACCAGAGGATATATGTTTATTTTCCACATAATTTAAATTTTTTTCTTCTCTCTTCATCTTAATCTGCCTCTTTATCTTTTTCCATTTTTCCATCCCTCATCTTTTTTATTATATCGTACTATTTTTCCTAAAATTTTTACTTATTTATGTATCATATTACCTTTTTCTCACGCTTTTTTCAATACTAATACAACAACTAACTTGGCAAAACAGTTCACTGTGTGAATATTGATTAGGTGTAAATAACAAAAATAAGCAATGTTCTCATAAAACAGTCCATTGCTTATTTTAATCATTTTCTATAATTCAATAGAATTACACTAAATGTCTGATAAAGGAGTTTTTTTGTTTCTTATTCAGATAAATTCGAAATTTGATTCCCTTTTCATGGTATATTTCCTTATACAATAAACATACTTATTCATCCCTCTCTCCCTGCCTCTCATTGATTAAGTATCGAAGCAAAACTTCTCTCGTTGCCTTACTCCGACTATTGCTAACCGAAATTCTCTCTCCATTACTCAAAATAATTTCATTTCTCTTTATAGTTTTTACATAGGATAAATTTACAAGAAAGCTATTATGACATCTGACAAAACCATCTCCTAATTTTTCCTCAAAGCTAGATAGCTTTTCTGAACACTCATATTCTTCTGTTATGCAATGGAATTTTGTCTTTCTTAAATTTCTCTCGATATAAAAAATTTCCTGGTGATATAGTCTAATCTGTTCTCCTCTATGCTTTAATATAACAAATGGTTTTTCTCTCATTTATGCATCCCTCTTCTCTTTTTCATAAACTTTTTCAAATTCCTTTACATTGTCTATCTCCCATTTGATATACCTATTATAAATATTCAATTTTATTTTTTATTCTGCAAAAGAAAAATCCATTGAAAAGTAAATTTCTTTCCAATGGATTTTCTAATCCTCTATTAATCTTTTTAAAACATCCAGGCATCTGTCTGTCAAAATAATATCTCCTCCCATTTTCTTGTCAACCCCTCTTTTATTTTTAAACTACTTCTAGCACATGATACATCGCCAGAACTTATCTTTAATTTGGAACAAATCTTTCTCCAAATCATATAATTTTATATATCCTTTGTACAAGTTTTTTCCTATATCAGTTCCATAGCATTGAATTTTTTCATCTTTCTCATCCGTCAACCCAATCGCTTCATCCTTATTTTTCGTCTCTTCATCAAAATAATATACAGCCAAATATCTCTCTAAATCCCGCATACCATCTTTCTTTATCGAATCATTTACATCTCCTATGCAAGAAAATCCTGACTCTATAAGAACTGTGCCATCTGTCTTATACAAACTTTTCGTTCCTATTTTTGTATAATCCTTTTCTAGGACCAAATATTTTTTACTCATATTTTTCTATGCATTTGACTCTCCCTTTGTCTTTATTTTTTATAATAAAAGAAAAAACTCCAAATACATCTTTTTCTTGGAAGTATCTTCTTTATATCTCTATATTTTCTCTTCCATATTTACTTCTCTCTCCGTACTCAAAGTCTCTTCTTTTATTTTATGTATTTATTCAGCTCTTTTTTCTACGGCAAATTACTTGTAATCGTATTACTATAATACCCCTGATAATTATCAATCAAATATTGACATCTATCAATCATTGACTCAGTAATAGATAACTGATAAGCCAAATTATAATTAGAGCTATTATTTCCTGCTGCCTCTGCTTCGCTCTCTTTTTGGGCTATCCATTCTTTCTCATCTTCTTTTAAAATTTCAAAATCACTCGAAGGTAAATTAGACTTAATATCCTGATATAAATCATTTAATAAACCATCACTCCACTCGTAATAAAACCTCACTTGATCCTCTTCATCTGGAGATAAAAGATACTCATTTCGAATCATATCAAGCTCACTTTGATAGGTCGCACTATTATCCCAACTACCAGTGCCAGTATCTGCGCTGTCACTATTATTTTTATCTCCATTATAGTAATCATAACTACCATATCCACTATCATCATATTCATTACCATCATAACCGCTATAACTATTATTATCATAGTCATTTACATCAGTATCTCCAACAATATTATTTGTATCTATATCATTATCGCCACTTATATTGTTATTTCCACCACTATAATTCCCAGAATTTCCGTTTTGGTTATTATTATACTGTGTACTCCTCTTTAGAACGATAAACTTATTAGAATCCATTAGAATTTCTTTTCCAAAAGGAGTAGCAATTCCTATTATTAACCCAATAATATAGGCAATACAAAGAGCTATAAAAATAGTTTTCATATTTGGAGAAATTTCTGAATCTTTTCCCATAAAATATCGAATCACACAAACTATTAGAAAATTAGGAATCGTAAAGAGAATCCAGTAACCCATGAGTCTGTTTAATTCTAATGATCCCCCTCCTTGTGCGTACCATGAAATACACATAGAAAGAAATGAAACTCCAAAAATTTCCAGAAAAATAAGGATTTTATTATTCCATTTCTGCCATACAGTAAATGCCATAATTCCTATTGTTGCAACAACTGCTAAAATCTGCGGTTTTGACACAAGTATCAAATACCATATACCAAAAGGACGAACAAAGACTGTCAGTAACAAAGACACTACCGCAATTATCGCTACGATGACACAAAATCCTACAAAAGTATCTAGCCAGCCTCCTCCTGTAGAAACTGACGGTGTCGGAATGGAGTCTCCCCTCCGACTACCACCACCTGAATATGTATTTTGTGAATAAGAATCTGTTCCTCCCGAGTTAGACGCCGAACCTGATAAAGATGAACTTCCCGAACTTCCAGCTCGATATCTCTTTGCACCTTCTACAGAATTTACCTGTCCTCTATAGAGAGGACATTCATCATAGCTATAATTTTTACAATATGCATAATATAAATCATCATTCGTATAATCCTGACATTTGGTGCAATAATACTCTCCCCCAAAATGTAAATCGTCTTTAAATGAATAATACGGACATGCCATTTTTTCTCCTCCTTATTGTCACATTTTTTATTTTTCTCAATATAACAAAGAAATTTCTTTATTTTTTCTGTTTCTTTAAGAAAGATAATAAAAGAATCTCCCAAGATATCTCTTTTGAGTTTCTTGGAAGATTTCAGAAAACATATTATTTTGTTTTACTACTATAATTTTATCGTTTTTCACTATTTTTTCAAGGCAAATGTAATAATTAATAAAGAAATCGTAATAATTGATTACTTGAACCACCTTTCTAATAACTTCTATTCTATATAATATACATAAGAATCTTTTCTCGGTGCCGCTTTTGGCTCCTCTCCTTCTACATATCCCAAAATGCAATGACCAATTCCTTCGTAATCTCCCTCAACACTCTGCCTTCCTTTCTATCCTCACTCTTTCCTTCATCCAAAATAGTTTTTGCCTCCTATTCCAAAATTTTTCCCCCATTATATCTCGCACCCTTTCCTTAATCTTATCATGTTTTTGGGCTATGTTTTCAAGTACTTTGTTGCTCATCTCAATGTAAAGAGGATACTACATACTAATTTTTCTGTAGTATCCTCTCTATCTCTTTGATTAAAAAGAATTGATATAATTTTCCTTTAATGAAACATTAGGTTATACTGGAATCATTCCAAGCCATTGCTTAATAAGATCAACACTTACATTTACAGCCTTTGCAATAAAGTCCTCATTCATTCCCATATTATGTAAATTAAGTGCAGTTTCTTTTTTTCCCTTTATTTCGCCTTGTTCGATTCCCTGTTCGATTCCTTGTTCAATTCCTTGCTGGATAGCCTGATCTACAAGAGAACTACTTAAATTACACATATCTCGCACCTCACTTTCAAATTCTGCGGTCATTGCTATATTAAAATCATCGCTTAGTCTTTTCTTTTTTTCTTCTGGCGATGTAGATGCCGAAAATAGCACATTCAACAAATCCAGAATTTCTAACTCACTTTCCCTATTAGCATCTCCAAGATTAAGAATCACTACCTCCATCAAGTCGTAACTTTTTGGATTCATATAAGAGGTTCCATATACAGTCTCTTCAACTGTATGATATTTAAAAATTCCGTTTTTTCGCTTCTTTGCAGGGTCGGGACAAATCCATATAGAATAGACTTTTTGTAACTTATCATAATGTTCATCCGTAAATACAGTACCATACTGCTCAGAAATCATTCTTGCACAGTAGTAAAATCCCCTCATTACCAACGGATAGCCCGGGGTATCGTTCGCCTGAATCTCCAAATTAATAATAAGCTGGACAGGATTATCACTTCCTGGAATACACGCTTTAAAACGAATATCATAATATACTGTTTGATCTTTAATGGAACTCGCTTCTGTGTTAAGTCCATCCACTCTTTTATCACCATCCAGTCGTTTATTCTTATCCAGCTGGTCTTGATGCACCGCTTTTTGAGAAATCTCTGGTTTTTCTTTGAGACAGTTCTCTGCAATAAACTTAACACTATATTGTGAAAACTCTTTCGTACACGATTTTAAAATCCATGCAATGATCGACTCATAAGTCAAAAGTTTCTTCGCACATTCATCATACTTCGCTTTATCAGCAACCATATCTATCGTTTGTGCGATATCTGTCTGCCTAACCATTGATTACCACCTCCAATCTCTCTATATATAGATTCATTCTCCCTTAGTACTATTTTATCATGGGGATATAATAGAGTCAATGTGTTTTTTTGGAATTTTTTGTAAATTTTTGTTTTTAATCTCCAAAATCTCCTCTTGCTCATCATTCATTTTATAAACAATAGAGGAACGATTAGCTTGACAGCATATATGCTTTTAATCTAATCGTTCCTCTTCTATTCTTTATTCATACTTACTCAAAAACTGTACATTTTCCATCTCATAATCATTTAATACATCATCGTCAAAATCACTTGGAGAAATTCTTCCGTCATACCAAGGCTTCGAATCAAAATATTTTTGAATCTTGGAATTTTTAAATTTTCTCCCATGTCTCGCATAAATTTCATTTTTTGCTAATTTAATCTCCCATGCAGATAAGTTTCTGATATCACTCTTTGTCAAATATCTGTCATCACTGTCGTAAAAGAAATAGGAATCATATCCTGAAACTGTCTTGCTTGAGGATTCATATTTCTTCAAGAACTGTACATTCTTTACTTCGTACTTATTTAATACATTTTCGTTAAAATCTTCTGGCTCGATTCTTCCTCTATACCATGATTTAGAATCAAAATAATCTTGGATATCTGAGTTATTGAATAATCTACCGTGCTTTGCATAAATTTCGTTTTTCGCTAATTTAATCTCCCATGCAGATAAATATGCGATATCATCTCCAGTGAGGTATCTGGAATCACTGTCTGGACAAAAATAAAAATCATCTTCCTCTGTGTACACAATTCTCCAAGTGATCTCTTTTACTCTTGTCGCAGCCTCTACGTTTGCTGGCATTATATTACATACAAAAGTCAATGCCATCGCTATAGCTATTATTTTTTTCATTATCTTCATAATAATCTCCTCCTTATCAAAATTTGCTCGTTCATTTCCCAAGTGTTAGCTTTATTATATGTATTTTTTGTGAATTCGTCAAATTTTAAGTTTATTAGAATTTCCCTTTTCCTTTACAGTCTTAATGTACTATCTATTTTTAACTATACAAAATCGAAATGGGGCATTATGATGTTGTCCTTCCCAAAAAAGAAACGTATTTCAAAAAGTGCTGTAAACAGTCTAATTTTATGGTATAATGGTATCTGGGAAAGCCAAGCTAAGGCGACTTGCCCTCTGTTTTTTACGGAGGGAGAAAGAAAAAATCCCTCCAATCTAGGAAAGGAGGGATAATTATGGTTACATATTCAGATTTGTTCGAATTTACCATAGTTCTACCCTTGTAGGATTGTGTTATATAATTTTCAAGGATAGAAAGTAGTCGCCATTACCGCAAATAATGACGACTGAAATATTTTAGTTGTATTGTCGAGGGTAAGTCGCTTTGGCTTTCCCCTTTTGTATCTTCAATATAGCACACCTATACAAGAATTGCAAGAAAAAAGTTTATACATGATGCTTTATAGTTCTTTGCCATTACCAATAGAACATCCATGCGCCCAATAGAATGTAAAAATCCATTGAAAAGTAAATTTCTTTCCAATGGATTTTCTAACCCTCTATTAACCTTTTTAGAACACCCAAGCGTCTGTCTGTCTGTCTGTCTGTCTGTCTGTCTGTCTGTCTGTCTGTCTGTCTGT
>JBJEOA010000021.1:0-14849 GCA_051880475.1 Lachnospiraceae bacterium | reverse complement strand
CAAACCCTCATCAACTGTAAGGAATTCGGCTCTGGAACAGTCCATTTTTTTCTTCGCAGATGCAGTTCCTACCGCCCAATCAAAATCCTTCTATCTTATAATCTGACTTATAGCTCATCTTCAAAGTATATGCTATCGCATATAATATGCCTACCGCCTGCTTGTACTCGCCACCTTCTTCGTTCGGATTACCCTTTCCTCTTACAGCGATGTAATTTGCCTTCGGAACAGTCACTATTTCCGGCTTGTTCTTTGGCATGTAAAATTCTTTAAATTCTTTCTTGAAATCAAATGCCATTTTCTCTCTACTCCTGATAATATTTACCTTTGTAAAAATTCTCTGCGCCTGTCTTTTCGACTGTCATTCGAAAGCATACACATCCGTCCGGACAAACATAGTCCTTCACATTCGCTTCAGTTCCTCCAACAAGTGTTAAATCTCCGCCACTTCTAACAGCCTGCATATCACCATAAAGAATCTGCATCATTTTAGAACATATTCCATAGCCCTGCTCATTCACGGGACAGCCGTAGGTACAGGTGTATTTATCACCTATTTCTTCCCCATTCCTGCATAGGTGTTCTGTATGGTCACCTCGCAGAAAACCTGTTACCTCTATTGAAAATCTATATTCTTCATCATACCATTTCTTCATTATCTAAGTCTCCTTAAATGATCCGATTTCAATAAGATTTCCCTCCGGATCAGCAATATAGCACGTCCTCTGTCCCCAAGGCTCTGTGGTTGGCTCCATAATACTTTCAGCACCGGCTGCAATAACTTCTGCATAAATCTTATCTACCGCAGCAAAGTTTTCTACGCTTAACGCAATTTCATAATGTCCATTCACACCTTTGCAGTACGAAAACTTTCTGTTTGTCATCTTCTCAAAATCAGTCTTTCTATACAGAAGAAACAGCGTTCCATCCTTTTCAAGAAAAACATTCGTTGTATTCTCATCTTCCTTAATTTCAAAGCCTAAAACATCACGATAAAATCTGACCATTACCGCCATGTCATCAACCATAATTCCAAATCCGTCTAGTCTCATTTCGCATCCACTCCTTATTTCTGCAGGCTCTGCATCATAGCAAAAAATTCATTTGCGTTGCCTGTACTGAAATACGCATACCAGTGTTCTAATGTAGCTGCCCCAAATACATCCAGGTATTCCAAAATCAATCTTGCCATATCAAGTGCACCTGTAGCTGCAGCAGTTATCAAATTGCCATCCCTGACAGCGGGCTTATCAATATAATTGTTGGTTCCCTTATACTCTGGGCAAAACATATTTAAGAAACCCACTCCGTTGCTCGTGTGCTTCTTATCATCCAAAATCCCGATATTTGCCAGTGCTACTGTAGCTCCACATATTGCAGCAACCAGTCCTCCGACTTCTAAGAACCGCTTAGCAATCTCAAGAACCTGGAAATTTTCAGATTCCCTCCAACTGTCTGATCCGGGAAGAATCAGCACATTATCTTTATTTGCCTGAACATCCGTTAACGTCATATCCGGAACAATCGCAAGACCTCCCATGGATTTCACTGGCTCCTTTGAAAAAGATACTGTTTTAACTGAAATCTCACAGGCGTCCTTCCTGAAAAACCTTTTTGAATGAAGTTCTGCAAGACAGTAGCCAATTTCCCAATCAGCCATTGTATTCATTACATAAACATATACCGTTGTCATTTTTGTCCTTCTTTCCTGTATTTTTCTGCAAGTTCAGAAGCGATACGAAACAGTTCCTCCCTTATAGATTCCGGTTCAAGAACAGTAACCGTGTCTCTGCATGAAAGTATCCAGGACAACAGCCCCTCATCATCCGCATAATCATGTTCAAATAGAAGATTTCCATCCGGCATCTCTGCAAAAGAGTCTATTCCATATTCTTCAATAAGATGCCATTTCATTGACGAATGAAAAACTGCTTTTACTTTTGCCTGTGGCGGAAACACCTTCTCATTTGATAAGTCTGGCATTGGAACTGCACTTCTTTTTTCAAAATTTCTGGCATGCACCAGCTCTGCCATTCGATTCAGTTTGAACATTCGATAGTCGTTCCTTAGCAGACAATATCCATAGATGTACCAGCTTGACCATTTGAAAATCAGAAAATACGGTTCCATTTCCCTCTCCGTATTACCGCCCGGAGCATAATACTTAAACTTTAGTGTCTTCCCAAGCTCGATAGCATCCTGAATCAGTTCAATCTTTGGTGACAGAGAATCCTTATTCCATGATGACAGGTCGATAAGAATAGACTCATTTCCACTGACAAAATCAGATGATCCAGCCTTGAGTTTTTCCATAAGCTGCCCATAATAATGGCTGCCGCTTACGCTGTCAAGACTTCGAAGACCTGCCATGATCATCTGCATATCCTTAGATGTCAGAATCGTCCGATCCATCTTATAGCCATCCATTATGCTAATACCACCGCCTGCACCCTGTGATGTAAAAATCGGAATACCAGCTTTGCATAAATCTTCAATATCTCTGTTTATTGTTCTTCTTGAAACCTCAAACTTTTTCGCCAATTCCGGAGCAGTTATTTTCTCTTCCTGTAAAAGGATAGAGAGAATACCGATAAGCCTATCTATTTTCATATCACTTTCACTTCCTGTTTTATCATACCACCTGTAACACGACACCTGTATGTCATGTTTAATTATACACCAAACAAAAAGGTGTTACATCTGGATTCATCACTTTTCTAAATAATAAAGCTCCAAACCATTGACTTTCAATGATTTGAAGCTGTTTTTAGTCGTGCCCTCAACTGGAATTAAATGATTTCGGTATCCCAGCAAATCCGCAGAAAGCAGGGAGTTCCGTCTCTATGAAAAATGATGCATCAGTTTTTATACCTTCCCTTTCTTTTTTCTCGACTTGCACTTTATTTAGTCCGTATGTTATAATTAATTTATAATATTTAGTTGAAACTTAGTGAGGAAGTGTCAAAAAAGGGGAGTAAAACAGCAATTAAAGATGCCATCAATGATTGCATTGAGAATGGGATTTTAGTGGAATATCTGAAACGAAAAGGAAGTGAGGTGCGTAATATGTTGACAATGGAGTATAGCTATGAAAAGGATATGCAAGTAAAACAGGAAGAAGCGAGAGAAGCTGGTAGAGCCGAGGGAAGAATAAATGCAAAAAAAGAAACTGCTATAACATTAGCAGAAATGGGAATGTCCATTGATGATATTGCGAGAGCGGTAAATACAAATATAACTATTGTAAAAAAATGGTTATTAAAACAATAATTTTAAGGCTGTAGATTTTACTCTACAGCCTTATTTTTGAGTTTCATATTATATACATGTATAAGCCGTCTGTACTATCCATCCCACACCTGAAAGAGTGGGCTTTTCGCATGTTGTTGTGTAAACTTCGCCAAACGTACTTACATTCCCATCTGAGCAGCTACCTCAGCAGCGAAATCTTCTTGTTTTTTCTCGATTCCTTCTCCTGTCTCAAAGCGAACGAAGCTCTTGATTGTAATCTTAGCGCCGTTCTCTTTAGCAACCTGCTCTACATATTTAGAAACAGCCTGTTTTCCATCTTCTGCTTTAACGTATACCTGGTCTAAGAGACAAATCTCTTTTAACTCTTTGTTGATACGTCCCATAACCATACCGTTGATGATCTTGTCGTTAGCGTCTGGTTTCTCGTTTTTAGCCTGAGCTGTTAATACTTCTTTCTCTTTCTCGATATAAGCCTGATCAACTTCTGCTCTGCTTGTGTAAACTGGTTTTAAAGCAGCTGCCTGCATAGCAATGTTTTTACCCATCTCTTTTACAGCATCATTCACAACATCTGTTGCAACTTCTACTAATACACCAATTTTTCCACCTGCATGGATATAGGAAGCTACAAATCCGTCAGCTGCCTCAACCTGTGCAAATCTTCTGATATTTAAGTTCTCTCCAATGACAGAAATTTTCTCTGTTAAAGCATCTTTTACAGTCTTTGTAGTATCTGCTGCCCATGTCTCTGCTAAGAAAGCGTCGATATCTGCTGCGTCTGTAGTGAGTGCCTGTGCTGCAACTTCTGCAACATATGCCTGGAACATATCATTTTTAGCTACGAAGTCTGTCTCAGAGTTTACTTCAACGATAGCTGCTTTCTTTCCGTCTTCGCTAACTGTTGTAGCTACTAAACCTTCTGCTGCAATTCTTCCAGCTTTTTTAACAGCTTTAGCCTGTCCTTTTTCTCTTAAAACTTCAATAGCTTTATCCATATCACCGTTAGTCTCTGTTAAAGCTTTCTTGCAGTCCATCATTCCTGCACCAGTCATCTCTCTTAACTCTTTTACCATCTTTGCTGTAATAGCCATTGTTTTTTCCTCCATTGCAATTTATAGTCTCATTACTAAAAGTACCCTAGCCAAAGGCCAGGGTACGTATTATTGTAAGTCACTTGCGTAATTGCGTAAAAATTACTCAGCGTCTTCTTCTACTTCTTCAACATCTGCTGCATCCATACCCTGGTTTGCCTCGATAACAGCATCTGCCATCTTAGAAACGATTAATTTAACAGCACGGATTGCATCGTCATTTCCTGGAATTACGTAATCTAATTCTTCTGGATCACAGTTTGTATCAGCAATACCTACTAATGGAATACCAAGAGTATGCGCTTCCTGAATACAAATTCTTTCTTTTCTTGGGTCAACTACGAAAATCATATCAGGAATTTCTTTCATCTCTTTGATTCCACCTAAGTTTTTCTGTAATTTTTCCATCTGCTTTTTAAGCTCAATTACTTCTTTCTTAGGAAGAACATCAAATGTTCCATCTTCCTGCATCTCTTCGATTTTCTTTAACTGCTGAATTCTAGACTGGATTGTCTTGAAGTTTGTTAACATACCACCTAACCATCTCTGGTTTACATAGTACATTCCACAACGCTCTGCCTCTGCCTTGATAGAATCTTGAGCCTGTTTTTTAGTTCCTACAAATAAAACTTTTCCACCGTTTGCAACACAATCTTTTACTGCATTGTAAGCGTCATCTACCATTCCTACAGATTTCTGTAAGTCGATGATATAGATTCCATTACGCTCTGTGTAGATATAAGGAGCCATTTTAGGGTTCCATCTTCTTGTCTGATGTCCAAAATGAACACCTGCTTCTAATAACTGTTTCATTGAAATTACGCTCATTGTATTTCTCCTTTTTGGTTGTTCTTCCGCTGTTTTCACTCCTTTAAGTGACCATCTTGGCACCAACTTAAACAATCCAACAGCGTGTGTTATTTGTTTCCATCAGAGTATGAAATTCTTTGCTTCACACTGACTTTGGTATTATACCATATTTATTTCGCATATGCAAGCATTATTTTCCAGCATCATACTCGACATATTTATAATATTTATTATCATCACATCTATTCATAAATTTTTAGAAAAAACCAGACTTTCCTCTCAAAGACAAGTCACCAAAAATCTCCGCCCAAGACGCTTAAAGTCCTCTATAGTAATCTCGAATTTTTTCCGCCATCATCTTCCTTCTCACTTCCAAAAAGAGCGGAAATTGAGTCGTATCCATTGTAAATATCGTCTTTGGAATACAGTTTTCTTTCATGCTTTCCAATAATTCTTCTCTTGTTACTATTTCTTTTCCAATCGCAGTTCCTCTCTCACAGTATTCCAACAAAATCTCTCCATACTCATTCGGTGCTTTTCGTTTTAATGCAGTCTTGACATCTTTATCAATAAAAACTGTATTAGCAAGCTCCGTTGCATCTCCCTTCGCATTATGCTTTTGTAAATATGCCTTCGTAAATAAAAGAGTTTTATCCACTTTTTCTTCAAGTAAATCTTTCACTAAAATCTCTTTACTATATAGAGCCTTTGTATTAGTGCGAATAAGTGTCGCTAAATAAATAGAATAAAAAACACTTCTTGTTCCAGTCAATTTTAGTTTATCCTTTAATGTAGACTGGAAGAAACTATCACTTAAAGATTTTTTTTCAATCCCCTCTAGCACATCTTTTGGATTTTTTTCTTCTACACTTTGAATATCTTTTATAATCGCAGTTTCCGTCGTTCCCTGATATCTTCCAGTTATAATAGACATAATAAACCAACGTCTCATAAAAGATTTTCTTTCTTCTAAATTCATATCAGAAACTTCTATTACCTTCAAGTAAAAAGCGTAAAGATAATTTAAAATACTGTGAGAAGGAAGCATTTTTTCTGTGATAAATCCAGTCTCTTTAATTGCCTCTATAAAACTCAAAAAATTTTCTTTCTTCACATAGGAAAAAACACCCTCCCTAAGTTTTGAAAAACCTTCCTTAGCCTTATCCATATTTACAGTATTGGACTTTGCATCTTTTCCAGATAAAATCTGTACAAGGTCTCCTATTTTTCCCTTTCCAAACTGACAAAGACATACGGTTTTTAATAAATCTCCGTAGGAAGGAACAAAAAATTGTTGGGAAACTTTTCCTGTCCATAAAATTTGTTTTCCACACTCCGAATCTAAAAATTGTTTTTCTCCATCCTCAAGAACCTTAATAAAAGACGGCTCATAACATAAATGGCAAAAATAATCGATTGTCTTTCGAAGGTCATCTCCCTCATTATTCTCGAAAACAGAAATTTTAGACATAGCAAAATCTTCCTGAGTAAGTGGTTTTCCCTGAGTATTAATACGAATAAAAATTTCTGTCACAATATCAATATCAAGAAGGAAAGAAAGTTCAATCACTCCCACATCATTTGTCGCTATATTTTTCAATTGCGTAATTTTAGCATCCAACTCTCTTGTATTGACTCTTGGATTTTCCTTCACGTACTCATTTTCAAAACGCCGATATGAAAATCCTCTCTTAAAAATTTCCGAGATATCTTGAATCCATCTCTTATCTTCTGATAATTTTTCCTCCCACACAGCAAACTGTTCCTCTCCTGCTTCTGGAAATGGATTAAATGCAATTTGTATTTTTCTCACATGATAAGCGTCATCTAAGACTTCTCTTCCTAAAATCGCCGCCATTAAGGCAGTAATTCTTTGCTGACCATCAATCAAAATCTTCTTTCCAGCTGCCTGTTTTCCAAAACGTACTTTTACTGTAGAATTTTGCCATACAATCAAGTATCCAATTGGATACCCGCGGTAGAGAGAATCCATTAAATCTCTTACTTGTTTATCCTTCCAAACAAAAGGACGCTGCAATTCTGGAACAGCAATTTTATTCCCCTCCACGTCTGCCAAAATTCCATTTACAGAATATTGGGTAATTCTATAATTTTCGTTCTTCATTCCATCCTCCATACTCTAAACTGTTCTTATCACCTTGTAAACAATTATAAATAAAAATAAGGGAGCAACAAATTCTTATTGCACCCTCTATTTCTAGTATCTTCATACATTAATGTTTCATCTGTTCTAATTCGTCAAAAATAACATCGTTTAATACTTTAATATACGTACCTTTCATACCAGAGGATCTCGACTCAATAACACCTGCGCTCTCAAACTTGCGAAGTGCATTTACAATGACAGAACGTGTAATTCCAACTCTATCCGCAATCTTACTTGCCACTAAAATTCCCTCATTGCCTTCTAACTCATCAAAGATATGTGTAATTGCCTCTAACTCTGAGAAAGAAAGTGTACTAATAGCAGATTTAACGATAGAAACCTTTCTCATCTCCTCTGCATTTTCCTCGTTGACAGAACGCATCATCTCTAATCCAACGACAGTTGTTCCATATTCACCTAAAATAATGTCATCAATTCCATACGTCTTATTTTGTTTGTACATGAAGACTGTTCCTAAACGTTCTCCTGCAATGTCTATTGGCAAAATTAAGGCTTCATATTTTTCTACGCCCTCGATTTCAAACCCCAATGTAGCCAAATTTACATTTTCCTTTGTAGATAAAATAGTTAGCAATCTCTCATTTAACATCTCATCAATATAACTTCCCACTTCATTTTTGATGAGTTGTTGAATTTCTACAATATCTTGCCTATTCTTGATTCCTAGTATTTTACCTTTCTTACTTAGAACTAAAATATTAGACTCCAAAATATCGTTTAATACCTCACAAATATCGTTAAATACAACCTTATGTGAATTATTATTGTGGAGCAATTTATTAATCTTCCTTGTTTTATCTAACAATTGAACACTCATACTCGGCCCCCTTATCAAATTATCTTAATTAGTTACGCTATATATGTTCTAATTGTAGCATTTTTTTCAAACAAATACAACTATTTTATCTATTTATTTTGACTTTTTTTCAGAATTTTTAATAAATTATGGAATCAATCTACTTTTTCGGAATCTTTGACTATTTTATCACATATATATCCACAAGATTCACTAGAACACACTAATTTTTTTCCTTTTTCTACCATATAAGAGCCACATTCTGGACATTTCTCCTCCGACGGACGCTGCCAACTTAAAAAATCACAATCTGGATTATTAGAACAGCCATAGTATTTTCTACCTTTTTTCGTCTTTTTTAACACAATTTGTCCTTCTTGGCATTTTGGACATAAAACTCCAATCTCTTCAAAATGAGGTTTTGTATTGCGACATTCTGGAAATCCTGGACAGGCCAAAAACTTTCCATATGGTCCATATTTTACAACCATATTTCTTCCACATTCCTCGCAGATAACATCTGTCACCTCATCTTCAATCTTTACTTCCTCAAGTTCTCTCTCTGCTTCCTCTAAAGCTATCTTAAAATCTGGATAGAAATTGCGAATAACTGACTTCCAATTTACTTTTCCCTCCTCAACTAAATCAAGGAGCATTTCTATATTCGCTGTAAAATGCTCATCCACAATAGATGGAAATCCCTTTTTCATCATATAATTGACAGCCTCTCCAAGCTCTGTTACATAAAGGTTTTTATTTTCCTTTACGATATAACGTCTCGCAAGAATCGTCGTGATGGTCGGAGCATACGTACTTGGCCGTCCAATTCCAAGCTCTTCTAGTGTACGCACAAGTGAAGCTTCGGTATAGTGTGCTGGCGGCTGTGTAAAATGCTGTTTTTTCTCTAAACTTACTAAATTTAAAACAGTGTCTAGCTCAATATCTTTTAATTTTCCAAGACCACCGCTCTTTTCATTCTCAATATTATAAACAGATAAAAATCCATCAAAGAAAATATGAGACGCAGAAGCTTGGAAGCGACATCCATTTGCATCGATTTTAATTGTTCTTGTCTCATAGACTGCCTCCTCCATTCGACTTGCCAAAAATCGATTCCATATAAGTTGATAAAGACGGAATAAATCTCTTGAAAGATCATCTTTGATTTTAGCTGGAGAATACTCCATATAGGTTGGTCGAATCGCCTCGTGGGCATCTTGGATTTTCTTTCCTGTATCTTTTTTCTTTTCTATATTTTTGCTAACATACTGCTCTCCGTATACTTTTTCAATATACTCTCTAGCATTCTTATCTGCCTCTTCTGAAATACGAACAGAATCTGTTCTAAGATAAGTAATAAGACCTACACTTCCTTTTCCCTTAATCTCAACACCCTCATACAATTGCTGTGCTAAGCGCATTGTCTTTTGAGTAGAATAATTTAATTTTCTTGCGGCATCTTGTTGAAGGGTACTTGTTGTAAATGGCTTTGGAGCTTTCTTTCTTCTCTCACCTTTTTTCACATCAATGACTTTAAACTGTGCATTCTCAACTAATTTACTAATTTTCTCTACCTGCTGTGCTGAAGTAAGTTCACTATTTCCCTCAGCATCTTTCATAAACTTAGCAGTAATGGCCGCCTTTCCATTTTCTGTCTCAAGATTGGCATCCATCGTCCAATATTCAGATGGGAGGAAACGGTTGATTTCCTCTTCTCTATCACAAATAAGACGAAGCGTTACAGATTGAACTCTTCCCGCACTTAATCCTCTCTTAATTTTTTCCCATAAAAGAGGGCTAATTTCATATCCCACAAGGCGATCTAATACCCTTCTCGCCTGCTGTGCGTCTACTAAATTCATATCAATTTCTCTCGGATTTTTGATAGATGCCTTTACTGCGTTTTTCGTAATCTCGTTAAATGTAATACGGCTTGTATTTTTATTTTCTAGTTTCAAAGCATGATATAAATGCCATGAAATCGCCTCACCCTCACGGTCAGGGTCAGTCGCCAAATAAACTTTATCGGCTTTTTTTACTTCTTTTCGAAGCTTTGCAAGTACATCTCCTTTCCCTCTTATTGTGATGTACTTTGGCGTAAAATCATTCTCTATATCAATTCCTAATGTACTCTTAGGCAAATCACGCACATGTCCATTTGAAGCTATCACCTCATAATTCTTTCCTAAAAACTTATGAATCGTTTTTGCTTTGGCAGGTGACTCCACAATAACCAAATACTTTGGCATATTTTCCACTCCCACTCTTTTTTTACTTTTTTATACTGAGTTACTACAATCAAATTGCTATACTATTTTGTATTACTTATTTTATATAGCTATTGAATTCTAGAACAAACAAAATATTCATAGGACCTTACCATATGATGTTGGGGTCAAAAAGTATTTTGTCTCTAAACTCAAACAATAATACACTAATTCTTCTAGATTAGCAAGAGAATCTCATAAATTTTTACACAAAAATCTCTCCTGAGGATAACCAAAACCATTTAACTATCCTCAATTTCTTAGAATTTACATATTATGCTATGATTATATAATAATTTTGAACTACTTGTTTTATATATCCATTTAATTCTAGAACAAATAAGATACTCATAGTCTCCTTTAACGTCATCTTACATTCCCTTGCTATATCATCTATATGTTTTGGCTCTAAGCTTAAACAATGATATACTAATTTTTCTCGATTCGTAGAAAGATTTCCTAAATTTTTATTTATATTAAATTTCTTTTCACAATTTATTCCCAACTCAATCAAAATATCAGATACCGTTAAAACTAGTTTGGCTCCCTTTTGAATCAATAAATTACATCCCTCGCTCTGTTTATCAATGCTTCTTCCTGGAAGAGCAAAAATTTCTCTCCCTTGTTCTAATCCCTGTTGAGCTGTAATAAGAGAGCCACTCTTCTTTGCAGCCTCAATAACCAAAATTCCATCCGCCATTCCGCTTATAATTCGATTGCGAAACGGAAAATGATGAGAAAGTGGCTCTTCCCCAAGTCCATACTCCGATATAATACCGCCTGTTTTTTCTATCTCCATAAACAACTCAATATTTTCTCTCGGATATATTTTATCAATTCCACATCCTAGTACACCATACGTTTTTCCTCCGCCTTCTAGACATCCAATATGTGCACTAGCATCTATTCCTCTCGCCAGACCACTTATGATTTCAAGCCCTGACTTAGATAGCTCTCTGGCAAAAATTCTCGCCATCTCTTTGCCGTAAGTCGTAGATTTTCGTGCTCCCACAATGGCAATCGACTTTTTCTCTTCACTTGGAAGATTTCCTTTCACATAAATTCCATATGGATAATCATAAATTCTCTTTAGTCGTTTTGGATATTCCTCATCGTCACAGGAAATGAAGCGGACTCTTTCTTTTTCTAATTTCTCGTACTCCTTTTTCACAGTTTCCAAAGATAAACTTCTTGAAAGATAAAAAAGTACTTTTTCAAGCTGTGTCTCTTTTATCTTCTCTTTTAAAAGACTCTCAAGCTGATTCTCTCTTAAAAAATAAATCTCTCTTGGATGTCCCAAATATTGAAGTAAAATATCAAAAATTTTTCTATTAATACCTTTTATAGTACAAAGCCAAAACCAGTAAAGTTTATCGTCGTTTATATTTCTCACTCCCCTCTTTTAAACTTCACTATTATAAAAGCTGAAGATGATAAGATATCGCTTCTATAATATGAATATCCAAGATTTCTTTTGAGCCTGCCAAATCAGCGACTGTCCTAGCAACCTTTATAATGCGAAAATACGCTCTTGCACTCCATTTTTTCTTTTTTATAATTTCTTTCAAACTTTCTTTGGCAGCTCTCTCCATAGGACAGTACTTAGAAATTTGCTGTTGTGAGAGCTGGCTATTATAAATAATCTCTTCTTTTTGATATCTTTCCTTCTGAATAGCAACTGCAGTTTCAATCTGACTTTGAAGTTCCAAAGAAGAACTCCCTCGTTTTTCAGACTGCAATTCCATATAAGAGAGAGGTCGCATTTTTACACATATATCAATTCGATCAAAAAATGGACCACTTAATTTTCTCTGATATCTAATAATCTCTCTCTCCTTGCAAGTACATCTCTTCATATCGGGATAATATCCGCATGGACAAAGGTTTGTCGCTGCCACCAGCATAATATCTGCTGGAAAAATATATTGCTCATCTACCCTTGAGATAAACACTTTTTTATCCTCAAGAGGCTGTCTAAGTGACTCTAGTATATTTTTAGGAAATTCCAATAACTCATCTAAAAATAAAATTCCATTATGCGATAAAGTAATTTCTCCTGGTGTGATTGGTCTTCCTCCTCCTATTAATGCGGGAAGCGTAATACTGTGATGAGGATTTCGAAAAGGACGCTCCGAAATTAATCTTTGTTCTTCCTTTAAATATCCCTTAACACTATAAATTTTAGTAAGCTCTAAACTTTCCTTTTTTGTAAGCTTTGGTGAAATATACGGAATTCTCTTTGTCAACATAGATTTACCCGAACCTGGAGGTCCAAATAAAAGCATATTATGTCTTCCAGCCACTGCTACTTGAATTGCTCTTTTGGCATACTCTTGTCCAATAACATCCGAAAAATCAAGCGTTTTTTTTAACCTATCATCTCCCTCTTTCATTTCTCTTTTTTCACCTTTATAAAGAGAAATTTTCCCATTTAAAAATTGTTCTACTTCCCTTAAAGAATTTGCTCCAAGTACCGTAATCCCCTCAATTAGACTTCCCTCTTCTAAATTTTCTCTCGGTAAAATACAAGTTTTTATTCCAGCTTCTTTTGCACAGCATACTAAAGGCAGTACTCCCCTAATGGAGTGCAAACTGCCGTCAAGCCCTAATTCTCCTACAAAAAATATATTCTCTGTCTTTTTTTGTAAAATCTGTTCACTGGAAATTAGTATCGCGATTGCGACTGGTAGATCAAACGCAGATCCATCTTTTCTCAAATCTGCTGGTAGTAGATTAACTGTGATTTTCTTAGACGGAATGATATATCCCTGATTTCTTAAAGCCGTTTTCACTCTCTCCTTCGCCTCTCTTAGCTCTAATGAGAGATATCCAACCATTTCAAATACCGGCAGACCATTACTAATATCTGCCTCCACATAGACTAAAATTCCTTCGATACCTTTTACAATACCGCTTATAACTTTGCTATACATATAACCTCCAATCTCTCCCAAGAATTGGATATTTTTTACAAATTATAGCATAAAAATTAGAAAAATAAAATATGATATCAAAATTTTTTCTGTTCTTTTGCCCAGTTTATCATTTGATAAAACTTATCAAAATCAACATCCAAAAGACTGAGTCTAATATCCACTGCATCTTTAATATAGATTATTTAAGCTGTCATTGGCACACCATTGCCGTACCGTTTCAGTGTGCCGTCCGATTTTCTCTCCCACGAACAATTCCATCTAAATATTAAGGTAAAGACGAAGCATTCCAATAATAAGTAGATGAACAGGGTAAAACCAGTAATGAGTCATTTTATTTTGTTTGCCGCGTTCTCCGTTATATGTAAGCGTCAGACCAAAGCCTAGAATTGCCCAAGGCGTCGTATAAATCGAGGCATAGCAAAATAAAATTGCCAAAATCCGCATATCATGGAACAGGTAAAAGAAATATCCGATTAAAATAGCGTGATGCTCGTAATCAAGACTCAAGGCCATTGCCACTATACACATAATCAAAACAATGAACAGCGAAACAATATACCAAAGTACTTTTGGTTTCTTTTCCATTTTTTCTTTTAAACTGTCGATAATCCAGATCGTAACAAGCACAAGTGCCAAAGTAAACATAACATTATTCCAGTTCATATTAAAGAAACTTGCTGTTGTAAACATATCAAAAGGCACTTCTGATATTGCACCAAATATCAGTAAATTGAGAAGATATTTCTTTCTGCTTCGCGTTTTGAAAAAACCTTCAACCAACATAAAACAAAACAGTGGGAAAGCAATTCTCCCGATAATATCAAATAGGTTACTCACTCTCGTAAGAGCTCCGTTATTTGAAGCTAAATTCGGATAGATTAATGCTTTATTTATATGGTCAATCAACATAGATAAAATGGCAATCATCTTTAACTGGGCACCTGAAAGAAATTGAATTTTGCTACAAACACTATTTATTTTATTATTCATATCGTTTTTTTCTCCATACTATCCGTCACATCCACAATAAAAACATAGAAAACTGAACCTCCATTTTCAGTAAACACTCTGTGACCGATATCATCGATTATACGAACTTCGCCATCCTTACGCACGATTCGGTATTTCACCCGGTCAAGAGAATCATCTGAATCATATATTTGGTTTGCGATTTCCATTTCCACCCGTTCTATGTCATCTGGGTGAACGATGTTCTTAAAGGATCCGTTGACATATTTATAAAATTCCATGTAATTTTGGCATCCGAAAATATGAACTAATGTTTCATCCGCAAAGAGAATCTTTTCTTCGTCATGTGCTTCATAAACCAAACAACCGCACATATTCCCTTGTTTATTGTATTTTGCTTTGAACTGATTAAACGGCTCACACTCACTAAAATACTCATGCCATAATTGATAAATCTCTTTATCCTCTTCCTTCTTTGAAAGCACCTGACTACTCCCACAGGCAAGCCTGTGGGGTTCTAACTGGCAACATTTTGCTGTA
>JBJEOA010000020.1:0-59848 GCA_051880475.1 Lachnospiraceae bacterium | reverse complement strand
CAGCAAAAAATTTTTCTTGCTTTTTTACAATATTTCCAGTATAGTAAAAAAAAGCTTTCTAATAAACAAATATGTCCGCAAAATAGGCAGACATAAATAAAAATCCAATTACTTGCTTATAGTGAGGATTTTCATAACAAAATTTATAGAACGAGGTAGAAATTATGAATGAAGAAATGCCAATGATTACTTTAACACTTGATGATGGATCCATTTTAGATTGCAGCGTAATCGCAATTTTCCCTGTGGAAGAGAAAGATTATATCGCTCTTCTTCCAATTGACCCTAATACAAATGACGAGGATATGGATGCAGATGTTCTTATCTACGAATTTAAAGAATTAGAAGATACAAATGAAGTAGAACTAAATAATATTGAATCCGATGAAGAGTACGAGAAAGTAGCAGAAGCTTTTGATGCTTTACTTGACTCTGTAGAAGATGACGAGGAATTCGACCTAGACTTTGATGCCGAAGAAGAATAAAAATATTCATCCGTTATTTTCCTATAAAATCACCTCTTTTCTATCAATATAACAAACTTTTTGTCATATTTGACATATGTTATAAGTATAAAAGGAGGTAAAATTCTATGGATACATTTTTAGTGGAAGAAGAAAATACTATTTATGAAATTGACTTAGAATGTCAAAAAAAACGAGATAGAGAAAAAAAATCAAAAGAAGAAGAACAAAAAAATCAACCTCCAAATAAAGAATATACGATAGATTAACTCAGCTACTTTCACCAATCATAAATCAAGATACATCTTATCGTTAAAAATTTTATCTGACAAAAAAAGAGTATTTTTTAGGTATACTAGCTTAAAAAATACTCTTTTTTACTTTTTAATTTGCTCTTTGAGTCAGCATATTTTATTTATTTGCTCTCTCTAAGTCAAAATAAAACTCCACTCCATCTGGTTTATTTGTAACACCAAATTTTCTTCCATGAGCCTTCATCGTTGTTGCCACAATAGAAAGTCCAATTCCACTTCCACCATACTCTCTTGTTCTAGCCTTATCCACTTTAAAGAATCGAACCCAAATTTTTTCTAAGTCTTCCTCTGGAATTTGCTTTCCAGTATTTCTCACAAATATACGAACAATCTTCTCTATCTGTGCTGGAGTTTGTCTTTCTTCGTTGTCTTCAACTTTTTCTTTTTCCTCTCTTATCAGGTCAAGCTTTTCAAAACGCACAGTGATGACACCGCCCTCAGTGACATGATTAAGAGCATTACTTATATAGTTAGAAAATACTTCTTCAATCATAAATTCATCTGCCCAGACATCAATATCTTCTTTCTCATTAAAAATCAATGTAATATTTTTCTTCTCAAATAAAATTGAGCTAGATGCTAAAAGGTTTCTCGCCACATCTGTGATATTAAATCTTTGCATTTTTACTTGTTCATTTCCAAACTCAATTTGATTTAAAGTGAGAAGTTTTTTAATCATATTATTCATTTTTTGAGCTTCATCACAGATAACCTCACAATAAAATTCTCTGCTCTCCTCGTCATCTGAAATATTTTCCTTCAATCCTTCCGCATACCCTTGAATTAGGGCAATCGGTGTTTTTAGCTCATGAGAGACATGAGATAAAAATTCTTTTCTCATATTGTCAATCTCAATCTTACGGTCAATATCTTTTCTAAGCTCATTATTGGCCGTTTTTAAATCAGAAATCGTTTCTTCTAGTTTCGATGCTAATTCGTTAATATCTCGCCCTAAATCGCCAAGCTCATCATTTGTTAGTCTCGTGACCTTTACATTAAAATCTAAAGCTGACATCTTTCTAGCAGCCTCAGCCATCTCCTCTATTGGTCTTACAAAATTCATAGAAACAAAGAAAATTCCTATACTTCCAATTAAAGTAGACCAAATTCCTACTCTCGCTAAAAATGCACTGGAAATCTTTGCACTGGCATTAATACTTTCTAGAGGAATTCTCATAGCCACAGTATATCCACAGTCTAATAATCCAAATAAGATAATATCATCTTGCTTTTTGTCATTTATATTGTCTCGAATAACATATCCCTTAGATTCTAACTCCTTAACAATATTACGCGTGGCATCCACTCCTCCAAATATCGCATAATTTTGAATCTCTTGAAGATAATCTCTAAGAGTTCTATAACCTTTTGAACTTTCTCCCATCGTGCTATAAATAATATTTATCCCATAAAAAGGATTATTAGAAGACACAATAATCTTAATATTTGAACTTCTCTCGATTTTTTGCAATTCGTCAAAATAATCGTCCTTTTCCACATTAAAAATCTGATTTACCCTGTAGAATTGATTTACAATATTTTCCTTTTCACGAGCAATATAATAATCTTCTCCCATAAACCAGTTTAATAACCACGCAAGAAAAATGGTACTTCCAGTGAGGACAACAAGAATCGTCGTCAGCTTAATTAAAATCGAGTGTCTTCTCACATAACCTCTCATTTTACTCTACCTCAAATTTATATCCCATTCCCCAAATCGTTTTAATATATTCTCCACGCTTTCCAAGCTTACTTCTCAATTTTTTTACATGAGTGTCAATTGTTCTCGCATCCCCAAAATAATCGTAATTCCATACGTTATTTAAAATTTTCTCTCTAGACAATGCCACTCCCTGATTTACTACAAAATAATTCAAAAGCTCAAATTCTTTAAAGCTTAACTCGATTTTTTCTCCATTAATCTTAACCTCATGTGCAGAAATATCAAGCTCGATATCTCCAGCTTTTAGCACTTCTCCCCCTTTTACAGAATTTGTTCTTCGAAGAATTGCCTCCACCCTTGCAACTAAAATTTTAGGGCTAAATGGCTTAGAAACGTACTCGTCCACTCCCAAGTCAAAACCAAGCAACTCATCGCTCTCATCTGACTTAGCAGTAAGCATAATAATCGGCACTTTAGAATACTGTCTAATCTCTTTTACAACCTCCCAGCCATCCATTTTTGGCATCATCACGTCTAAAATGATTAGACTAATATTTTTATCGTGGAAAAAAATATCAATTGCTTCTTCACCATTTGCTGCCTCTAATACTTCAAAATCCTTTTTTTTCAAAAAATCCTTCACAAGCTTTCTCATTCTGCTCTCATCATCTACGACTAAAATCTTTAATTGTTCCATTATCTATCTATCCTTTCTCTCATTTTCTAACATTTCCTTAATCTGCCTAGTTCTTATTTTACCAAGTATCTATGAAAAAATTGTGAAAGAAATGCGAAAGAAAATAAAAAAACTCTATCGCCAAGCATCTTCGCTTAGGCGATAGAGTTTATGGACCTGAGGGGAATCGAACCCCTGTCCGAAAACCTCTCCACTACGGCATCTCCCATCACAGTTCTTGTTTTGACATTCCCTTATCTTAGCGTCCAAGAACAAACTCTAAGACTTAGTAGCTTCATCATACTTCATACTCCGCAAAGCTTAGGAGTACGAGGGTCCCACACAGATCGATGCCAGATTCTAGACGGTGGGTTATCTAGGTCTGACAAGCTGCACTAGGCAGCTAATGCAAAATTATCTTCTGCGTTTAAATTTAAGTCTAAGTTGGTGACGCAGTCCTAGTCTGCGGATGGCTTCCATAACTTCAAAATCCCCGTCGAAACCAGTACAAGCCCTGGTTTATACTCTCAAGAGTCTTCTCTTGAGGACTTTTATCATAATACAAATTTCATAAGAAGTCAAGAAAATTCCTATATTTTTTGTTTCCTTATCTTTCCTTTATGGCATTTTTTTATTCTGTCAAGGATTTTATCGAAGCTTTTCTTTAAAATCTCTTCTTGCCTCTCTTTCTTGGTCTTTCTTTGCAATATCTTGTCTCTTATCATAGAGTTTTTTACCTCTCGCAAGACCAATCTCTACTTTGACAAGACTTCCCTTAAAATATACGCGAAGCGGAACAACCGTATACCCTTTTACTTTAATTTGCCCAGCAATTTTATTGATTTCAAATTTATGAAGCAAGAGCTTTTTTACACGAAGTGGATCTTTATTAAATATATTTCCTTTTTCATAGGGATTAATATGCATACGGTGAATAAAGATTTCGCCATTTTGAATACCAATAAATGCTTCTTTGATACTGCACTGCCCAAGACGAAGAGATTTCACTTCGGTTCCGTGAAGACTAATCCCAGCCTCATACGTATCCTCAATAAAATAATCATGTCTCGCCTTTTTATTATTGGCAATTAATTTAATTCCTTCTTTCTTTGCCATAATTTTCTCCTCTAAATTTTATAAACTTTTATTTTATTGTACCATATTAGGCAGAGTACGCAAGTCTAAAGTTGTCTCTGCCTTTTTGCCTCGAAATATTTCTCTTACGAAATCATCATAAAATATATAACTCGGTCTTGCTTACTCGCTGAAAATAGCTCTACCTCTACCTTTTGACCGAGACGATAAACTTTTTTGGTAAATTCTCCCTCCATACAACAATTTCTCTCATCATACTCAAAATAGTCAGCCATAAACTCTAGCGGAATCATTCCCTCAACGGTATTTGGAAGTTCTACATAAATTGCATGCTCCGTCATTCCAGAAATAATACCTTCATGGCGCTCTTTTAAATGTTCTTGCACATACTCAATTTTCTTAAGTTTTCTTAAATCTCTCTCTGCCTGCTCAGCAATCCGCTCTCTTTGTGAAGACTGCATCGCTATCTTATCTAAAATTGCATCATAATGTGCTCTTCTCTTTCCCTCGATTCCGTATTTCAAATTTTCTTTCATAATGCGATGAATTTGCAAATCGGGATATCGACGAATCGGAGAAGTAAAATGACAGTAATACTGCATAGATAACCCAAAATGACCACTATTTTGTGTCGTATATCTCGCCTGCTTCATAGAGCGAAGTGCCAAACGGCTAATAAGCGCCTCCTCTGGCGTTCCCTCAATTTTTCCGAGTAGTTTTTGGATTTCCTTTGGATGCATCTTCTCTCTTCCTATCTTAATATGGTATCCAAAATTTTGGATTAAAACAGAAAATTTCTCCATTCTATCTCTATCTGGAGTTTCGTGTACACGGTAGACAAACGGAATTCCCTGCCAATAATAATCCTCCGCTACAGTCTCATTTGCAAGCAACATAAAGTCCTCAATTAGCCTCGTCGCATCATTCCTATCATATGGTTTAATTTCAATCGGAGCATCTTTCTCATCTAAAATAATCTTTGATTCTGGAAAATCAAAATCAATTGACCCCTTCTCTCTCCTCTTATTTCGAAGAACAGTAGATAAATTTTTCATCTCTTCAATCATCTCTACAAGGTCACTGTACTTTTCTCTCTCTTTTTTATCACCGTCTAAAATCTTTTGGACAGAAGTATAAGTCATCCTTTTATGTGAACAAATAACAGATTCTACAATTTCGTGTTCCATCACGCGTCCTTCTCTATCCACATCCATGATGCAGCTAAGAGTTAACCTATCCACTCCCTCATTTAAAGAACAAATTCCATTTGATAATTCTTTTGGCAACATCGGAATCACTCGGTTAATAAGATAGACACTTGTCCCTCTCTCAATTGCCTCTTTATCAAGTGCAGAATTTTCTCTCACATAATGACTCACATCTGCAATATGCACTCCTAATTGCCACCCGTAATCCGTTTTCTTTAGAGAAATCGCATCATCTAAGTCTTTTGCATCCTCTCCATCAATTGTAATTACTAAAATATTCGTAAAATCGGAGCGACTTTCCTTTTCAAATGCCGGAACCTCTGTATAGATTTTGTCAACTTCTTTATAAATCTCCTTGGAGAACTCCTGACGTAATTCATATTGATTTACAATAGAGCCAAAATCACTTCTTGGATCATTCACATCTCCGAGAACCTCTAAAATATTTCCAGTTGGACTCTCTCTATAACCGTCACCATAATCTTCTATCTCCACGACAACTTTTTGCCCGTTAGAAACACCCTTTGCATTTTTTTTCGGAATGAAAATATCTGCATAAAATTTTCCCTCGTCCGGTACAACAAATCCAAAATTTTTTTGTCTCTGAAAAACACCAACTAATTTTTTCATTCCTCTCTCAAGCACACGGATAACTTCTCCCTCTCGCTTTTGACTACTATATTTAGGAGGCAGTTTTGTAATTTTTATAACGACTTTGTCTTTATGAAACGCATCTTTTGTATCAGAGGCAGGAATGAAAATTTCCTCACTTCCATCTTCTGGCATGACAAATCCAAAGCCTTTTTTTGTCCCCTGAAAAACTCCCGTAATATACTGATCCTTTACTGGTTTTAAGAGACCTCTCTTTGTCCTTATAATTTTTCCCTCTTCTATTAAATCTTCTAAAATATTTCTAAACTCCCCTCGCTGTTCTTGCTGTACTCCCAGAAAAAAAGCGAGTTCTTTTTCTTTCATTGGTTTATATAAATCATCATAAATCAAATTTAAAACTATCTGTTTTCTATCCATCTATTTTCCTTTCCTATAACCGCCTGCGAAAGCAGACATCTTCATTGACTACATAATTTTGCGAAAAAAAAGAACTACCACATCCGATGCAATAGTTCTTCCTTCGTATCTTCTTAACATTACCCATAACCAAGGTTAGGGAGATTTTCGCTCTGTATGTTAATCTATTTTTCAAAAGCTAAATCAAACATAAAACAACCGCTACGACAAAATATAAAATGACACCGATTGTCGTGTAGCGAATAAGTTTTCCCTCTTTAGAACGCGATTTAATCTTTGACCAATATCCGTCATTACTTCCTGATAACACACTAGCCCCAAATCCTGCCTGTTTTCCCTCTTGCATCAATATCATCACAACAAGTGCGACACATAAAATAATAAATACAACTGTAAGTGCTGTCTTCATACTGGCACCTCCCTCTTTTCTTTCTATCTATCTCATACTCTGCAATAGCAGATTCTTTCTTAACACTCAACTTAATATAGCATATCATAACTAAAATGGAATTACAAGATTTTTTTATTCTTTATTCACTAAAATTTTCGTCGTTCCTTCAAGTCTCAATAAGAAAAAAGAGACGAAAAGGAATAATTTTTCTTTTTCGTCTCTTTTCTTTTTTATTGCTTAGAATAATTCTTTTTCATTAGCTCATTTTAATCCTTAACAATTCTAACGATTAAGCCTTTTTTACTAATAAAGATTTTCCTGTCATTTCTTTTGGCTGCTCCATACCCATCATCTCAATAAGAGTTGGGATAATATCTGCCAAACATCCGCCCTCGCGAAGTGTATACTCTGGATCATAGTTTACTAAGATAAATGGAACTGGGTTTGTTGTATGTGCTGTAAATGGAGCACCTGTCTCATAATCAATCAATTGCTCTGCGTTACCGTGGTCAGCACAGATAAACATCTGTCCATCTACCTCAAGTAAAGCGTCAACAACCTTTCCAATGCAAGTATCAACTGTCTCTACTGCTTTTATAGCAGCTTCTTGAATACCTGTATGACCTACCATATCAGGGTTTGCGAAGTTTGTAATAATAACATCATATTTGTCAGATTTGATTGCATTTACTAAGTTTTCGCATACTTCTGGAGCACTCATCTCTGGCTGTAAGTCATATGTCGCAACAGCTGGAGATTTTACGAGAATTCTATCCTCGCCCTCGTTAGGAACTTCCACTCCACCGTTGAAGAAGAATGTTACGTGAGCATATTTTTCTGTCTCAGCAAGACGAAGCTGTTTTAAATTATTCTCTGCTAAGAACTCGCCAAATGTCTCGTTGACTTCTACTTTGTGGAATGCAACGATTTTATTAGGAATTGTAACATCATACTCTGTAAAACATACGTAAGTAAGAGGGAAAAATCCATTCTTTCTCTCAAATCCTTCAAATTTATCATCGCAAAATGCTCTTGTAATCTCTCTTGCGCGGTCTGGACGGAAGTTAAAGAAAATAACAGAATCATTTGCCTTAACTGTCGCAACTGGCTCACCATTTTCTTTGATTACTGTAGGAAGAACAAACTCATCGTTATTTCCTGCTGCGTAGGAATCTCCTACAGCCTTTACAGGATCTGCTGCCTCAACGCCCTCACCAAAAACAATGGCATTATAAGCCTTTTCTACACGGTCCCAACGGTTATCGCGGTCCATTGCATAGTAACGTCCCTCGATTGTTGCAATCTTGCCAACACCGATTTCATCTAACTTATCTTGTAACTCTTGAACATACTGCTGTCCAGAAGCTGGAGGAGTGTCACGTCCGTCTAAGAAACAGTGAATATAGACTTTTTCAAGCCCAGCTTTCTTAGCAAGCTCCACTAACGCATATAAATGTGTATTGTGGCTGTGAACACCACCGTCAGATAATAAGCCCCAGAAATGAAGAGCGGAATCATTTTTCTTGCAATTATCAATTGCTGCCTTAAATGCTTCATTGTCAAAGAAAACACCGTCTTGGATTTCTTTTGTGATTCTTGTCAACTCCTGATATACGATACGTCCAGCACCCATATTTAAATGACCTACCTCAGAGTTACCCATCTGTCCCTCTGGAAGTCCTACTGACATACCACTTGCATTTCCTTTTACAAAAGGATATTTTGCCATTAATCCATCAATAACCTTTGTATCAGCCATTGCAATGGCATTGCCCTCTGTTTTTTCATTTAATCCAAATCCGTCTAAAATTAATAATACAGTTGGTTTTTTACTCATTTTAGTAATCTCCTTTTCTTATTTTCTTCGTAAAGATTAAGAAAAGACTGCCACAAACAATCATCTGCAGCAGCCTTAAAGTTATCTAACTAACACTTATTTATTGTAATTTACAATTTTTCCAAAATCTGGCTTTAAAGAAGCTCCACCAACTAAACCACCGTCGATATCTGGCTGAGCAAATAACTCTGGTGCGCTAGCTGCAGATACACTTCCGCCGTACTGAATACGGATAGCTTCTGCTGTTGCCTCATCATAAATCTCAGCGATGCAAGCACGAATTGCTGCACAAACTTCCTGAGCCTGCTCTGTTGTAGCAACTTTTCCTGTTCCGATAGCCCAAATTGGCTCATAAGCGATAACAGCTGTAGCAGCCTGCTCTGCTGTCACATCTAAGAAAGCAATCTTAATCTGCTGACGAATAAAGTCGATTGTTACGCCCTGCTCTCTCTGTGTTAATGTCTCACCACAGCAGATAATAGGTGTAATTCCATGCTCGAAAGCTTTTTTCACTTTCTTGTTTACTGTCTCATCTGTCTCTGCAAAATACTCTCTTCTCTCGGAGTGACCGATAATAACGTATTTTACTCCAACGTCTGTTAACATATTAGGAGCGATCTCACCTGTATAAGCTCCGCTCTCCTCAAAGTACATATTTTCAGCACCGATGCTGATATTGCTTCCCTCTGCTGCTTCCATAGCTTTGCAAATAGCAATTGCAGGTACACAAAATACTACATCAACGTCATCATTTGCTACTAAAGGTTTTAATGTGTTTACTAACTCTACTGCCTCACTTGGAGTTTTGTTCATTTTCCAGTTTCCAGCAATAATTTTTCTTCTTGCCATTATGATATCTGCCACTTAAAACATATATACTTTTTAAATAGCTTTTCCTTTCCTAAATTTTATATTTTAATAGTTAGGCAAGTCCCTACTCATCAAAAGATTATCCTAGATGAGGGGACTTTCCTAAGTTTTCTCTTATTATTTATCGTTAGCTGCTGCTACACCTGGTAATTCTTTGCCCTCTAAGAATTCAAGAGAAGCTCCACCACCTGTAGAAATATGAGACATTTTATCTCCAAATCCTAACTGGTTAACAGCTGCTGCGGAATCTCCACCGCCGATAATTGTTGTAGCATCTGTGTCTGCTAAGGACTGAGCTACAGCGATAGTTCCTTTTGCTAAGATAGGGTTCTCAAATACACCCATTGGCCCGTTCCATACAACTGTCTTAGCAGCTTTTACAGCGTCTGCATAAAGCTCTGCTGTCTTAGTTCCAATATCTAATCCCATCATATCAGCTGGAATTTCGTCAGAAGGAACAACGCTAACTTCGATTTCAGCGTCGATTGGGCTTGGGAATTCTTTTGCAATTGTTGTGTCGATAGGTAATAATAATTTCTTGCCAAGTTCCTCAGCTTTTGCCATCATTTCTTTGCAGTAGTCAATCTTTGTGTCATCAACTAAAGATGTTCCAACTTCATATCCTTTTGCTTTTAAGAATGTGTAAGCCATACCGCCACCGATAATTAATGTATCACATTTCTCTAATAAGTTAGAGATAACATTTAATTTATCAGCAACTTTTGCTCCACCTAAGATAGCTACGAAAGGTCTCTCTGGATTATTTACAGCATTTCCTAAGAAATCAATCTCTTTTTGCATTAAGTATCCAACAGCTGCTGTATCAACATACTGTGTAACACCAACGTTAGAGCAGTGAGCTCTGTGAGCTGTACCAAATGCGTCATTTACAAATACATCACATAAAGAAGCTAAATCTTTGCTGAAAGCTTCACCGTTCTTTGTCTCTTCTTTGCGATAACGTGTATTTTGAAGAAGCACAACATCTCCGTCATTCATAGCTGCAACTGCTGCCTTTGCATTCTCTCCAACTACTTCATCGTCAGCTGCAAATTTTACTTCCTGACCTAATAACTCAGAAAGGCGAACAGCTACTGGAGCTAAGGATAACTCTGGCTTTGGCTCTCCCTTTGGTTTTCCTAAATGAGAACAAAGAATAATTTTTCCGCCATCATTGATTAATTTCTTAATTGTTGGTAAAGCTGCAACAAGACGATTCTCGTCTGTGATTTTTCCGTCTTTTAAAGGTACGTTAAAATCACAACGTACTAACACTCTCTGACCTTTTACTTGGATGTCATCTACAGATTTTTTATTTAACATAGTTTTTTCCCCTTCTAAATATAATATAAAAAGGCCCGGTCCTATAGTCTAACCTACAAGACCGGACCCATTATGAGTCATTATTTAAAAATAATTAACAATTATGCTAACTCAGCAAAGTATTTGATTGTTCTTACCATCTGGCTTGTGTAAGAATTCTCGTTGTCATACCAAGAAACAACCTGTACTTCGTAAAGGTCATCACCGATAGGAGCTACCATTGTCTGTGTAGCATCGAATAAAGAACCAAATCTCATTCCTACGATATCAGAAGAAACGATTTCATCCTCGTTGTATCCAAAGGACTCGTTAGCTGCTGCTTTCATAGCTGCGTTGATGCCTTCTTTTGTTACATCAGTACCTTTAACAACTGCTGTTAAGATTGTTGTAGAACCTGTAGGTGTAGGAACACGCTGAGCAGATCCGATTAATTTTCCGTTAAGCTCTGGGATAACAAGTCCGATAGCTTTAGCAGCACCTGTGCTGTTAGGAACGATGTTAACTGCTGCTGCACGAGATCTTCTCTTGTCACCTTTTCTCTGTGGTCCGTCAAGTGTCATCTGGTCGCCTGTGTAAGCGTGGATTGTACACATAATACCACTCTGAATAGCTGCATATTTGTTAAGAGCGTCAGCCATAGGTGCAAGACAGTTTGTTGTACAAGAAGCTGCAGAGATGATTGTATCTTCAGCTTTTAATGTCTCATGGTTTGTATTATATACTACTGTTGGAAGATCATTTCCAGCTGGTGCGGAGATAACAACTTTTTTAGCTCCAGCGTTGATATGAGCCTGAGCTTTAGCTTTGCTTGTATAGAATCCGGAGCACTCTAAAACTACGTCTACACCGATCTCGCCCCATGGACAATTGTTTGCATCTGGCTCTTTGTAGATTTTGATTTCTTTTCCATCAACTGTGATAGAATCTTCTCCTGCTGTAACTGTATCAGCTAAAGCGTATTTACCCTGAGAAGAGTCATATTTTAATAAATGAGCTAACATTTCTGGGCTTGTTAAGTCATTGATTGCTACTACTTCATAACCTTCTGCTCCAAACATCTGTCTGAATGCAAGACGTCCAATACGTCCAAATCCGTTAATTGCAACTTTTACTGCCATAATATAATTCCTCCTAAGCTTTATAAAAATTTGATAATAAGCTGTATAGACAGCTATTAAACGATTCATTCGCTTACTCATTTATTCTACCTAATAATTCACAAAATATCAAGAGAAAATTATAATTTCTTACAAGAATACTGAATATTGTATGCAATATTAATTTTCTCACCCTGTCTATTACTCAAAACGATATGTTTCGACATATTTTTTTGAAAAAACTCTAATTTCTCTCTTCCCTTATATATTCTACGATATTAATAGCGTGGTCTGAAATTCTTTCTAAATTGCTAAGTACATCAAGAAAAATTACACCAGTCTCAGAGGTACATTCTCCCTTAGATAAACGGGCAATATGTTTTTCTCTCAAAACTTCTTCCAACTCATCTACTTCATCTTCTAGTTGGATTACTTTTCTTACATACTTCATATCTTCGGTCGTTCTCGCCATCATTGCATTTTCTAAGGCACTTTCTACTTTTTCACTTATCTGTGCAAGTTCTCTCATAGCCCCCTCAGAAAAAACAATTTCATGATTTAATCTAGTCTGTGCAAACTCTGCCAAATTTTCTGCGTGGTCTCCAATTCTCTCAATATCACTGACTGTATAAAATAAATTATTAATAACCGTATTTTGCTGTTCTGTCAAAGATAATCGACTAATTTTTACAAGATACTCTGTAATAATTTTTTCCATATTATTGATTGTACCCTCTCTTTTCAAGACAATATCAATCTTTTTTTGTTCTGGCTTTGGAAGACAAACCTCTTTCACCGCCAAATCCACATTTTCTAAGACAATCTCACCCATGTGGACAACTTCTTTTATCGCACTCTCCACTGCAAACGTAGGAGCCTCTAATATTCTATCGTCTAGATGCTTAAGTACAACTTGATCTTCTTCCTCTTCTTCATTACTATCTTCTCCTTTTATAAAAAGATAAGATAATTTTACTAAAATTCCTACGAATGGAAATAAAATAACCGTATTGCTTACATTAAAAATAGTATGGAAAATAGAAATTTGTGTACTTGAAATATTTGCCGCGGCCATGTTTGGATTGACAAAGAAAAAGATTGTCATAATAACTCCAAATATGATGGCTCCTGACACATTAAATAGTAAGTGAATAATAGCAGCTCTTTTTGCTGTCTTATTTGCTCCTGCACTAGATAAAAGAGCTGTAACACAAGTACCAATATTTTGTCCAAGAGTGATAAAAATTGCGGAACGCCAGTTTACAATTCCATTTAGCGCAAGTGTCTGTAAGATTCCGACAGATGCAGATGAACTTTGGATAATAGCCGTCACTACGGCACCTGTTATAATTCCAAGAATCGGATTAGCCCCAAGTGTACTAAAGGCTTTTGCAAAAATAGGACTTTCTCTGTACATACTAACTGCCGCTGACATGGAACTAAGTCCAATAAATAAAATACCAAATCCGATTGCAATTTCTGCCACTTGCTTGATTCTTTTTCCTTTTACAAATAAAAGGGCAAATGCTCCAATTCCTAAAATAAGCGGAGCAATAAATTCTGGCTTTAAAAAAGCTCCCCATTCACTCGCTGATACGAGCCATGCTGTAATTGTTGTTCCGACATTAGCACCCATGATAACACCAGCAGCCTGCGTTAATGTTAATATGCCAGCATTTACAAAACCGACTACCATAACTGTCGTAGCTGAAGAACTTTGAATAATAGCTGTCACTAACGCACCAATCAAAACACCGAGCAGTTTATTATTAGTCAAATAGCCAAGCAACTGCTTCATTTTGTTTCCCGCTGATTTTTGAAGACCGTCGGCCATAATATTCATGCCATATAAGAACATACCAAGACCACCGATAAAGGCAAACAAATTTCCTATGTTTTCAATCATTTTTTCTTCCTCCATTAAAACTTCGATCATAAATTGATATATCTGCTTTCGCATTTATCCATAATATGAGCTTTTTAGACTAGTCAGCATTATGATACACAGAGTTTCCAAAACTTACAAGTATCTTAATAAAAACTTAACATAAAATTTACATTTCTATTTTTCCCTTTTTTTCCCGTCCTATGAAAGCTACGAATAAACGTAATTATAAAATAAAACATCCCCCATATCGTACCTGTTAAAATCGCAAAAAAGGAAAAGAGAACTATCACTTTCCCTTTTCCTTACGATAGCTCTCTTTTCTCATCCATAGTTGCCTGCAAAAACAGGTATATTTATAATTACCTCTTAGCTACTTCATCTAAAATAAATTTATATAATTTATTATACGTAGAATTACTATAATGAAGTCCATCCCTTGACTCAAACTTTTCCTTTATTAAATAATTATAGGTATCAATATATTTCTCTTTAAATTCTGCTTTTAAGTTTTTATTAAAATTTAAAATTTTAGGTGTCAATGAGGCATGATTTTTATAATTTGAATTGACTGGATTTACTGCCAAATAAAAAAACTTCGCTTTTGGATACTCTTTTTGTAGACTCTTATACTTGGCAATATATTTTGATACATTATGCACATCATTCACTCCTAAAGCAAATACAACGGTAGCAGTCGGATTTTTCTTCAAACGAGTTTCTAAACTTTTTTGTGCGTCTGTAATAAACCAATTATATCCCTGTCCTACTTTTGCAATACATTTTTCTTCATTCCCAACTGCCAAACTCATCCCAACGGTTCTCGAATCTCCGACAAAAATATCAACATCTTTTTTATTAGTGCTGCTAATTTTACTGCCTCTTTTTCCATTCTTATCTATCTTATAATTATCTACTACTGTATTTACTACCATTTTGCCGCTCTTTTTATCAAAATAATAATAGTAATTACTAATTTTTTGCCATCCAGTTACGAGCTTTCCCTGTGTATTAAAATAATATTTATATCCCTGATATGTTTTCCATCCTGTCTGTAAATATCCATCTGACTTAAAACAATAAATATAACCACCTATATTTCTCCACACATTCTTTGCATACGTTCCAGACTTATTATATTTGTATTGATATCCTTTTCTCTTAGCTACCCATTTTCCGCTATCTGCCTTTTTAGACTGCATGACATTGACGGCTGTAGCTGCCTTAACTTGCTGTTTTTGCCCTCCTAAGCTAAAACTCATAATAAAAACAAAAATTATTGCATAAAACATCCATTTTTTCTTCATTTTTCCTTCTCCTTTTATTATATCTCCATTTGACAATCTCTCTTTTTTTTGTTACTTTAAAATCGCAAAAATGACATGCTACACTATTATAAGACAAAAAGAAAGGATAAAAAATATGCTACCATACGATTATCATCTTCATACCTCATTTTCATCTGATTCTAATACACCGATGGAAAGTATGATTAAACAAGCTATCTATCTTAATTTAAAAACGATTTGTTTTACTGAACATTACGATTTAGATTGGCCCGATAACGAGGATCATTTCACCTTCCTTGTAGACACCAAGAAGTATCAGCAAAAACTATATGAACTCAAAGAAAAATACAACGGCATAATAGAAATTCTATTTGGAATTGAGCTTGGATTACAGCCACATTTAAAATCACAACTTACTCAATACACAAAGAACTATCCTTTTGATTTTATTATTGGTTCCTCCCATTTAGTCGATGGAATTGACCCCTATTATCCAACTCTTTTTCAAAAATATCCTACCGAAAAAGCAGCTTTTCGCCGCTATTTTGAATGTGTTTTAGAAAATTTAGAGTCCTTCACAAACTTTGATGTATGTGGCCATTTAGACTATATTGTCAGATATGCTCCTCATCAAGAACAATATTATCATTCTTCCGATTATATGGATTTAATCGACTGTATTTTAAAAAAATGTATAGAAAATAATATCGGATTAGAACTTAATACAGCTGGCTGGAAATATAATATGTCTTCTCCAAATCCAAACCTTGATATTCTAAAAAGATATAAAGAACTTGGAGGGGAAATTTTAACCATCGGTTCTGACGCTCATAAACCTGAACATATCGCATGGGATTTTCATAGAATTGTTGATTTCTTAAAAGATGCTGATTTTAAATATATCACTATGTTTAAAGAAAGAAAAGCTATTTTTTTGCCTCTTAACTAGTTTAAATTAATATACGGCATAAGATAATCATATTTTAACAAAATATTTCTTTTCACGGGAATCCAACAGGGTAATTTTAAGTATTCTCTCAATTATTTTTCTTTATAATACGTTTGATTTTTCCCTATTTATTGGTATTCCCATAAAAAGAAATATTTTTAATAAATCATATAGCATTTACCATCTTCTTGTTGTCACCGTTTTTACATCGCTCCAAGAAGAATAATATTTTTCTTTTCCTACTGTTTTATATGTCCTAAGCCGAACATAATATTTTTTTCCAGCTTGGAGAGAAGAGATTGTTTTATAAGTATATCCACAGACTGTCTTCGTAACAGCATTAGAAAAATTTGATTTTGTAGAATATTGAATTTGATAAGCTGTTATTGTTTTATTTTTATTCCAGCAGGCAGTGAAACTTTTCTTTGTCCTACTTGTCAAACAATTTATTTTCATCTTCGCCGGTATTACGGTTATAGTAATCTTTTTCGTCGCTTTTTTATAATTTGACGTCTCAGCCGCCGTAATTGTAATGGTCGTCTTTCCAATTCCTTTTATCGTAACCTTACCCTGACTAGAAATAGTAGCTACTTTATTATTGCTAGATACATAGCTTAGTTTTCCATTTCCCTTTTCTAGCTTCACTCCAGTTAATGTAAATGTCCTATCTCCAAGAGCTTTTTTTATATTCCCTGCGGTAATTTTTTGAGCTGCCTTTACAATCTTAAAACTTTTATTTATTGTACCCGAATAAAGTTTTCCTGTAAATTTAAGTGTCGCCAAATAAGTTCCGACATTCGTTCTGCCAGCCGAATAAGACATAGTATAATTAGAAGAACTTATCCTCTTACCGTTAGAATCTGTCACTATAAAATATGGTTTTCTTGTTCTACCCGTGTAAATATATTCTGTTGTAGAGAGCGCTATTTTTTTTGGATAATAAATATTTTCACTTTTTACTACTCTTCCACATTCCTCACAGACTTGCTTTTTTATTCCATTTTTGCTTGTCGTGGCCTTTACAATTTCTTCTACTTCATTATGTACAATGAACTTAGATAAATCCACCATTCCATATCCATAATAAATATCTCTTCCAGTATCTCCCAAATCTTTCGCATTTTGTTTTAAAACTTCTTCAATCTGTGCCGGAGTGAGTAAAGGATCATTTAATCTTAACATCGCCGCGGCACCTGATACATGTGGAGCTGCCATAGAAGTCCCACTCAAAAAAGCATATCCCCCACCTAGATAAGTGCTTTTAATACTAATTCCAGGTGCCATAAGGTCTAACTCATTTCCATAATTAGAGTCTTGCGAGCGTACTTCCTGCTCGTTAATAGCGCCAACTACAATACATTCTTCTATATGTGCTGGACAAACAAAAGCTTCATCAATTGCCTGTCCGTAATTTCCTGATGACACAACCACGGTAGCCCCTTTTTCTATCGCATAATTTACCGCATCATCTTTATACTCGCTATGTCCTCCAACAGCGCTATAATTTATAACTTTTGCGCCAGCGTCAGCCGCTCTTTTAATTGCATTGGCAATATTCGTATAAGTTCCTCTTCCAAAAGCATCCATACATTTAATTGGAAGAATTTTTATATTAAGCCCTGATGTCATATCGGCTATTATACCCGAAACATGAGTTCCGTGACCTTGATCATCTTGTACATCCACATTAGAACTCACATAATTATAAGCGGCATCCATAGAAAGTCTTCCATTAAAAAATGAATGAGAGATATCAATTCCTGTATCCACAACTGCGACAATAAGTTCTGACGAATTTCCTTTTGAGTGTTTTGCATAGGAATCTCCTAAAATATGTGATGTTCCCCATGAGAGAGTTGGCTGTTCGCTAGAAATTTCATCTTCCTCAAAATCAAACTTCTCTATTACCTTTGGTTCCTCCAAGTAATCATAGCCATCCACCTCACAGTATTTCACTCCATCCATCTGTTCTATTTGCATCTTTGCCTGTCTTGTCATCTCTTCGGTCGAAAACTGTAAAATATAAATCTGGTCTGGACCATTTAGTATGATATCGGCATCACAAGAAGAAAAATCTAAATTCTGTCCTGTTCCCTTCACTATAAGACGTCTTGAAGCATAAGAATTATCTATACTCGAAGCGATTTTATCATTAGATAAATTATTATCATACAAAGATACTAATTTCGACACTTCCTCGTCAAAAACTAAGGAACTTTCTTGTTCTAGATTTTTTATCTCTGTCTGATTTGATTTTATTTCTTCCACAGATTCCTGACTATCTTGCATTATTTCTATAATATTCTCTTCCATTACAGGTTCTTCTATAAGTTCTTCTGCAAATAAATGAAAAGGCATACTAATCCATAAAACCATACCAATGAAGATAAATGTCAAAATTCTATTTTTTTTTGCTTTCCTCACTATTTTCCTCCCCATTTTTTATTTTATTGTAGTTTTTCCGATAATAGTTCCCCCACCGACAATATAATCTTCCTCATAAAAGACTACTGCCTGTCCCGGTGTAATTGCTCTTTGAGGCTCATCAAAGACACAAAGTACGGTATCTTCATCAATCATTTGAATTGTTGCCAAAGCCCCTTTATGATTATAGCGAATCTTTGCTTTTACTCTCATTTGACCTTCTAGCTTCTCAATCGACATAAAATTTAGTCGGTTCGCCGTAAGACCTCGGCAAAAAATATCTTCGTTATCTCCAAGAACTACCTCGTTTGTCTCTTTTTTTATATCAGCCACAAATACTGGCCTTCCAAGTGCAATCCCAAGTCCCTTTCTCTGGCCAATGGTATAATGAATGATTCCCTTATGTCTTCCGACAATATTTCCATCCATATCGACAAAATTCCCCTCTTTAAATTTCTCCCCTGTCTCTCTCTCAATAAATCCCGCATAGTCATTATCTGAGACAAAACAAATTTCTTGGCTATCTGGCTTATTTGCCACTAAAAGCCCAGCAGCATCTGCCATTTTTCTAATTTCTTCTTTAGAATATTCTCCGACAGGCATGAGAGTATGGGAAAGCTGATATTGATTTAAATTATAGAGAGCATAAGTCTGGTCTTTTGGTGCATACACCGATGTTTTTAAAGTATAGCGTCCATTTTCTAACTGAATCACTCTCGCATAATGTCCAGTCGCTATCTTATCTGCCCCTATACTCAAAGCTCTCGCAAGAAGTGACTCCCACTTTACATATCGATTGCAGGCAATACATGGATTTGGGGTTCTCGCATTCTTATACTCATTAATGAAATAATCAATCACATTTTCTTTAAATTCTTTTTTAAAATTCATTACATAATAAGGAATTTCTAACCTCTCCGCCACACGTCTTGCATCATCCACGGCAGAAAGTCCACAGCATCCACCATTTTCTGACTGTACCTCTATCTCCTCATCTTGCCAAATCTGCATTGTGACACCAATCACATCATATCCTTGTTGTTTTAATAGATATGCCGCTGCGGAGGAATCTACACCGCCCGACATTCCAACTACTACTTTTTCTCTCATAAAATTTTTCCTCTCTTTTTCCTTATCATTATACTATATTTTTCCTTCTTCGTCTATTCGAAAAATATGCAAATTACAGATTTCTACAACACGACAAGAGGCTATCAGGAAATATATTTTTGCACGAAATATAATATCCTCAAAAAATCATACTATATCTCGTTAAAATTTTATGCCTTCTGATAGCCCCTTTTATAATCATTATTCCATTTATTTTTTATTTTAGTATTCTTCTTCTACTTCTTCCTCACCAATATCAGCCTTAGGTTTTTTAAGTCCCTCAATTTTGACACCATTTTTTTCAGCATAATCCCAAAGTGCTGCGTGAATTGCCTCCTCTGCCAATAAAGAGCAGTGTACTTTCACTGGTGGAAGTCCGTCTAGTGCCTCCATAACTGCCTTATTTGTTACTTGTAATGCTTCTTGAACGGATTTTCCTTTTACAAGTTCTGTCGCCATACTACTTGTAGCAACGGCTGCTCCACAGCCAAATGTCTTAAATTTTACATCCTGAATAATACCGTTATCGTCAATATCAAAATAAATACGCATGATGTCTCCACATTTTGCATTTCCTACCGTTCCAACACCACTTGCATTTTCAATCTCTCCCATATTTCTTGGATTTGTAAAATGGTCCATAACTTTTTCGCTGTACATAATTTATTTCTCCTTTATCTATTTGACTTTTTAACAAAATCCTCATAAAGAGGTGACATACTTCTTAATTTACCTACAATCTCCTTTAACTGCTCCACTACATAGTCCATCTCTTCCTTTGTATTTTCCTCTCCAAGAGTTAATCTTAAAGAGCCATGTGCAATCTCATGTGGAAGTCCGATTGCCAATAAAACATGAGATGGGTCTAAAGAACCCGAAGTACAAGCAGAACCACTTGAGCCGCAAATTCCCGCCATATCAAGCATAATCAACATAGATTCTCCCTCGATAAACTGGAAACTTATATTTACATTATTTGGAAGTCTCTTTACTCTATCACCATTTAATCTAGCGTAAGGAATCTCGGCCAAAATTCTTGTAATCAAATAATCACGGAGCTCTGTCTCTTTTTTTGCTCTCTCCTCCATCGTATCCATCGCAATTTCAACTGCCTTGCCAAGGCCTACGATACCTGTTACGTTTTCTGTACCAGCTCTTCTAGCTCTCTCTTGTGCTCCTCCGTGTATAAATGAGCGAAGTTTCAATCCTCTTCGAATATATAAAAATCCAATTCCCTTTGGTCCGTTTAATTTATGTCCACTCGCACTGAGCATGTCGATATGGAGCTCCTCCACATCAATTGGTACCTGACCGTAAGCTTGCACTGCGTCTGTGTGGAATAAAATTCCATGCTCCCTTGCAATCTCACCAATTTCTTTGATTGGCTGAATTGTTCCAATCTCATTATTCGCAAACATAACAGAAATCAAAATTGTCTCTGGACGAATTGCCTCTTTTAACTGGTCAAGACGTAAAATACCATTCTCATCTACGTCAATATAAGTTACTTCAAATCCCTGTTTCTCTAAATACTCACAAGTATGCAAAATAGCGTGATGCTCAATTTTACTTGTGATAATATGATTTCCTTTGTTTTTATAAGCCTCTGCTGTCGCTTTTAATGCCCAGTTATCAGACTCTGAACCACCTGCTGTGAAATAAATATCTCTTGCGTTTGTATTAAGAGAGGAAGCAATTTTCTCTCTCACATCAGTAATTACTTTTTTATTTGCGGCCGCAAAGCTATAAATACTAGATGGATTTCCAAAGTTTTCTGTAAAATAAGGCATCATCGCCTCAACTACCTCTTTTCTTGCCGCTGTAGTAGCAGCATGATCCAAGTAAATAATCTTTTTCATACTATCTATCTCCTATTCTTTTAACTTTCACATGGTCTATCTATCTTGCTCATTCGTTCCATCTTATCATTATCTTCGACTAATTCACTAAGCCAGATGGAATCGACAGTCTTTTGAATACTATCATTAATTCTCTTCCAAACATACTTTGTCACACAAGAATTTGCGCCACTACATTTTCCCTCTTCTCCTGTTATCTCAGAGCAGGCAACTGGAGTTAAATCTCCCTCTAAGGCTCTTAAAATCATGCCGACTGAAATCTCATCTGCACCTTTCGCTAAAATATATCCGCCCTGTGCTCCTCGAACACTCTGAATTAGACCAGCCTTTCTCAGCTTTCCTAATAGTTGCTCCAAATATCTCACTGTAATACTCTGTCTAGAAGAAATATTCGTAATAGAGACTGGCTGCTCCTTCCCATAATATGCAATATCAACCATAGCACGGAGCCCGTATCGACCTTTTGTTGATAACTTCATGCTCTCACCTCAATTACGGTTAAAAAACTCTGCTCTTTCTTCTTATTCCTTTTCATTTCTCTTTATCCGAGTATTCTATTTTAAATCCGATTAATTTAATCGGATATTCTTTTAGTATAATATCACCGCCTCTTTCTCTTGTCAACCTTTTTGATAAATTTTCTAAAAAACGCAGCGATTTATCCATGCCTTCATCATTTGCCAAAATAGAAAGCTACCACATTCTTTCTAATGCGATAGCTTTTTATTTTAATTTCCCTTTAAAATAGTATTTATCTCTTTTTCTGCTTTTAACAGTGTATTATATAGATACTGATTTTTTCCTGTCGAATCCTTCTCGTACTCCTCTTTATATGAGTAAATATCTATCAACTGATAATGATTAAAAGAAGAGAAATGAAAAGGTTTTACCATATAAACCGGTCTGCTGCTTATATTTTCTATGACTAATCCACTTTCCTTCATTCGAAGTTTTAATGTTATAATAGCCTCATCTAATGTATATTCTCTTACTTGATTTGAAGAAAAGTTGCCCATAGAATACGCAATAAAAACTTTCTTTTTCTTTCCATTTTTATCCGTTGTTTCTTTTGTTTTCATATGCTGAAGAACATGAGGATGGCTTCCAACAATAATATCTGCTCCCTCTTTAATAAAAAGTTCCGCCAAATTTCTTTGTTGTTCACTTGCCACCGTACTATACTCATCTCCCCAATGTGGAAGAACTATAATGCAATCTGCTTTTTTCTTCCGTGCTTTTGCCATTTGACTCTTTATTTCTTTTTCTGTTAAATAATTAAAATGCTTTTTGGCTTCTGGAGTATTTACATTGACACCGTAGGTAAAAGAAACAAATGCAATTCTCCATCCATTCACCCTTCTAATTAGAATCTTATCCTTATCTTTTTCATTTTTATAAGAGCCAACATGGCTAATCTTCGCTTTATCCAAAATATCTATTGTTCTCCTTACCCCACTCGCTCCTTGGTCAAACGCATGATTATTCGAAGTTGTTAAAACGTCAAATCCAATATCTTTAAGTACCTTAGCTAAAGAATCGGGTGTATTAAACATCGGATATCCCGTATATCCTAACTGAGAACCTCCAAATACAGTCTCTAAATTTCCAATTGTCAAATCTGCCTTCTTTAAATAAGGTTTCACGTCCTCAAATGTTTTTGAAAAATCATATGTTCCATTCGTATAATCATAAGCATCCTCTAACTGTCTTCTATGACACATAATATCTCCGACAAAACTAAGAGTTACAGATTTTGTTGGAATTTTTTTTGCCGTAGTGCCTACCGTTTCTGTACTTGCCTTTGTTATCGTCTCTGTTGTTTTTTTTATATTGTCAATCTTTTTTTGAGTATTCACTATTTTCCTCACAACAACAGCACTCTCTATTACTATAATAAACACAAGCACCGTCACAAATATATATTTCCATGATATTTTTTTAATAATACTACCATTTGATATATCATGGCTTATTGTCCGCAATTTTCTCTTTAAAAATCCTTGTTTTCCACTTCGACTACTTTTTCTAAATTTCCTTCCAAAATTCCCCTTTTTTTCCTTGGTCTCTGTCTTATTTTTTTTCATTTTTTTCTCTCTTCCCATCCATATCTATATTTTTATAAAAATTTTATGATGCCAGCGTTAAAAGGTCAAAAACCATTCGTGCTTGCATGATAAGATATTTGACATTTTAACCCTGGCACCATTTTTATTATAGCATAGTAAAGAAAAGATTACCATTCCAAGTTTTAATAATATTTTATTTCTCTCAATCTTTATAATATTTTTAAAATTTCATCTGCAATTTTTGATATATCTAAAATATGACAAAGTTTTTCTTCTTTTACCAATTCTCTCAAATCCATATCTGTTGCAATTAAAAATCTTCCCTCTCGATTAGAGCAAAGCAACGGATATTCTTTCGATACTCCCTCTCTTATAATCTCGATTTTGGGATAAGAGGAATTTTTCAATCCCTCCACTAAAATAAAGTCTGCTTCCGAATAAAAGGAAAAGATTGTTTTTTCCTCTATCTTTTGTATTTCTTTTATCATCATTACCCTTTTATCTGAAAAGACAGCCGTTCCATAGGCACCAGCCTTAGCGAATCTAAAACTATCTGTCCCCTCTACATCTGACTCAAAGTCATGGCCATCATGCTTAATCGCAGCCACCTGATATCCTCTTTTTGTAAATTCTTTTATTAATTTTTCCATCAGAGTAGTTTTTCCCATATTTTTTCTGCCACAGATACAAATAATTTTTTGATTTTTCATAGTAAAACCACCCAAACTTCTTGTCCCTTTTGTATTGGAATATTACTTGGGGGTACTTCTACAAGACAATTACAACCAATCATAGAGCTTAAAATTCCAGAAGAATGTAAATTCGTAGGGAAAAAGACTTTTCCTTCTTTATATATTGCTTTTACATACCTTGTGACATTGCCTGATTTTATGAAATCAGCTTCCAAAGTCGCCTTTACTCGATTAGGAATCAAGCTTTCATCTCCCACCATTTTTGCTAAAACTGGTCGCACAAGCAATTCCATATTTGCAACTACTCCAAAAGGATTTCCCGAAAGACAAATCATTACTGTATTTTCATACACGGCACTAATCATTGGGCTGCCTGGTTTTAACTTGACTTTCCAAAAAAGTTTTTTCGCTCCAAGCAACTCAATTACTTCATGCATAATATCTTTCTTTCCAACCGATACTCCGCCTGTTGTAATAATTAAATCCGCTGTTTTAGCCATTTTTTTAATAGAATCTGCAACAGCTTCCGCATTATCCCCAACTTCCATCTGACAAATCGGCTTAATCCCAAGCTCCATCAATCGAGTTGCAACGGTGTATAAATTAGAATCATAAATCTTTCCCTCCGATAATTCCTTTCCTGGAAGGACAATCTCATCTCCTGTTGTCACCACTCCAACTCGAGGCAACCTCTTTACATGAACTTTCGTTTTTCCAAGACTGGCAAGTGTTCCAATTTCTATACTTCCAAGAAAAGAGCCCTCAAAGATTAATGTTTGCCCTGCTTTATAATCTTCTCCTTTATAACAATAATTTTGAAATGGTTTGACCGATTTATATATGGAAACATTTTCCATTCCATAATCGGTATCTTCCTGTCGAATAACGCAGTTTGCTCCCTCTGGAATTGGAGCCCCCGTCATAATGCGCACAGCTTCCCCCTCGCCGACTGTAACATGGCTCATATGCCCTGCCATTACTTCATCTATTACCTTTAAAACAATTGGACAATCTTTTGTCGCAGTTTTAATATTTTCACCTTTTACTGCATAACCGTCTAAAGGAGAGCGGTCAAATGGCGGTTGATCCATATCAGCCACAATATTTTCTGCGAGAACTCTCCCTCTTGCCTCCCAAAGTTCTACTTCTTCTCTTTCTTTTACTGTATCACAGTTTTCTAGCACTATCTTGACTGCTTGCTGTAATGTAATTTCTTCTAGCATTTTTTCATCTCCATCTTTATAATAGCCCTTCATACTCCATCTTTGTATTAATATTGGAAAATAAAATCTCAGGTTTTGATATTCCTCTTTTTTCCATCTCCTCTTCTCCTATATAGAATACATTTAGCTTGTCCAATAGACGATTCATGCTATAATATTCTTGTTCTATCTGACTCTTCACAACAGATAAAATACGACGATGATAAACGGCCACAAGAGGTTGTCTTCTTCCTAAAATGACTGGCACAACTGCATCACAATCTTTTTCTTCCAATAATTCCAATAAAATTTCAAAAATTTCTGCTTTTATTTTTGGCATATCGCAAGCTATTACAAGTAATTTATCATAGCAACAAGATAAAAGAGCTGACTCTATTCCACTAATTGGTCCATGAGACTCTCCCTCATCATACACAATTTTATGCTGTGGAAAATAAATTTTATCTTTTTTTGCCTGAGAAATCAAAATTTCATCTGATACTTTAGAAGCCTCCTCAATAATATGTTCAATCAAAAACTTCCCCTTCCATTTTAGATAGGCTTTATTTTGATATTCCATCCTACTGCTTTTTCCACCTGCCAATATCAGCGCACTTATGAACATCATTTTCCATTTCCTTCCTATTTTGTTGCTCAAATGCTTTTATTGTAGATATAATAATCTCTTCTCGTCAATTTGTAAAAAATCTGGCATTCCCTTTTCTTCCAATTCATCCCATATATCTTGCTGTACAAACCAACAAATTTCCTCATCTGTCTTACTTTTTAGAAAAAATTTCTTTTCAAATGGAAGGTCTGCCCTGCTGCCAAGCCTAAATGGAATACAATTTTTTTCTCGCTCTCCCCAAATTGGAATGAAATTATGTGCACGGTATCCAATATAATTTATATTTTCTGGAACAAATCCGTTCACATGAATATCAATTCCCCAACTTGGAATAGAGAAAGAATGTTCATCCTTTCTCTCAATTGAAACAATATTTTTACATCCAGTCAGACGCGCCGCTGCCACCTTTGTCGGATTTTCAAAAATCTTCTTTGTCGGACCGCCACATATAACTTTTCCATTTTCCATAACAAAAAGTTCATCTGTAAACTGGTAGATTTCATCTCGACTGTGAGATACTAAAATGATAGTCCCTTCATATTCCTCTAGCATTTCCAATAATTCTTGCTTTAATCTATCTTTTAAAAAACTATCAAGCGCCGAAAAAGGTTCATCGAGTAAGATCATATCTGGCTCATACGCCATAATTCTCGCAAGTGCAACTCTTTGCTGCTGTCCGCCTGAGAGCTCTCCTGGAAGCCTTTTATCTAAGTCTTCGATTTGAAACTTCTTCATCATCTGGGCAGCTCGCCTTTTCTTTTCTTCTTTCGTTCCCTTTAATCCAGCCATAATATTGTACTCTACTGTCTTTGTCGGAAAGAGTGCATAATTTTGAAATAAATATCCAATTTTTCTCTTTTGTGGCTTTTTATTTATCTTCTCTTTTGTATCAAGCAAAACTTTTCCATCTACTTCAATATAGCCATCATCTACATTCTCCACGCCGGCAATACTTTTTAAAGTCATACTTTTTCCACATCCTGATGCTCCAAGTATTCCTATTCTCTTGCTATTGCTTTGCATCGTCATATTTAAACAAAAGCTACCCATAGATTTTTTTATTTTTATATCTATAGACATTATTTTCACTCCAACTTCAATTATGATTTGGATTTACAAAATCCCCGCTTTTTCCTCCAGACTTTTGACAAACATAAATATCTGAAATTTCCATCGTCTTATCTACCGCCTTGCACATATCATAAATTGTGAGCAGACAAATATTAACTCCCGTAAGGGCCTCCATCTCCACACCCGTTTTTCCGACCGTCTTTACCTGACAAGAAGCAATGATTTTATTTTCCTCATCATAAAGCTCGAATTCAATCTTTACACTTGTAAGATTTAAAATATGACAAAGAGGTATCAATTCTGCTGTTTTTTTTGCACCCATAATACCAGCAATTCTAGCAACGCCAAGGACATCTCCTTTTTTCATATTTCCCGCTATTACCTTTTTATAACATTCCTCAGACATAGAGATACTTCCCTTAGCTATAGCAATTCGCTCGGTCTCTTTTTTTGCTCCGACATCTACCATAATGGCATCTCCATTTTTATCAAAATGCGTAAACTCCATTTTTACACACCCTTTCCAAAGCCGCAATTCGGGAATGTACATACTGGACAATTAAGACAAAGCCCACCCTCACCAAGCACTTCAAAATCTTCTTTCGTAAGTATCTCGTCAGTCAGTACTCTTGGAAGCACTAAGTCAAAAATTGTTCTCTTCGCATACATTACACAGCCTGGAAGCCCCATTACTGGAATTTTTCCATCATAATATCCAAGCAAAAACATAGCTCCAGGAAGCACTGGAGCACCGTAAGTCACCATATCCACTCCCGCATTTTTAATTGCAAGCGGAGTTTTATCGTCTGGGTCCACGCTCATGCCACCTGTACAGATGATAAGCTCAATTCCTTCTTTTAACATTTCCTTAATTTCTCTCGTAATCATTTCATGATTATCATCACAAATTATATGTTTTATAACTGGGATATTATATTCTGCCAATTTTTCAATAACCACTGGGGTAAATGTATCTTCAATTCTCTTATGATATACTTCACTTCCTGTCGTAATCAATCCGGCTTTCTTTGATGTAAAGGGACGAATCTCAAAAATTGGGGAATCTCCCGCCACATCTTTTGCATGCTCCATCTTTTCTTTATCAATAACGAGAGGAATAATGCGGGTTCCCGCAATCTTATCCCCCTTCTTCACTGGAAAATCTCCGTGACGGGAAGCTATCATCATCTCTCCAAGAGAATTCACTGCTCTTAGTTTTTCTCGATTGATTTTCAATACGCCGTCACAGTCGGCAATAAGCTCAATTTTTCCCTCTTTTACATCTGAGCCATGCATATGCTCACCTTTACAAATATTGTATAAAACTTGAGCCGCATCATTTTCATGAAGTTTTGTCTCATCATTTTCCCAAATATAAATATTTTCTTTTCCAACGCTTAATAAAACTTCAATATCCTCTTTCGTAATAATATGTCCCTTTCTAAAGACTGCATCCTTTGTTACCCCTTTAATAATCTGCGTAATATCGTGACATAAAACTTGTCCGACTGCATCTTCTACTCTTATTTGTTTCATCACAATTTCCTTTCTCTCATAATATTTGCATAATTGCTCTGTTGCCAAGCAACAGAGCAATTTATAAGTATCCGTTGAGTAAAGAATATCTTTTACCCTAACTTTATATTATCATACCACGAAATAAAGAATATTTATAGTTTTTCGTAAAAAGGATGCCCGTTTATTTTATCTTTTGTAATGGTAATATAAGCTAGATAAATCCAATTATGCCCTTTCTGGAACTTTACATAACATAGCTACAAATTTAAGCAAAACATATCCAATAATCATAGTCGTTATATAAAATTGAATTCCGTCAATCTGCGTCACAATTCCTGCTAACGATTCCTTTCCTATATTTGTGAGATATCCAGCCATTTTACTTCCAGCCACTGTTCCAATTGCCATTGGGAAGGTAAGTCCCGCAAATCCCGGATAAAATTTAAAACTAAAAAATTTTGGCAATTTTATAAGAATAAATAAGAAAGAAGCAAGTACACAAAAATATAATACAGATACAAGTATCTCATTTGGATTTTTGGCGGTATTTAAATAACTTACGAGACAGAGACTACAAGGTGCGAGTAAAACTGCCTGTGTATGATAGACGCCATCTGCGATTGGCTTTGTCATTAGGCGATAAATCATAAACGGAAGCAAAATAAAATAAATTGCGATTCCATAGTAAGTGATGATTTTTGTAATCACTGGCTCTTTCATCACACCGCCCACAACAACGGACACCATAATTCCATTATACGTTACATACCAGCTTGGCATCATATTTTCCCATTTGAAATTTTTTAGTACCGTTAGATATGTAAAGTATAAAATATGGCAAGCCTGAATTATAATTGCCACAAACCATAAAATTTTAGCAAAATTTGGTGTATAATCAAATAAATATGCACTGGCAAGCATCATAATCATCGTAAAAGCAGCATAAAGCGATCTAGGAATCGCAAGGTCATATTCTTTTTTGCAAACTTGTGGGTAGATAATAATTTTAATAATATAAAAAGCCCATATAATCATTGCTGCCCATGTTGTAATATGACGAATCCACGCATAACCAAGTCCATTCATAAAGTTTGATAAAGTGACAGCACCTACCATTGTCGCCAAAATAGGAACTGGCATTTTTTCTAGTCTTTTTAACATAATTTCCTCCCTTTATCATTCCCTGCAAAAACTGATATTTTCATTTAGAAAAGTATTCTCTGCATTATATATAATATTTTTATTATGGCAGTTATGGGGGTAGTGTCTATTATTTTTATAAATCAGAGAATACTTATCATCTTAATATTTATTCTTCATACATAAACTCAAAATTCTCTTTCATGTGGAAGAAATCAGAATAATCAATCTTAAAAATCGATTTCTTAATTTTAGAAATATCAATATTTCTTCGAATAATCTGCGTTAAAACTCCCGAGTAGGATAAATCGCCCTGCAAGATAGCACCATAAATTTTTCCATCTTTATGAATCACTTTTTTATACTCTCCCTTGGCATTTTTCATCGTATCCACCTGATATGTATCATCTGGAGCCGTATTAATGCCAAGAGACATAGTAGGGATTCCTAGGAAGTTCATCGTAGATTTACTTGCAAAAAAGTCTGTCATCTTCGCATGGCCCCCTGCCATATTTTGCCCGGCAATTAGACCTTCTTTTACTGCCACTGGCCAGATTGGACCTCTTCCTGTCACATCTCCCGCACCATAAATATTTTTTATATTTGTTCTTCCAAATTCATCAATGCAAAGTCCTCTATCTTTTGCCACAGGGCTTCCCTCTAAAAATTCTATATTTGGACGAACACCTGCCGTCACGACTAGTAAATCACATGGAAGTTCGTCGCCATTTGAAAGAGTAATGCCACAAATTTTTCCATCTGCATCCATTTTTACATTAGAAATTCCAGTGGAGAAATATTGCTCTACGCCTCTTTCTTTAAATGCGTTTTCATACACGCTGGCCGCTTCTTTATCTAACTGAAGTGAGAGCATTCTATCTTGCATCTCCACCAAAGTAGATTTCTTTCCCATTCCAAGAAGTCCGCTAATGCAGTCAATTCCGACAAGTCCAGCTCCCATTACTACAATATTTTCTGCTTCTTTTGCCGCCTCCATAATTCTTACAATATCGTCAAAATTTCTAAAGCCTTCTACGCCCTTTGCCTCTCTGAGATTTGGAACTGGAGGTATAAAAGAATGCGAACCTGAAGCAATTAGGAGTTTATCGTAGGAAACTTCCTCCCCATTTTCTAGTATAATAATTGATTTTTCGCAGTCCAAACTAGAAACCGCCAAACCTTTTTTCCAGATAACACAATTATCCTCAATAAAATCCTTCTCCACAAAACAAAGTTTTTCTAAATCTCGAATTCCCTCCATATAATGGTGAAGAATACATCTTGAATAGATAGCCTCATCTTTGGAAACTAATATAATTTCTCCCTCTTTATCTATTTTTCGAATTCCTCTAATTCCATTTATTCCTGCCGCCGAGGAGCCAATGATTACATATCTCATTTTTCCACCTCCACTAACGTAATTGCCTGCATTGGACATTTCTCAATGCACATCGGATTTGGTGAGCCATCTTTTGTGCGATGAATACACATATTGCATTTCATAATTTCTTTTTGATTTATCTTATCTGCCTTTAAGACACCGTACGGACATGCCATAATACACATATAGCAGCTTGCACATTGTTCCTTATCGTATTCTACAAACCCTGTCTCTGAATTTTTATGCATTGCACCAGTCATACAAGTGAATGTACATTCTGGCAAATCACAATGTCTGCAAAAAATTGGTGCTGCCTTAATCTCACTATCTATAACAACACGATTTCTCGCATCATCGCTCTCATGACTTACAACACAGGCAGTTACACAGGTAAGGCATCCTATGCATCTAGAGCGGTCTATTTTAATTCGATACATTTTTGCTACCTCCTTCTAGTTTTGTTCTTCCACTTTTTCAAAATAGATTGGTGTCGCCTTATAAGAAGGTTCTCTTGAATATTTATCATAAACAGATGGAGTGAGCTTATTACATTCAATATAGTGAATTGGCGCATAAAGCTCCTTCTCCCTCACATTTGGAGTGATAAGGACAGTAAATACAGCATTCTGTCCGTTAATGGAATACACACGAATTAGGTCAAGATTTTCAATTCCATGCTTCTTTGCCGTCTCAGGATTCATATAAAGATAAGCTTTCTTACTCGATACATCCTCAATAAACTGAACTTCTCTCGTTCTAGACTGTGTATGCCACTGTCCCACACTTCCTCTTCCTGTATTCAAAATATATGGAAATTCTTCTGTCGTTGGAAGTGGATTTTCCATAACATCCTCAAACATAAATTTCATCTTTCCATCTGGATGCCAATATTTTCCATCTTCATATAAACGTCTTTGGTCGCTTTCTAGCACATCGCCCTCTCTAAACGGCCACTGAATACCATGAGAATTCTCAAGTCCTTCCCATGTCACGCCTGTAAAGTCACAAGGCATTCCTTTTGAACAGCGCTGCATCGCATAAAAACAGTCTTTTGGTGTCTCGAAACATTTTAATTTATCTCCCATGCCAAGAGCTTTTCCGACACCCAAAATTGCCTCGTAGTCACTAATATCATTTTCTTCTCTCTTTAAGACTGGGCGCATTGCAGACATTCTTCTCTCTAAGTTAATATAAGTTCCCTCTTTTTTAATTCCAGGAACAACAGGGAAAAATACGGTACAATCCTCTGCACTCTCAATATCCTCATAAATATCTTGCACAACAAAAAGCTCTAATTTCTTTGTCGCAGAGGCAAAAGTCTCGTTATTCGTCCAGCTATGACGAGGATTTGTGCATAAAATCCAAAGTCCCTTAATTTCTCCTTTATTAATTCCCTCAATAATTTTATCATAGGTAATGGTTGGCTTTGTCGCTAAGTCCTCTGGCTCACATCCAATTGCCGCCGCAACTTTTTCTCTTCTTACTTCATTTGTAAAATCTCCACCGCCAAATAAAACAGCTGTATTACTATAAGCACGAGAGCCCATCGCATTGCACTGCCCTGTGATGGAATTTGCGCCAGTTCCTTCTCTGCCGATATTTCCAGTCATCACTGCGATATTAATAATCGCCTGTGCTGTCCTAACTGCCTCGTATCCCTGATTTACACCCATTGTCCACCAAAAAGATACTCTCTTTCCGTTATGGATTAACTCTACAAGCTCTAAAATTTGTTCCTCGCTAAGTCCTGTCTTTTCGACACCATATTGTAAATCGTATTTCTTCACAAACTTGGCAAACTCATCGTATCCATTTGAGTGGGCCTTTATATACTCGTGGTCCACGTAATCTTTTTCAATTAAAATATTGGCAATTGTATAAAATAAAGCCAAATCAGAACGCCAATTTAATCCATACCAATAATCTGCATTTTGTGCTGTCTCTGATTTTCTAGGGTCAAGAACAATTACCTTTTTATTCGGGTCTGGATTCTTTTTTACTCTTCCCCATAAAATCGGATGAGCGACAACTGGATTTGCGCCGATAAAAATAATTGTATCAGAAAGCTCTAAATCATTTAAAGTAAATCCAGGTGCGTCAAAACCATAGCTTTGCTTATGTGCGACAACCGCCGTCGCCATACAAAGTCTCGTATTACCATCTACATTTGCCTTCAAATAATTACGCATAATATGTCCAAAAATGGAGAATTCCTCCATTGTAAGCTGTCCTGTACTAATACCTGCCACACTCTCTTTTCCATATTTTTCCTGAATTTCTTTTAACTTATCTGCCACATACTGAAATGCTTCATCCCAGGAAACTTGTTTCATCGTTCCATCTTCTTGTTTTATCTTAGGCAAATTATTTGGCTTTACTGTGGTCTGCTGCTTATCGAGAGAAAGTCCTTTAATACAGGAAAATCCATCATTTACTGGATATCCCTTTGTCGGAACAACCTTAACAATTTTATTATCCTCAACATAAAAATCTAAATTACAGTCAAGGGCACAGAAATTGCAGGTTGATTGAATTTTTTCCATGCCTATATTCTCCTTCCTTTTTCTGCTGCTATAAAAAACTGAATCATCCAGGTATCATTTCAAATCGCTATCTAACATTATCGTAGTGAATTCCATCCCAGTATAAGCGCTCTCTCACAATCGTCTCTGGAAGAAGTTCTACGCCATCGAGTGCCCATTTTTTGTACTCATCAAATCCCACACGGTCAATAATATATCCAATATGCTCCTTGCCCCCTGGTGCATCCTTGCTGATATACTCTTTTACAAATTTATATGTGTTTAAAATAATCTTGATAATCGTATCTTCATCCGTCCAGATTAAGAAATCCTTTCCAAGTCTTGGATTTTTCTTACCTGTTCTACCCATTAATGTCAACTTATAATATTTCTTCTTACTTCTTGTCCATGCTCTTGTAGGACATTTTGTAATACAAACACCACAACCAATACATTTTTCTTCGTCTCGCACAATCTTATAATTTTCCATGCGAAGTGCGTTAACTGATAAAGATTTACATCCCTTAATACAAGCCTCACAGCTCACACATCTTTGTGCATCGTACTGAGGCATTGTCATTCCAATAATACCAAAATCATGCATTCTTACTTTTCCACAGTCATTAGAACAACCAGTAAGAGCTACCTTAAAATGTAAATCATTTGGAAAAATTGCTTTCTCAATCTTTTTTGCAAACTCTGCTGTATTATAATTAGCAAACGGACAGACATTATTGCCGATACAAGCCGTAATATTTCTCGTGCCAGATGCAGGGTAGCCTGTACCTGGAATTTCCTGATTAATATCTAACATCTCAATAATTGGCTGTAACATCTCATTAATGGCATCCATATCTTCGAGGCGAATTCCCTCAATCTCAAATCCTTGACGTGTTGTAAGATGAACAATTCCGTTTCCATATTTTTGTGCAATTTCTTGTACCATGCCAAGAATCTCTGCTTTTAAATATCCACCTGGCACACGAATTCTAGAAGCACCGATGCCTCTTTCTTTGGAGACACGAAAGGCATTTTTCTTTAATTTTTTTGTATTAATATCTAAACCCATAATTCACCCTCCTAGTCAATCAAATTCTTTCCTTCTACATAATTAAATACTGGTCCATCTAGACAAATATAGGTACTTCCCATTCTGCAATGTCCACATTTTCCAAGACCACAACACATTTTTCTCTCGTTTGACACCCAAATATTTTTTTCTTCTATTCCTAATTTTAAAATTTCCATTACAACAAACTTAATCATAATTGGAGGTCCAACTGTAATAAATACTGTATTTTCTTTGTCACGAATTGGGAGGTCTTTAATATATTTTGTAACCATACCAATTTTACCCTCGTACCCTTCTGGAGCGCCGTCCACGGTCTGAATGACATTGATTTTCTCATTCCAAAATTCAAAATCTTTTCTAAATAAAATATCTTTTGGAGATTTAAAACCAGCAATCAATGTAGTGGAGAGAGCCTCATCTGTATTGTGAGCAAAATAATCGACAACGCCCTTTACAGGGGAAAGTCCCGTACCACCTGCAATGACAACTACGTCTTTTCCCTTATAATTATTTACATCAAATCCATTTCCGTAAGGTCCTCTCATAAAGAGAGTATCCCCGACATAATTTTCAAAAATCTCATTTGTTACTTTTCCGACACGACGAATTGTCAAATCTACCGTTCCCTCTCCGATTCCACTGACAGAAATTGGGGCCTCACCAAATTTTGGAATGGATACTTCAAAAAATTGTCCTGGCTTTACATCACCGACAAAGCTCATGCGGAAGGTATATTCAATATCTGTATGCTTAATCACTTCTTTAATTTCGGATAAAAATGGGAGATATTCGTTTTTCATCATTTATTCTTCCTCCTTCTTTGCAAGCTTATTTACTAAAGTAGAATAGGAAATATACTCTGGACAGACAGCGTCACAGCGACCGCAACCTACACACATTGGATATCCAAATCGTTTCTCATAATCATAAATTTTATGCATTACTTTAAAGCGAATACGCTCTTCATTTGTTTTTCTAAAAGAAATTCCTCCTGCCATATCCGTATATCCATCAATCTGACAAGAACCCCAAACTCTTCTTCTCTCTCCGACACGCTTATTATCTTGATAAAAGATATCTTGTGTTGTAAAACAGGTGCAAGTTGGACAAACAAAATTACAGCGTCCACAGTTAATACAGCGACTTCCATACTCTTTCCAAATCTCATCCCCGTAAGAGTTAATAGAAAGCTTTTTCGGAAGTACCACTTTTTCCTTATTTTCCTCCACATGGTCTGGCTCTACTTCTCTTTTCTCATAGGAAGTCTGCTCAAAAATATTTTGAAGCTCGTCATCTTTACAATCTATCAAAATTCCCTCTTCGCTTAACTTGACAGAACAATGATAATCTTTTGCAATATTAGTGTTCATACTGACACAGAATCCCGTCTCACAGCTCGTCTTACATCCCATGAGAGCAAATTTTACATTTTCTCTTCTTCTTTTGTAGTAAAAATCTTCCGGACCATTATTTAGATACATTTGATCGAATCTCTTGACAGAATGCATATCACAATGTCTTAAGAAAATAAGTTTTTTCTTTGAATCCTCAGCTGGAACCGTCACTTGATCCTCTGTGAAATAGAACATTGTCTCGTTGATTGGAAGCAGTAGCTCCTTAAAAGAATAATCAGATTTTCTTTCCCACTCAATCTCGTCGAAGGAATTTATTTTTTCGTATCGAATGACATCCGTATCTGAAAAAGTTCCCTCTCCTACCATCACCTTTGGGGCATACAAATCATATCGCTCACTTAAGAGTGAAAACAATTTTTCTTTGTCTTGATTGGAAATACAATAGCCCATACCTGTCTCCTCCTTTTTGAAATATTAATTTTAAGTAACTAGTGGTATTGTTTAGCTGTGTTAAGCCCAAATCGTTATTTTCTTCTCAAGCTTTATCTTTTATTTTTTTAATATATCGAGATTTTTTTGTTATTTTGCCAATAAAAATAAAATTCACAACTAATCTATTATTGATATTTTATATCAATACAAAAAAAAATTCTGTGACATATATCACAGAATTCATATTTTTGTGAAGTTTTCTACAAAGTCTCTCTCAAGCGACGAAACAAATAGCACACCGAGGACTTTTGCTTAAAATTCCCCATGTTTATAGAAATGAGACATTCTATCCGCCGATAAGACATAGATTTTTTTTTGTTCCATAAAAATTAATTTTTTCTTGCAAAGTTCTTTGCACACTCTAGAAGTTGTCTCTCTAGGTGCGCCCAAAAAATCAGACAATTCAGTAATATTAAGTGGAATATCTATATAAATTCCCTTTTTCGTAGACACTCCAAAATCTCTAGCAAGCTTCCAAAGTTTTGCCGCAAGTTTTCTCTCAAGATAAATATTTCCTCTCGTATTTTTAAGCTGATGCCCCATACGCCACATTTTACGCTCTAATACCTTCATAATCGCCTGCATTAATTCTATATCATCTTGCATAAGCTTTAGGAGCATTCTCTTAGAAATCTCAAATACCACAGATGGCTCAACAAACTGACAATCCACAGATGGATGAGAACCAATTGTTACACAGTCATCTAAAAGTTCACCTTTTCCAAGATAAAAAATAATCTTTCGATTCCCCGCATGAGTCAAATTATAAATAGCTGCCTTTCCTTCTAGCATAATATGAATAGTATGGTTTTCCTCTTTTGCCCGAAAACACTTTTCCTCTTTTTGATATTTTACAATCTTGCCGAGTGCCCACATTTTTTGTATCGTTTCTTTTTTTATCTGCTTAAATATGGCAACCTGTTCTAATCGATTCATATATCCTGCCCCCTACTTTTCTTTTTTATTAAGAGAAACCGCTCCTCGTACTGCTCAGCTTCTTGCACACTCTCCTTGCGTCCCTCTAAGAATTCCAATCCCATGTGGAAGCTGTGGAATAATAAATTCTAACGCCTCTTTTACAGCCTTTGGACTCCCTGGCAAATTTACAATCAGAGTCTTTTTTCGGATACCAGAGACAGCTCGACTTAGCATGGCTCTCTTTGTAATCGTCATCGAGTATGCTCGAATCGCCTCCGCAATTCCATTCGCCATACGGTCGCAAACCTCTATTGTTGCCTCTGGCGTCACATCGCGCTGTGAAAATCCAGTTCCCCCAGTGGTCAAAATAAGGTCAACCTGTCTTTGGTCTGCTAATCTCATAAGTTGCCTTTTGATAACATTTTTATTATCTGGAATTAGGACAGTTTCTATTACCTCCCATCCCTCTTTTTTTACCATCTCACAGATTGCAGGGCCACTCTTATCTTCACGCTCTCCTTTCGCTCCCTTATCGCTCATTGTAACGACTGCGACAGTAATTGGACGGTCTTCTTCTAGTGGAAATACAGTTACCTCATCTCCAGTTTGAATTTCTCCCCCCTCTAAAACTTCTGCAAAAATGCCCTCTCTTGGCATAATACAATCTCCCATTGTTTTATAAATCTCACAGTGAGAGTGACATTCTTTTCCAATCTGTGTTACTCTTAATAGCGTTTTTCCAACAGCAATCTTGCTTCCAACAGGAATATTTCGAAGGTCAAATCCCTCAATAATTAAGTTTTCCCCAAATGCGCCAAAATCAATCTTGGCTCCCTTATTTCTAAAATCCTCAATTTTCTCAAAAGAAAGCAAACTCACCTGTCTATGCCAGTTTCCCGCATGAGCATCTCCTATAATTCCCCAATTTTCTCTAAGTTTTGCACTTGGAATTTCTCTCTTTTGTGTTCCTTTTTTTTCACTAATACATATTCCCTTTACGACTCCCATTTTTATCCTCCTATTTGTACCATCTTTTTTGATTCTGTAATCGCTGTTTTTTCCTCAAAATTATGTTGCTGTGGCTTTTTTAAAATCGCCAGTTGAAGCTGTTTTTTTACATCTTCTCGATTTCCATATCGCACTGCCTGTTTTATATCCACACAATCCTCAAAACATAGGCATGGCTTTATCTTCCCTACAGATGTGAGTCGAATCCGATTACAACTACTACAAAATTTTCCATGCAACGGATTAATAAATCCAATTGAGCCTAAAAAACCTGGTATCGTATAGTAAACTGCCGGTCCATTTCCATGCACACGATGATCTAATTGTATTTTTGGATATTTATTTTTAATTTTTTCCAAAACATTTTCATTATAAATCGGCTCGAATTCTCGTCCAGAGCCAATTGGCATCATCTCAATGAAACGCACATCGAGTGGAAATTTCTTTGCTAATAAAATAAGTTCTTCCCACTCCTCTTCATTCATTCCTTTTTGTAATACCGTATTTATCTTCGTTGGAATTTTGAGTTCGCAAGTTTTTTGTATTGCCCCCATTACCTGCTCAAATTTATCATACCCTGTAATGACCTTAAATTTTTCTCTTTTCAACGTATCTAAACTGATATTTACTGCATCCAAACCATTTTTTTTCAGCTGCTCTGCCATATCGCAAAGTGCCACACCGTTCGTCGTCATTGTCACCTGTTCGATTCCTGAAACTTTTTTTATCATTCCGACTAATTCCACGCAGCCTCTTCTCACAAGAGGTTCCCCTCCTGTTACCTTAATTTTTCGAATACCAAGCTTTGCCGCCTCCTCGCAGATTACGACAATCTCTTCTAAACTTAAAAGTTCTCTCATTGGGACAAGCTCAATATCATCAGGCATACAATATCGACATCTTAAATTACAGCGATCCGTCAAGGAAATTCTCATATAATCAATTTCTCTTCTGTAATCATCTCTCATATACTAACAAAACCCTTTCTACCTTTTTTCTCCATCACTTACTATGCTCGGTCAAATACCTTATCGTGCAAACATGAGCAGATTTTTAATCTTTTGACCTTAGCATCATATTAATTAAATCTATCATATTTCCTAGCCTTTGTAAAGGAACGCATAAAAGCAGATATAATTTTAGGAATAAATTAAAAAATTTTAAAATAAACTCAAATTAAGAACAATTTTTCTCATCTCCTTGGAGTGTACTATGCCATTTTCAAACGAACTTATAAAAGGAACATTGATTTTAACAATTGCTGGTCTTATCTCCCGCTTTTTGGGATTTTATAATCGCATCTACCTCTCAAACTTAATTGGAGCGAGAGAACTTGGAATCTACCAACTTATCTTCCCAGTTTATATGATATGTTTTAGTCTCTGCTGCAGCGGAATTGAGGTAGCCCTCTCCAAAATGGTTTCTGCACTCTGGATTCAAAACCGTCATGAAACCATAAAAAAATTGATAAGAATTTCTCTCCTTTTTTGTCTTGGGCTTTCACTCACTTTAAATGCAATTATGTTTCTTTTTGCTCCACAAATTTGCACGTATCTCATCCGAGAGCCAGATTGTACTTCCTGCCTTAAAATCGCCTCATTTGCCCTTCCCTTTGTCGCCATGAAGTCTTGTCTGCACGGATACTCGCTCGGTCTAAAAAACTCTAGTGTATCTGCCATTGGTCAACTTCTTGAACAAATTGCGAGAGTCCTTGGAATTTATTTTCTCTCTATTCTCCTTTTTGTTCACTCTCCCTCTGCCGACCTTGCCGCATACGGCATGCTTATCGGAGAATTTGTTTCTTTTTTTTACACAATAAATCAATACCTCCTTCATCAGATAAAACTCTCAAAGACATCTTCTAAACTATCTAAGAGACAAAACTATACAAAAACCCTATCATCTTTCGCCCTCTTAAAATCACTACTACAAAATAGTATTCCTCTTACTATCAATCGTCTCTCTCTTACTTTATTTCAAAGTGCAGAGTCCATTTTAATACCAGCAATGCTGCGCATTTTTTATAAGGATACCACGCTCTCTCTTGAACTATACGGAATTTTAACTGGCATGGCTCTTCCATTTTTATTCTTTCCTGCAACTTTGACAAATTCTCTATCCGTCATGCTACTTCCCACAATCTCTGCCGCCAAGGCAAAAGGTCACCAAAAAACAATCTCCCATACTACAAGCAGAAGCGTTCATCTTTGCGTCTGCATTGGAATTATGAGCAGCTTTCTCTTCCTCTTATACGGAAAAGATCTAGGTATGATTGTCTTTTCTAATGAAACTGCTGGAGAAATTCTCTTTCTCTTCTCCTTACTATGTCCATTTTTATATATTTCTTCTAGCTTATCTAGTATTTTAAATGGACTTGGATATGCAACGAGCATCCTTTGGAATAATCTCATTTCCATCACGATTCGCATTGGTTTCATTCTCTTTTTAATACCATTAATTGGAATCAAAGGATATATGTGGGGACTACTTATTAGTTATATTGTTTTACTCTTTCTTAATCTTATAAAAATCTCTTCACTTACTCAGATAAATTTTTCCTCGACTAAGACTATTTTTTTACCTTGTTTTCTCTCCCTAGCCGCAGGATTTATATCCAATTCTTTTTATCAATATCTATTGCTTCATTTTTCTATCGGAAATTTCATCGCTCTTGGAATAGCCTGCCTAATATATGGGGGGATTTGTGGAGTATACCTACTATGAATTTCTCTGATAAGCGACAAAAAAAGGAATTATTGTCTCGCACAATAATTCCTTTTTTGATTCACTTTACTAGATAACTGACTATTATATTAGTGCTGTTGCTGTTTAGACTATTCCGTCACAGTGATACTTACATTCTTTTTCACTGTTCTAGAAGGATAATTTTTTTCAGTTGCACTGTAAGTAATCTCATATACACCTGGGGTATTTAAGTCAAGTTTCCCTATTATCTTTATATTCGTTTTATCAATCGCTAAAGGCTGATTCAAATAATTTTTTAAAGATTTTACTCCTAAATAAATATTGTTTGTCTCTCCTGCTTTTACAGTTATATTAGAAACTGTCAACTTTACTCTTCTATCTTGTACTGTAATATTTTTCACTTTTTTGGCAGAGCGTCCCAAATTACCTGCGACTTGATAAGTAACTTTATAAATACCTGTCTGACTACAAACCATCTTGCTATCCTTTAGTGCAACAGACTTACCATTTGGAGCAATTACACTAATCTTAATCTTAGATGTAAGACTCTTTCCATCTCTATCCTTCGCTGTAATTCCACTTCTTAAGTCCTGCGTTGTATTAAGACCAACTGTTGTATCCTTTACTCCACTAAAAGTAGGATAGGAGTTTAATACAGATACTGTAAACTTCTTGGATGTTTTATTGCCATAAGAATCTTGTACTGTATAAGTCAAAGTATACTTACCTAGCTTACTCGTATCCACCGTACCACTCACTTTAATCTTAGATGTAAGATTAACACCAAGTCCACTCTTAGCAGTCACATACTGTAATGCGCTATATGTAGCCCCTTTGTTTATCTCTTTCTTTTTACTAGAAGAGATAGTGATGGTTGGAGGTTTCTTATATGGATTTGCCTTATCTGGATCTGTCGGATCCCATCCCATCTTCTTATTAGTAGGAACTTTATATGCCTTTGGCTTTCCAAGAGGTCCTGGATTACTGCTATTATAAATAATTACCGTCGTTCCAAGAGGACATTTATCATAAATCCACTTTGCATCTGCCACTGTTAAACGAACACATCCATGAGAAGCTGTCGTCCCCAACCTATTATACTGGGCATAAGACTGTGAAGACTTATCTCTGTTTCGATAATACCATACCGAGTGAAACAAAAATCCTTTATAAATTCTTGTACTATACTGACCATAACTTGGTCCCATCAAAGTCGCCCAAAGATACTTAGCTGGAGTTTTAAACGTGCCAACCGGAGTCGCAGAACCCGTAGAGCAAACCATAGCTTTTACTGGCTTTGTATAGTTCCCCTTAGAATCTTTAGCGTAGATTGTCACCGTATTCATTCTCTTATTTACCTTAATAAGATATGGATAATTCGTCGCAATACTGTCATACTCCTTATCCTCAAATAGACTCTGTTCTTCTAAATCTATCTTTTCCACTGGATATACCTCACTGTCTAACCCGTCCATTGGCTGGTATGTAGCTGCATTGACATCACTCGACGTATATATCATACATCCAAAAAAGAAAAAAAATGATAAAATGCCAACTATAAATTTCATCTGTTTTTTCATATTTCTACTCCTCTCATTCCTAATAATAGAATACTTTATTTTACTATTTTCATATGTTTAGTATATAAAATTTCTATTTTCTTGTAAAGAGTTTTGGAAAATTGCAAGAAAATTTTAAGAAAATTTTTCCAGTAATAATTGACAAATTTCTTTTTGTATAGGATACTAAATTTAAGATTTCAAAGAGGAGGTAACTTTTATGATTTATTTCAATCACTTTAATTTTAATGTTTTGGATTTAGAAAAAAGCATTCAGTTTTATAAAGATGCTATCGGTCTTACTATCGACCGTGAAAAAAATGCAGCCGATGGAAGCTACCGCATTGTATACTTAAAAGATGAATCTACTTCTTTTCGCCTAGAGCTTACTTATCTCGCAGACAGAAAAGAGCCTTATAATTTAGGAGATGAGGAATTCCATCTCGCTTTTGTTACTGACCAGTACGAAGAATTTCATAAAAAGCATGAAGAGATGGGATGTATCTGTTTTGAAAATCCTTCCATGGGAATTTACTTTATCAAAGATCCAGATGGATATTGGATTGAGATTGTTCCAAAAAAAGATTATAACTAAATCACTATATCAAAAGAGGCCATCGAAAAATTTATTTTCCGATAGCCTCTTTTATTTACCTTCCAAACACTTCTTCTACTAAAAATTTATATTCTTGATACTCATCTAGAGAGGATAAATCTTTTAACGATTCTATAAGCGAGCGATAATACCAACCTTGTTTTTTAGGATCTTTCATACGAAATCTCTGCCATAATTTATCTCCCAATTGCCTATAGTCTCTAAAAATAGATCTGATATTCGCCAATTTATCTGCGAGGGCTATATATTGAACCTCCTTACACTCTGTCTTTAGATGCTCAATCGTATGTTGTTTTCTCTCCATCCACGTTTTTGTCTTATCTTCACTCTCAGCCAAAACCCAGGTCGCTATTTTCTCTCCAAATTCTTCCCTAATTTGTTCAATTGTAATATCTGGACAATCTTCCACTGTATCATGTAAAATAGCTGCACTTATAATTTCTTCATCGGATGTAATATGTGATACAATCACACCGACCTCCATCGGATGTACAATAAAAGGCATCTTTGTCCCCTTCCTTGTCTGTCCCGCATGTGCATTCGTCGCAAATAAAATCGCTTTGTTTATCATTTTTTCTTCCTCCCAGCTTGCCTTCTTTAAAAAGTGACTTGTTGGCGAAAAAAGCAGACATAGCCTTTTTCTAGAAAAGTTATAAAACTATGTCTGCTTTTCATTATATTATATTAATCATCCTCTTTTTGTAACTTTTCTAATAATTTAGCCTGTGCATCGCCTGGCATCTGCTCGTAACGGCTAAATTCATAAGAATATGTTCCACTTCCACCTGTCATAGAACGAAGAACTGTCGCATATCCCATAAGTCCTGACATAGGAATATCAGCTAAAATTTCTTGTCTTCCACCCTCGATTGGATTCATTCCAAGCACACGACCTCTTCTCTTATTAAGATCGCCCATAACATCACCTGTGTTTGCGTCAGCTACTACAACTTTCAAAGCTACGATTGGCTCTAATAATACAGGTTTTGCATCCATGATAGCTTTCTTAAATGCTGTGATAGCAGCCATCTTAAATGCCATCTCAGAGGAGTCTACTGGATGATAAGAACCGTCTACTAAAGTAGCGCTAACACCTACAACCGGATATCCAGCTAAAGGTCCCTTTAAGCAGCTTTCTGCAATACCCTTCTCAACTGCTGGGAAGTAGTTCTTAGGTACAGCTCCACCAAAGATTGTCTCTTTGAATACATAAGGTGTCTCTAAATCACCAGATGGCTCAAACTCCATATGAACATCACCGTACTGACCATGTCCACCAGACTGTTTTTTATATTTTCCTTGAACCTTTGCTTTGCCACGAATCGTCTCTTTATAAGCAATCTTAGGCTCAACTAATTCAATCTCGACTTTATATCTATCGGATAATTTACTCTTTACTACGTCTAAGTGCTGATCACCTAATCCGTATAATAATGTCTGTCTATTTGCTTTATCATTTACTTCACGAAGTGTTAAATCTTCGTCCATTAATTTCTTAAGTGCAGAAGAAATCTTATCCTCATCACCCTTTGTCTTTGCAACGTAACGAACAAATGTATATGGAGTTGGCATAGGAGCTTTCTCATACTTAATAGGTGCTGCCTTTGTCGCAAGAGTATCTCCTGTTTTAGAAATTGCAAGTTTAGCGATAGCTCCGATATCACCAGCATGTAACTGTGGTACCTCTATCTGGTCTTTTCCCTTTAATACATAAATTTTACCAACTTTTTCCTCCTGCTCTTTATCTGTATTATAAAGAGTCATATCTGGTTTTAACACACCGTCACAAACCTTCACTAAGGAGAACTTACCTACGAATGGATCTGCAATTGTCTTAAAAATATAAGCGCTAAGTGGTTTACTATCATCAAAGCTTGCTGTATACTCCTCATTTGTCTTTGCATTCACACCAGTAAACTGTACGCTTGCTTTTGCCACTGGTGATGGGAAATATTTCTCAATTGCAATTAAGAGAGCTTGTGCACCATAATTATTAACAGGAGCTCCGATAAGAACAGGAATAACAGAACGGTCAATTACGTTATTACGAAGTGCAACGGATACTTCTTCTCTTGTAAATGGCTCGCCCTCAAAGAACTTATCCATTAACTCTTCACTTGTCTCAGCAACAGCTTCCATCAACTCTTCTCTATACTGGTCTAATTCGTCCTCTGTTCCTTCTGGAATCTCGTACTCTTCATATGTTCCATCTGATTTATATTTACGACCTTCCATCTTAACTACATTGACAAATCCCATAAACTTTCCGTCTTCTCTAAGTGGAAGATGGAATGGCGCAATTTTCTTTCCGTGTTTCTCTTTTAATTCTTCAATAATCGCACCACAATTTACATGCTCGTCATCTACGTTAGTAATAAATGCCATACATGGAATATCATATTTTTCACAGAACTCAAATGCTCTCTCTGTTCCGATTTCGACTCCTGCCTTACCAGAGATAACAATAATCGCTGCATCCGCTACGCTCAGTGCCTCATATACCTCTCCTGAGAAATCAAAGAATCCTGGAGTATCAATCACATTAATCTTAACATTCTCATACTCGATAGGAATCAAAGATGCATGAATAGAAAACTGTCTCTTAACTTCTTCTTTATCGTAATCACTAATGGTTCCACCTTCTGCTACAGTTCTCAAACGCTTAATCATACCTGTAGCATATGCCATGCTCTCAACTAACGCTGTCTTTCCACAGCCGCCATGTCCTAATAAAACCACGTTTCTAATTTGTTCTGATGTGTATACATTCATAAATAGTTCCTCCAATTCTAGTATTCTAGCAAGATAGCCCTCGCACCTTCTTACTAGTTTTAACGCTTATGAATATTCTACTAAAATTCCGATAAAATATCAAGCCTTTTTGGCAGTTTGCTAGATGTTTTTTCTGTGTATTTTTTGTGTATCGCATTTTTTTGACAAAAATTTTTCTTTTAATAAATGGTTCTTTGTTTTTTTATCATTATAAGATGAATCAATCTTTTCCTATTTATCAATTTAAATATGTTGCTCTTTAAATCATTAAAGTATTTGTTGACATTAGACTTTCTAATAGGTAAAATAACTTATGGAAATGATAAAATTTAGATACAAAAAAAGTATTAGGAAGGAAAAAATATGACGACAGATAATTTTACAATCGGTTTTATCGGACTTGGTCTTATCGGTGGTTCCATTGCCAAAACTATTCGACGAGTTCATCCAAACTATCAATTAATTGGATTTGATATAAATAGAGAAACTTTAGAAGCCGCCTATGATGAAGGTATTTTACACAAAATTGTAGATGAAGTCGGAGCAGAGTTTTCTACTTGCAATTATATTTTCTTATGTGCTCCAGTTGCCTATAATCTAGAATACTTAAAAATTTTAAAACCATACTTATCAGATACTTGTATTTTAACAGATGTCGGAAGCGTAAAAGGTCCTATTCACCGAGCAGTACAAGACTATGATATAGAAGAGTATTTTATCGGCGGACATCCAATGGTTGGCTCAGAAAAAGCAGGATATTCTGCCTGCACAGACCGCTTAATTGAAAATGCTTATTATTTTATTACTCCATCTAATAAAGTAAAAGAAGAAAAAGTAACAGAATTCATTCAGTTCATTGAAGAGCTTGGCGCAATGACAATTTTATTAAAACCAGAAAAACATGACGAATTCACTGCTGCTATCAGCCATGTACCTCATATTGTGGCGGCGGAACTTGTCCGCCTCGTAAAAAATACCGACACCGAAGATGGAATATTAAAGCAATTAGCAGCGGGAGGCTTTAAAGATATTACAAGAATTGCCTCCTCCTCTCCTACTGTCTGGGAACAAATTTGCTTTTCTAACTGTGAAAATATAAAAAAACTTCTTCGCTATATGATTGCAAATATGCAAGATATTTTAATTGCCCTTGAAGCCAATAAACACGGTGCTATCTACGATTTATTTGAAGAATCAAGTACCTACCGAAATTCTGTTCCAGATAATGCAGTAGGTCTTATGCAAAAAACATATGAAATTTTTGTAGATATTCCTGACGAACCTGGAACATTGGCATCCACCACAACTTCTCTCGCTCTTCACAATATTAATATTAAAAATATTGGTATTATTCACAACCGTGAATACGAAGAGGGCGTCCTAAAAATTGTTCTCTATGACGGTGAATCTGCACAAAGAGCTTACGACGTATTAACAAACCGAAATTATAAAGTTCATATTCGCAAATAAAGAAAAAAGCAGATTGCTTATATATAGCATCACGCAATCTTCACTGAAAAAGAAAAGAAAGGATTTTATTTATGAAATTTAAAAAAACGACTGGACTTAGAGGAACGATCACCGTTCCCGGAGATAAATCAATTAGCCACCGCGCTGTTATGTTTGGCTCTATCGCCAAAGGAACAACTGAAATTTCAGGATTTTTAAATGGTGCTGATTGTTTATCCACCATTCATTGTTTCCAAAAAATGGGAGTTAAAATTGAACAAAAAGATGGAAAAATATTAGTTCACGGAAATGGGCTTCACGGCCTAAAAGCTCCGACGGAAACTTTAGATGTCGGAAATAGCGGAACAACAACAAGACTTATCTCGGGTATTTTGGCAGGACAAGATTTTCCTTGCATACTCTCTGGCGACGCTTCTCTTAACTCCCGCCCTATGAAAAGAATTATCACTCCACTCTCCATGATGGGAGCCGATATTAAAAGCATAAATGGAAATGACTGTGCTCCACTTAAAATTACCGGAAAGCCTCTAAAATCAATTCACTATAACTCCCCTGTAGCTTCCGCTCAGGTGAAATCTTGTGTTCTTCTAGCCGGGCTATACGCAGACGGTCCAACCTCTGTGACGGAGCCGGAACTTTCTAGAAATCACACAGAAATTATGCTTCGCTCTTTTGGTGCAACTGTGATAAGTGAGGGGACAACCGCCACAATTTTGCCAAACCCAGAACTTACCGCACAGCATATTATCGTGCCTGGAGATATCTCCTCCGCTGCCTTCTTTATCGTAGCAGGTCTTATCACCCCAAACTCTGAAATCCATATTAAAAATGTGGGAATTAATCCGACAAGGGACGGCATCCTAAAAGTATGTGAGGCAATGGGTGCTGATATTACTTATGAAAATATTCGAAAAGATCAAGAGCCTACAGCCGACCTTATTGTAAAAACGAGTGAACTTCACGCCACCGAAATTGGGGGAAGCATTATTCCAACCTTAATTGATGAACTTCCTGTCATCGCCCTTTTAGCCTGCTTCGCAAAAGGAAAAACAATCATAAAAGATGCACAAGAACTCAAAGTAAAGGAATCAAACCGCATCGACCTAATGGCAAACCATCTAAATGCTATGGGTGCAAAAGTCACTCCGACAGACGACGGTATGATTATCGAGGGAGGGCATCCTCTCCACGGTGCTTCTATTCACTGTAAATACGACCACCGCATCGCAATGACTTTCGCAATTGCTGGGTTAAATGCAGATGGAGAGACAGAAATTGTGGATAGTGAATGTGTAACCGTTTCTTATCCAAGTTTTTACGAAGATTTAACTGGTCTAATCAAATAATATTTGAGACAAAAAGTATTTTTTCCAGTGAATGGCTGCAAATTGCTCCGCTGCTAGGCAGCGGAGCAATTTTACAAATACAAAACAACAAAATGACATCAACCAGCTATTTCAAACTGATTAATGCCATTTGCCGAGAAAAATTCTCAAGTCTTTTATAAAAAATAAAAAAGAAGGCTTATTTAAAATTTTACATTATCATATATTCTTTTTTATACACCTGAATAAGCGGCAAATCCCGCATCAATAGGTAATACTACACCTGTAATCGCACTGGCTGCTTTTTCGTCACATAAGAAGAATACTCCACCTAAAAGCTCTTCTCCTTCTACAAAACGTTTCATCGGAGTTCCATTTAAAATTTTATTAGAGCGTGCAGTCGGTGTTCCATCTTCATTAAATAATAATGCTCTATTTTGATTAGAAACTAAAAAGCCAGGTGCAATTGCGTTACAGCGAATTCCAGTTCCTGCAAAATGTGTTGCAAGCCACTGTGTGAAATTAGAAATACCAGCCTTTGCAGCAGAATACGCTGGAATCTTTGTCAATGGAGTATACGCATTCATAGAAGAAATATTTAAGATACATCCAGATTTTTTTTCTATCATATCTTTAGCAAAAATCTGAGTTGGAATCAAAGTTCCCTGGAAATTTAATTTAAATACAAAGTCTACTCCACTTGCATCTAAATCAAAAAATGTCTTTTGTCCTTCTTTTGCCTCATGCTGATATTCATTATCTGTTGTAGCTCTTGGGTTATTACCGCCCGCTCCATTTACCAAAATATCACATGGTCCAAAATCTTTCAAAATTTGTGCATGAACTTCTTCTAGCACTTCATTGTCTAATACATTTGCTTTGTATCCCTCGACAATAAATCCTTCTGCCCTACACTCCTTAGCAAGCTCCTTTACAGCATCCTCATTTAAATCCAATGCTGCAACTTTTGCTCCTGCCTGTGCAAAAGCTCTCACCATAGTTCCACAAAGAACTCCTCCTGCACCTGTAATTACTACTACTTTTCCTGTAAAATCTATATTTAATGGTAAATTCATAAATTTTGTCCCCTTTCAAGCCTTATTTTTCTATCTTACCTTCTGTTTTTTCTAGCATATCCCAGCATCCCCAAAGATACATAATTCCTAATGCTCTATCATAAAGTCCATATCCTGGTCTACACTGTTCTCCCCAAATATGTCGTCCATGGTCTGGACGTACATAACCAGTATAACCACAATCATGATATGCCTTCATAATATCCAAAATGCCTGTATCTCCGTCACAATCACGGTGAGAAGCCTCTGTAAAGTCTCCATTTGGATAATGACGAACATTTCGAATATGTGCAAACGCAATACGGTCACAGTAAGTACGAACAATATCGGCAACATTATTTTTACAGTTTGCTCCAAGTGAACCAGAACATAGGCAAAGACAATTATATTCATCATCTACCATCTCAAGAAAACGCCCAATGGATTCTTTATCACATAATAAGCGTGGTATTCCAAAAATATCCCACGGTGGATCATCTTGATGAATTGCCATCTTAATTCCTGTCTCATGACAAGTAGGCATAATTGCCTCTAAGAAATATTTTAAATTTTCCCACAATTTTTCTTTTGTTACCGGACGATACGCCTCAAAAAGCTCATCTAACTTCGCCATTCGCTCAGGCTCCCATCCTGGGAAAGTCATTCCATGCAAATTATTTAAAATATAATTTGCCATTTCTTTATAATCCTCTTGTATTCGATTCTTCTCATAAAATAATGCTGTAGAGCCGTCTTCTAGAGGATGAAATAAGTCTGTTCTTGTCCAGTCAAAAATTGGCATAAAATTATAAGTTACAACCTTTACACCGAATTTTGACAAATTACGCAACGTAGTTTTATAATTTTCAATATATTTATCACGAGTAGGAAGTCCAATTTTAATATCATCATGTACGTTCACACTTTCCACTACATCCATATTAAAACCAGCACCTTCAATCTGACGACGTACTTCCTCGATTTCTTCTATTTCCCATACTTCACCAGCTTGTTTGCCATGTAACGCCCATACAAGTCCAGTAACACCTGGAATCTGTTTAATCATCTCTGGAGTAATACTGTCATTTCCTTCACCATACCAACGAAATGTCATTTGCATAAAAATTTCTCCTTTGCTTTTTATTTTGATTATCATGTCTGCCTAAAAAGACAGACATGATAGATAAAAAACCAATTACTCCTTGTTTTGCAATCCTTTGGATTCACAACTATTTTCTTTTCAAAATTAATATACCTATAAAAGCAGACTACTATGAATTTCTACGACTAGCTAACTGTGCACAGTTTTCATCCACTCTCTTTTTATTTAATGGATAAATGAAAATCAAAGCTACTGCAACTAATGCAAGTCCAATTGCTGGAATCATACAAGACCAGTTGAAAATTCCCTGTAATACTTCTGGATAAGCTGCTGGATTTGCTGCAACTTCACTTGTATATCCAATTGCTGTTAAAACTGCACCAATCATACCAGAAGAAGCTGCCTGTCCTAGTTTTCTCGCGAAGGAATATACGGAATAAATAGTACCATCCTCACGCACTCCATTCCTAACCTCAGCATCATCAATAACGTCTGTAATCATAGCCCAAATTACTGTATTGAAGAATCCAATTCCAATCATAGCTACCGTATAGAATGCTATGTAAACAGTGGCATTTTCTGGTTTAAGAATCAAACATACAATCCATGTACCTGCACCAATCAAACAAGATGCAACAGATAATTCTTTCTTTCCAAATTTATCTGCAAGTTTTGCAGCAAATGGTGCACAAATTACAAGTACAGCAATTGTAGATACCATAGAAGCTAATGACTGACTTGACGCACTATTATAGTAAACTGGGAAAACATATGGCTGCATTCCTGACATACCAAGCTGACCAAGCAAAAGCATAATTGCTGCTACAATAATACCTAAAAGTGCACGATTTTTGAAAATATTACCAAGTAATTTTCCAAAATCTAATTTTTCTGTATTTTGTGGAACTTTTACACGCTCACGAACTAAGTTAAAGCATAACATATAGCAAATAATAGCACATACGGAAAATACTCCCGCAACAATTGTCATTCTAGTTCCAGAAAGAACAGTTGCTCCGTTAACTACTTCATATGCTACCATAGGAGTTGCAACACCAATTACTAAATTAGCAAGACTTCCACCAACGGTACGGAATACAGAAAGCTGTGCACGGTCTGCTGGTTCTGCTGATACAGCTGAAGCCATAGAACCATAAGGGATATTAATAGATGTATAAAAAATGGAACCCCATAATATATAGGTAAAAAACATCCAAAATATTTTAAATCCCATTGCCATATTGGCAAACGCAGACTGATACATCAAAAAAGAAGCAATTGCCACTGGACCACACATTCTTTTTAGCCATGGACGGAATTTTCCATCCTTTGTAGGCTTAGAACGGTCAACAATCTGTCCCATCGTAACATCTGTTACTGCATCTACACAGCGGGCTACCATCATTAAAACACCTACTAATCCAGCGCTAACGCCCATTATATCTGTGTAAAATTTCATCATAAACATGGAAGATAAGATGAATGTAAAATCATTACCAAAATCTCCAAACATATATCCTAATTTATCCTTCATTCCAAAAGGACGGATATCCTTTGTATTATCTGACATTCCTAAATTCCTCTCTTATATAAATCTAAAACTATTTTACTATTTTTGAATTTTGATAAGTTTCGCATTCAAACTCTCCAAAAATCCTTCTGGCATCTCCATTGCCATATCCATCATACTTTGTGGTGTCATAGTTTTGAACACATCCCACATACCTTCTCCTGGTTTTACAACAAAGTTTGTTGCTAACTTAACCGCTTTAGCTACAATTTCTATAGCTTCCTCAGATTTTGCCAAATCTCCAAGTGTGTCTTTAATACTGTATTTTCCCTCTGGGAATTCCATTGGTGCCTGTAAATCCATATTTCCTACAGTGCTAAACCAGTTTGCAACACCCTCTGCACGCTCATTAACTTCTGGAAGCTGATAAATTGCTGGCTCTTTCTCTACTTTCTCTAATGTAATAGAATCTTTGACATCTCCTGCCACTGCAAGTAAAATATTTTGTCCTTCTTTTAATGCCACTGTAAAAATAAATACTTTTTCTGCGCACTTTTCTTCTACAAGCTCACCATTTAAATAAAGGGATACTGCTGGCTGATTGGAGTAAACGCGAATCTCTGTCGTCTCACCTGCACGCTGTGCATAGCGTTTTCCACAAAGATGAACCATTGGTTTCTTGTTCCAGTATGCTTGGTAGATATAATAGGAATCTTTTTTGGTCTTTCTATCCATAGTCATAAGTCCCTTATTATTACGCCCTGCTACACCACCTTCATTTCGAGCAGCACATCCGAAATCAAACATATTCCATACATGACTTGACCAAATCCATGGACGCTCATCAAGTACCTTTGCCATATGCTCATGATATAATGCCTGATATTCCTCAGAATAGTCCTTGCATGCTGGGTTAGGACCGTGGTTTGTAATAACACCCTCACAACCATACTCACTCACACCAACGCATAAATCTGGATGTAACGCATGGAAATCATCAAACCATGGACCATTATCTTCCATCTTTTTGGTATACCATCCAAAATAGTGATTATAGCTAATAACATCTGTAATATGATGCATTGGACTTTCTACTGGAGTCATACTTACATGAGCAATTGTTGTTAGACGAGTTGGGTCAATTGTATGACATAATTCATTCAATTCTTTGTGATTGTCCACAAGTTTTTGTGAAATACCACCGATAAGAATTTCATTAGAAACACCCCAGAAACAGATGGATGGATGATTATAATTTTGATAAATTAATTCTTTCATCTGGCTAATACAGTTTTGATGTGCCTGTGGATCTTCATTAAATACACTAATAAATGGTATTTCTGCCCAAACAACAAATCCTAACTCATCGCAAGCATCATAAAAGTCTTGAGAATGTTGATAATGTGCCAAACGAATTGTATTAGCACCTAACTCTTTAATAAGTTTTGCATCTAAATAATGATCTTCTTTGCTTAATGCGTTGCCTTTATAGAGCATATCTTGGTGACGGCTAACTCCTCGAAGTGGTGTCTCAACTCCATTAATAATAAATCCTTTATTTGGATCACAAGAAAAGCTGCGCACACCTGCTTTTGTAGAAACCTCATCATAAGCTTCATTTCTTCTTTGTAAAGTTGCAGTAACCGTATAAAGATATGGATTATCAATATCCCAATTGATAACATCTGGTACATATACCTTTACTTTTGTATCATCAGATGGACGGCTTGCACAGGCAACCTCTTTTCCATTTGCATCTGCGATAGTATATAAAACAGTAAAGTTTTCATCTGGATTAACAACCCATGATTCTAACTCAAAAATTGCGCCGCCACATTCGCATTGCTTTGGTGTTACCATAAAACCGATGCTTCCGTAATGACTTAAATCAAAATGGGTATTTGGCACACTGATAATATTAACTCCTCGGTACAAACCACCATAAAATGTGAAATCTGCTGACTGTGGATAGACACTATCTTTATACTCATTAGAACAATTAATAACTAATAAATTATCTTCTCCATCCTTACATAAATCTGTAATATCCGCTCTGAAAATAGAATAACCGCCCTCATGGTAAGTTACCTTTTCTCCGTTCACATATACTGTCGCCTGTTGTCCAGCTGCTAAAACTTCTACATATACTCTTCCGCCCTCAAGAGGTTGCTTTGGTGTGGCAAAAGTTTTCGCATACCAATAACTGCCCCTATCATAGCTTCCATTTCCGTCACATCCATCCACAGCATTCCAGCTATGTGGTAAATCAACTTCCTCCCATTTTGGCAATTTTGTTGGTAAACCAACGTCCTCTTGCTTAAACTGCCAGCCTTGATTCAGACTAATAATCTTCCTCATAAATATTCCTCCTCAAATAAATTTTTTATAAATTATATTTCAATATACAAGTTAGTATATTTTAATATCAAATTATTTTTTTTAAATTTGTATATGTATTTTTTGCATAAAATATATTTTATATTTTTTATTTTTTTGTTAAAATCATTGTATAATTGAAAAAAATTTTTTCATATGGACTATTTTTATTTATTTTTGCACAATTTTTGTTTTCAAGAAAAGTTACCCAAAAATAATACAAAGACACCCAAATTTAATACAATGATATTTCTTTTTAATTCGGTTAATATACATTATATAAACTTAATTGTTATTTTTTATTTTAGGAGATTATTTACTATGAAACAAAACTCTCTTATACAGTTTGTCTTACATGTTTTAAAAAAGAATTGTATTCCTTCCTACTGTGTATCTCTTCCTTGTAAGGACTGGAGCTGGTGCGATCTCGGTTTAAGAAGTAATATTTTAAATATGACTTCCGAAGAAATATTGGCACATTCTTCTATCCGAACAATCAATCCCCAGACAGTTTATTTTATTAAAGATGGATTTAACTGTAATTATATTATTATGATGATAGATAAACATGAATTATTCTTTTGTGGTCCAATCATGTTTGAAACAATTACCCCTAACCATATACAAGAGATTTTTACACAACAACAGATACCTGAAAATTTACAAGAAAAGATATACAATTATTGTTTTAATATTCTTAATATTCCTACAGAACCTTATTTTTACACTTTCTTCATTACACTCGCCGAAGAATTATACGGAAAAGATAATTTTAAAATTGATATGATTAATGATAATGATTCTACTATCTGGCATGAATTTCAAAATAATTTTTTTAATATTTCTGATTTTCCTTTTGAGAACATCTATATAATAGAAAAAAGGTATCAAACTGAAAACGAATTATTAAATGCGGTTCGAAACTCTAATGAAAAGCAGGCACTAGAACTAATTGAAAAATTACATCAATTCTATTCTTCCGAGCGCATAACAGATAAACTAAAAGACAAAAAAAATTATTCCATCACACTAAATACATTATTACGTAAGGCGGCAGAACAAGCTTGTGTCCATCCCATCCATATAGATAGTATATCCAATTCTCACGTAAAACATATCGAACACTTTACTAATATTGATGAACTTCTTGCCTATCATCAACAGATGATTATTGACTACTGTAGACTAATTCGACGTTATACATTAAGAAAACACTCACTCTTAATCCAAAGGGTTCTCACATATATTGATACTAATTTATGTGCCGACCTTAGCCTAAAAGCTTTTTCAAAATCTCTCTGTGTAAACGCAAGTTATCTTTCTTCCTTATTTAAAAAGGAAATGGGAGTATCACTGACAGAATATGTCAATCAAGAGCGAATTTTTCATGCTCAGCGCCTACTCGTCTCAACGAATCTGCCACTCAAATCAGTGGCAAATGAATGTGGAATTCCAGATATTTACTATTTTAGCCGTATATTTAAAAAAATCTCAGGCATGACTCCAAAAAGATTTCGAGAAACAAAAACATTTAATGATGCAGGACTTGGTATGACTTTAAAAGAATAAAAAAATAGCAGCGAGATAAATCCAGTATAATGCTGAATTTATCCCACTGCTACTTTCTATCCATATCTGTCTAAAAGATAGTAAGCTTCCGTAAAAAGATAAATTATTTAATACTAATCACTTCGTAATCTTGGTCTTCCACTGTCTTTCTCAAAACATCATCATCAACCATTTCTTTTAATTTAACGATAGCAGTTCCCTTCTCATGGCTTACGATAGCCTCCTCAACTGCATCCATTTTTTCTAGACATTTTTTCACTCTAGCCTCACAATGTCCACACATCATTCCTTTGATTTCCATTACTTTTTCCATTTCATTATCATCCTTTCTTTTCTCATTATTTTCTATCTGAAGGTTTTCTTGAACCTTTAGAATCTCTTTCTTTTCTTTCTTCTCGACATCTCTCTTTTTTTTCTTTAATTTCTTATCTTTGCTGGCATTATACATAGAAAAGAAATTTAGTCGAAGCGCATTGCTTACGACGCAAAAACTAGATAAACTCATAGCAGCTGCGCCAAACATCGGATTTAACTTCCACCCAAATATAGGAATCCAAATACCTGCGGCAAGCGGAATACCAATCACATTATAAAAGAACGCCCAAAATAAATTCTCATGTATATTTCGAAGTGTAGCACGACTTAGACGAATCGCAGCTGGTACATCGCTTAAACGACTCTTCATTAAGACAATATCTGCCGCATCAATTGCAATATCCGTCCCAGCACCGATGGCAATACCGATATCCGCCCTAGTAAGCGCAGGTGCATCATTAATTCCATCTCCAACCATCGCAACTTTTCCCTTTTTCTTTAGAGAGCGAATAATCGCCTCTTTCCCGTCTGGAAGCACGCCGGCAATTACCTCATCTACGCCAGCCTGTACACCGATGGCTTTCGCTGTTTTTTCATTATCTCCTGTAAGCATAACAACATGAATTCCCATATTTTTAAGTTCACAAATTGCCTGTGAACTATCTTCCTTAATTGTATCTGCCACAGCAATCATTCCAAGAAGCCTTTGTTCAAGAGCGAAAAAGAGAGGGGTTTTTCCCTCCTCGGAAAGTATTTGTGCCTTTTTCTCTATATCTAAAGTGATACTACATTTTTGTTGTATGAAAGAAAGATTTCCCCCGTATAATCGTTTTCCATTCCAAAGAGCCGTCAATCCATTTCCAGGTAAAGCTAAAAACTGCTCTACTTCTTGTTTTTCAATTTTTCTCTCCTGTGCATAATCCAAAATCGCTTTGGCAAGAGGATGCTCACTCTTTCTCTCCAATGTATACGCAGCAAGAAGAAGTTCCTTCTCATTTGAAGAGGAAGCAGCTACGATATCAGTCACAGTTGGCTCTCCCTTTGTAATCGTTCCTGTCTTATCCAACGCAATAATTTCCGTCTTTCCAGCCTCCTCTAGAGAAATCGCAGTCTTAAACATAATTCCACTCTTTGCTCCCATTCCATTGCCAACCATAATAGCGACTGGAGTGGCAAGCCCAAGTGCACAAGGACAACTAATAACAAGGACAGAAATTCCTCTTGCCAGAGCAAATCCAAAGCTTTGACCGCTAAGAAGCCATACAATTATCGTCAAAAGAGCAATGCCAATAACCGTAGGAACAAAAATGCCTGACACTCTATCCGCCACCTTAGCAATCGGAGCCTTCGTCGCTGCGGCATCACTCACCATCTGGATAATTTGGGATAAGGTTGTATCTTCTCCAACTCTTGTCGCCTCACAAATCAAAAATCCAGACTGATTCACCGTTGCAGCCGACACAAAATCTCCTGCTTCTTTATCCACTGGAATACTCTCTCCAGTCAAGGCAGATTCATTGACTGCGCTATTTCCCTCTATAATAACTCCATCTACAGGAATACTTTCGCCTGGACGCACAATAAAGCGGTCCCCAATTCTAACTTGCTCAATTTCAACTTCCACCTCTTCACCGTCTCGAAGAACTATCGCTCTTTTTGGTGCTAACTTCATTAAGCTTTTTAAGGCATCTGTCGTCTTTCCCTTCGACCTAGCCTCAAGCATCTTGCCGACTGTAATAAGTGTAAGAATCATCGCTGCAGATTCAAAATAAAACTCATGCATATATTTCATAACTGCCGCCATATTCCCTTTTACTTGTGCATCTGTCATGGCAAAAAGGGCATAGACACTATAAATATAGGAAGCTCCAGAACCGAGAGCGACAAGTGTATCCATATTTGGAGCTTTATGTAAAAGCCCCTTAAATCCACTTACAAAAAACTTCTGATTAATGACCATAATAACAGTTGTAAATAAGAGCTGAAATAATCCCATTGCTATATGATTTCCATTAAAAAATGCTGGGAGTGGCCAATTCCACATCATATGCCCCATAGAAATATACATTAATGGAATGAGAAAACAAAAAGATGCGATAAGCCTTTTTTTCATCAAAGGTGTCTCACAGTCCACTAATATATCATCATAATTTGACGCATTAGAACTAGCTTTTTTCTCTCCTTTTTTTGATGCTCTATATCCCGCATCTATAACAGCGGCAATAATCTGGTCGGAAGTGGCAGTTCCACTAACCCCCATAGAATTCGTAAGCAAGCTGACAGAACAGCTCGTAACTCCAGGAACAGCCGATACTGCTTTTTCTACGCGAGCTGAACAGGCAGCACAGCTCATACCTGTGACAGTATATTGCTCCATCCTATTTTCCTCCTTTTCCTTATAAAAATTTCGTTATCTGCCACAAGGGCAGAACCGTTTATCTTATTATTTCATCAATTTTTGCAAAGTCATAACAAGTTCATCTATAACCTCATCATTTCCCTCTCTTATATTATCCGCAACACAGCTTTTTATATGATTTGCCAATAAAACTTTATTAAAACTATTTAGCGCTGCATTAATAGCAGAAACTTGAACTAAAATATCCGGACAGTAGGCATCTTTTTCTAACATTCCCTGAATTCCTCTCACTTGTCCCTCGATACGTTTTAGGCGGTTCATTAAATCTTTATATTCTTTTGGCGAGCGCTGTTTTTTCTTTTGGCAACATCCCTCCATACACTCTCTCTTTTCTTCCATAGGAATCCCCCTTTCAATATACCCCATATGGGTATTTTTATTATATAATATACCCCCATATGGTATATGTCAAGCAATTTTTTGAGAAAAAATATAGAATAATACAAAGTGACTGTTGTAACTTGCCATTTATTAGTGAAACTGCTATACTGTTCGTATAATTGAGA
>JBJEOA010000019.1:0-60612 GCA_051880475.1 Lachnospiraceae bacterium | reverse complement strand
TCACTACTTTGAATGTGAACCTTTAATTTAAGTGCTTCGCAGCTTAAAATGCGAACCGTTAATTTTCAGGGAGATAAGCAATTTATCTCCCTGTTTTGTTATACTATGGAGGATAAAAATGGATTTTTACCGTATAAATGAGGAGTATAATAAATTTCTCCAAAGATATGAAAAGGAAAAAAGAGGAATTACGAAAGTTCCGAATATCCGGTATACAGACCGTAATAAGTTTGCATTTGGTGCTGTTATGCAAGTAAATGGGATGAATTACTATGTGTCTGTATCCTCTTTTGATAAGAAGCAGGAAGCAAATATTTTGATTCGTGTTCTGGGAGATGAAAAAGAAGTGAAAGGCTCGTTGCGTTTTAATTATATGGTTCCAGTTCCAGATGAATGTATTGAAAAACTGGTAATCAAAGATGTTGAAGATGAAAAATACAGATTATTGTTAAATAAAGAATATCAGTTTTGTATGAATAATGCAGAGCGAATTCAGAAGAAGGCTAATAAAATATATGAGATGGTTACAACAAATCGTAAGCAGATTTTAACCGACAATAGCTGTGCATTCCATATTTTAGAGGATGGGTGCCGGGAGTACATAGAGAAATATCTGAGGAGTGATTCGAAGTGATTATGATTGCAAAATGCTTGCCAAAACTCCTAAAACAATAAAGAATATGTAGAATTTTAAGAAAAATTATACAAAATATGATAATCTATAATTCGGTTAGGCACAATATAGTTGTCAAAATCGAGTTTGAGTAATTTCTAAGAGCTCGCAAACCTTGATTTTTCAAAGAAGGCGAGCTCTCTTTTTTCGTTTTGGTACTATTTTGATACTAAAACTCACTTTCTGTAATATATAATTTCTTTTTATCTAATATTCGCAAATTTTTAAGTGACTGGTTTCACATTTAAATATTGTTACAACAATGTGTGAAAAGTCTCCTCTTTCAGGTGTGAGATGGATAGCACGATAGTGTAAAATTTTTATAAATTGAAAAGAAAAAAGACTTGACAAGTACAATGGAAAAGAAAAAAGGGCGACTCAAAGAAAGGACATCGTTTTAATAAAAATATTCCCTATTACTATTGCTAATGCTAAATTAACTCGTTGTGCTAGATAAAAATAAATAAAAAACTTCAACAAAATGCGCTATCCTATTTGTAGCCACACAAAATTGAAAGGAGGCATCATAATGTTTAAGTTTCAAAATAAGTATACCACAAGTTTATCCAATTTTGAAGATTTTATTTTAACGGTTTATGTGATTATCAATGATCTCTATCAAAAGTTTGCTCCATCCGCCGTTACAAAGAGTCGACATATCCTTGACTCAAAATTGTCTGATTCTGAAATCATTACGATTAGTCTCTGTGGAGAGTTAGTGGGTGTTGATTCCGAACAGGTATGGTATTCTTTCGTAAAAAAGAATTACCGCCATCTTTTTTTCGGATTTTTGTAGCAGAAGTCGGTTCAATAGAACTAGAAGAGCGCTTCTTCAAACTACCGATTTGTTTCGACAAAAAAATGATTTCTGTTTTTCAAATACCCCGTAGCAGATATTTTGTGATAGATAGCTTTCCTCTTGCCGTCTGTAAATTCGGAAGAGCACACTATTGTCGTTCTTTCTGAGAAGATGGTGTAGATTACGAAAAAAAATATAAAACGTATTTTCATAGTTAAGTGAGCAACTTCATGCACAAAGAGTGCTTGTCAAAAGTTTCCGAGGCTTACGCACGCGACTTACCAATAAAATTTTGGCATACAACCTTTGTCTTGTCTTAAACAGTATATTTCAAGAAACCTGCGAATTGGCAAAAATTAAACAGCTTATCTTCTGAATGATAAAAAAGTTATACTATCAACCATTTTCAAAACTATTAACATACGCTATAATAAGAGAAAAAGAAGTGATACCATGACAGTTATAACTGCAACAAAAGCTAGAGAAAACATTTATCAGCTTATCTAAGAAGTAAATACAAACTGCCAAAGATGCAAAAAATTTTAAATCATGTGGATTGGATAAGAAAGATAAAGAATTGATAGAGATTATGAAACAAAATCCTTTTCAGAATCCGCCAGCATACGAAAGATTGGTTGGAAACTTACAGGAATTTTATTTACGTCAAATAAACATTCAGCATAGAATTATATTTCAAGTTATAGAGGAAAGGCACGTTAGAGTATTAAGGATATGTCAAAATTATTAGGAGGTGTGGAAGTCGATATTCGCGAAAAATACAGGTTATATTAATGAAAAGTTACTGTGAATACATAATAAGGAGGAACAGAGAGATGGCTTTAAAAAATTTAGGAAAATCTATAGCAAATTATGCAGGAGAAATTGGTAAGACAGCAGCAAGTGCGTCGAAAAAGACAGTAAGTAATATTGCAAAATCCGCAGAGAATATTGATTTGAAAAAAATTGGGGGTGTTAAGGATAGTGCAATTAAAGGTGCTCAGCAAATAACAGAAAAAGCTACTGAGAAAGTAAAAGAAGGAGCGGGTAAAACAACAGAAATTGTGAATAAAGTAATGGATGTGAATGGTGATGGTCAGGTTGATATTGAAGATATTATCATTATGGGCTTGAGAGTTCCGGGAATTTGTATTAAGCGAGATGAGTTCTTACGTGGTGAATTTATGAAGGATTATTCGCAGGAAGTAATAGAAGATGCAATAGCATTTAATCCAGCACATGCAGGAATAACCACTCAAGAAATAGAAAAATATGCGAATGAAGTCATAAAATATGAGAGAAATTGTGTATCGGGAATTTCAGCTGCATTATCTACACCGGGCGGAGTTGCTATGGCTGCAACAATTCCAGCAGATATTGTTCAGTATTATGGGTATATGATACGAGTCGCACAAAAACTGTTGTATCTGTATGGATTTCCAGAAATAGATGTTACAGAAAAAGGAAAGAAATTTGACACGGAAACGTTGAATATATTAACACTTTGTTTGGGTGTAATGTATGGTGTGGCAGGGGCAAATAATGCGCTAAAAGCAGTAGCAAAAGCACTTGGTAATGGTGTACAAAAACAGTTGATGAAAAAAGCTTTAACCAAGGGAACGATTTATCCAATAGTAAAAAGCACTGCAAAATGGTTTGGTGTAAAAATGACAAAAGAGGTTTTCACAGGCTTCTTTAAACATGCAATACCAGTAGTTGGTGGAGTTATCGGAGGTGGTTTGACCTATGTATCATTCAAGCCTTGCTGTGATAAATTGAAAGCATCTTTACAAGATACTTTGCTGAGTAATCCAGATCATGTGGCTACTGCTGAAGAAAATGAGATTATTATTGATGTTGAAGACGCAGAGATGACAGAGTGCACAGAGGAAAGCAAAGAATAAGTAGACAAATTAAATAACGAAAATATTTCTTTCCCGGTACTTACTGTACTGGGTTTCTTTATATAGAATTTTGCAGTTTTATTACATAAAATTTCATTGGTGTAAGAATACCTAAATTTCGTTATACCGTTGATGAGAGCATATAAGGGATACTTCTTGTGCTTAGATATCCAACCTGTAATAGAGGAGATTTTCAGCCTGACACAGAGCAGACAAGAACATAGATAAGAACAAATATTCATATGTGACGTTAAAAAGGGATATCATTTATAGTAAAATCCCGTCTTTTACTAACTGTCAAAGACGGGATTTTACTAACTGTCAAGGACGGGATTTTAGTTTAAACTAGTTGTGAGAAGCAAACTGAACAGATATATAGAAAAAATGGATATGATGAGGATTGATACAGAGAGGTTTTTAGAGTATTCGGTAAATGTGTTATCTAACGCTAACAATTTTGGAAATAATGTAGAAAAATATGAAATATTATGCTATAATCAACATATGTCGGAAATAGGGGGATGATAAAATGCCAAGACCACAAAGATGTAGAAGAGTCTGTAGTGAACCGAAGTATTCATGTTTTGAGCCGGAGGGAGTTTCAAACCCAGAAAACGTGGTTCTTTCTGTTGATGAATATGAGGTGATAAGGCTTGTAGACTTTGAAAAACAGAATCATGAACAATGCGCTAAAGTTATGGATATTTCACGGACTACTGTCACAGAAATATATGAGAGGGCAAGATTTAAAATTTCAGACTGCATTGTGAATGGGAAGCAATTAGTAATATCTGGCGGGAATTATAGGGTTTGTAGAAAAAAACACAAATCATGTTGTGAAAAAACGTGCCACAGATATACAGAAAATTAAAAAAATATAATAGCGAAAGGATGAAAACATATGAAGATAGCAGTAACTTATGAAAACGGAGAAATTTTTCAGCATTTTGGACATACAGAATATTTTAAGGTATATGAGGTAGAAAATGGTGAGATTGTAAAAGCAGAAGTAATGGGCTCGAATGGAAGTGGACATGGAGCACTTGCAGATTTACTTTTTAATTCAGGAATTGAAGTTTTGATTTGTGGTGGAATCGGAGGGGGAGCAAAAATGGCTCTTGCCAAAGCGGGTATCAAGCTTTATGGTGGAGTGTCTGGTAATGCAGATGAAGCCGTTCTTGCTTTGATTAACGGAACACTTGCCTATAATCCGAATGTATATTGTAACCATCATGACCATGAGCATGGAGAAGGAGGACATACATGTGGCAGTCATGGCTGTGGAAATAACTGTCATTAATTTATGTTGATATCTGGACAGGATGAATGCTAGATATCAATGATAGATATCATTGAAGTAATAAAGCCAATACCATTTTGGAAGAATCTTTTGTGGTTTCTAGGGCGTATGAGAATGGTGAATTTTAAGATTTACAAGAAAGAGGTCTTTGTTTCTCCGAAATCTTTTGTTATAATATCAAGTAAGATTGTCGGCAATATTAGTATTTAGATATATCGACAGTTCACACATGATTTATTTATAATTTATTTAAAGGAAGGAACATAGAAAATATGAGAAAAAAAAGATGGATTTCTATTGCTATAGCAGGAACAATAGCTCTGTCTTTGTTGACAGGATGTGGAGCTAAGCAGAGTGAAACGGTAGAGTTAGATCCAAACAACCCAGTTTCACTGACAGTTTGGCATTACTATAATGGCGGTCAGCAGGCAGCATTTGACCAGCTTGTTGAGGAGTTTAATGCTACTGCAGGTAAGGAAAAAGGAATTTATGTAGAAGGTTACAGTCAGGGGTCTGTTGCTGATTTGGAAAAGGCGATTTCTGACTCTGTGGCAGAGAAGGTGGGTGCACAGCCTATGCCACATCTATTTTCTACATATGCAGACACAGCCTATGCTGTTCAGCAACAAGGAAAGCTGACCGATTTAAGTCAATATTTTACTGAAGATGAGCTGTCGGAATATGTAGATGGTTATATTCAGGAGGGATATTTTTATGATGACGATGCACTATATCTCTTCCCTGTGGCAAAATCTACAGAGATTTTGATGCTCAATGAGACTGACTGGAAGCCATTTGCTGATGCTACCGGGACAAGCAAAGAAGAACTTAAGACTGTGGAAGGAGTCGTAAAAGTGTCACAGCGTTACTATGAGTGGACAGACAGTCAGACTCCAGATGTACCAGATGATGGGAAGGCATTTTACGGACGAGACTCCATGTCAAATTATTTTATCATTGGCATGAAGCAGATGGGCGTGGATATTTTCGATGTGAATAATGGTGATGTGACGCTTAGACCTGAGAAAGAGAAAATTCGTCGTTTGTGGGATAATTATTATGTACCTTATGTTAAAGGATACTTTACCAGTCTTGGAAAGTTCCGTTCCGACGATGTAAAGACGGGAGATATTCTTGCCTATACGGGTTCCACTTCATCCTCAATGTACTTTCCAGATGAGGTAGTGAAGGATTCAGGAAGCGAGTCCATTGATTATGAGGTAATGCCTGCTCCGATTATGAAGGATGGAGAGGCATATAATGTACAGCAAGGTGCCGGTATGGCGGTGACAAAATCAGATGCTGTTCATGAATATGCTTCCTGTGAGTTCATGAAATGGTTTACTGCAAAAGAAAACAATCTGCGATTTGTTTGTGAATCTGCTTATTTACCGGTGCGCAAGGATGCAAATAATGTGGAGATGCTTGATGAGATTGTGAAGAGTCAAAATCTTAAGGTTAATCCTAAGACATACGACTGTCTGAAAAATGTACTCAATCAGGCGGATTCTATTCAGTTTTACACAACAAAGTGCTTTGATAACGGCTATAGTACTCGTAAGATTCTAGATTATAATCTTAGTGATAAGGCAGTGGCAGACAAAGCTGAGATAGATGATGCGGTAGCAGGCGGAAAGGCAAGAGCAGATGCTGTTGCACCATATGTGACGGAAGAGGCATTTGACAGCTGGTACGAAGGCTTCTGCAAGGCACTTGAAGACACTGTGAATTCTTAATTTTTTTATTAAGCGGGTTCGGACAAATAGGAGAAATAGCTCATGAAAAAAAGAAAGAGAAAATTGAACTATTTGCTACTGATTCCATTGGTGCTTGTTGTACTGATTCAGGGACTTCTTCCATTTTCTATTTTGCTTGCAAGTAAGGTCAAAGAGACAATGGAGCTGAATGCGGTTGAGAATGATAGTAACCTGGTGGAAAACCGTCAGGTTGTGTTGGAAAATGCTATGGTTGATCAGTGGAGTGCAGTAAGAAGTGAAAGTGGGTATCTAAATAATGTACTTGGCGAGTTTTTGGCAGAGAATCATACGGATATAAATAAATTTCTTGGTGACAAGAAAATGCAGCGTGCCTATGCACAGCGTGTGTTTTCTGAAATGTTGACTTATCTTCAAGGCGATGATTCATGTGGTGTGTTTCTAATTTTGGGTAATAATATGGAACTAACTGTGCCACAGGACTATGTAGGATTTTTCTTGAGAGATTCTGACCCAACTACTAAGACGACAACAAATTCAGACATACTGTTTGAGAGAGGCGATAAAAACTTGGCTAGAGAGAGCAATATTGCTCTAGACAGTTCTTGGTTTACGTATTTTCGATTTGAAGGCAGTGGTGTGCGTGCAGCAGATGATTTTTTTTATAAACCATATTTGCTAGCACAGCAGAATACGGATGCAGATATGACGGATTTAGGATATTGGTCCATGCCTTTCATTTTGGAAGATCACGAGTTGGACAACCACCAGATGATTTCCTATTCCATTCCCCTTTGCTATGACGGCAATGTCTATGGGATTGTTGGCACCGAGATTTCTACCGCCTATCTCAGCAACAGTTTTTTACCGGTACGTGATTTGGACCGCAATCAGAATGCGGGCTATGCTGTTGCCATTGATCAGGGAGACGGAACATATAAAGCTCTCGCAGGAAAAGGTACATTGTTTGACACTATCCGCAGAGAGAGTATGCAGTATTATATGGAACCCACTGAATATCAGGAGTTGTTTCGTATAAAGAATTCCACCATAGGCACCCAAAACATATATTCTGTCGTTTCCAGGTTTAATTTATACAGTGGCAAAGTACCTTATGAAAATAAGAATTGGGTACTATGTGGCTTTGTTACAGAGGAATCTATTTTCGGTTTGGGAAATCAACTGTACCGCAGTATTCTGACAACTATCGTAGTCTGTGCTCTTGTGGGTATGGTGATTATGTTTATCGTAGTGCGCTATATTTCGGCACCGGTCTATCGTTTAATGGACAGCGTAAGAGGCGGTATGAAGGGGCTAAGGCAATTTCGACTGTCTAATATTCAGGAGATTGATGAGTTGCATCAGGTAGTGCTTAATCTGACAGAGAGCGAAATAGCCACGGAAAATCAATTGATGGAGGAAAAGGAGCGTTACAGAATTGCACTAGAAAGTTCCAATGATATATTCTTTACTTACCGTCAGCAGGAGCAGACGATAGAAATTGTTAATAGTAAAAATTATAATGGTGTATGGCCGATAAAAGAATTTTGGAAGGATATAATTACGAAGCTGTTCTCTAAAGAAGATCAGGCAGTTTTAAAAGAAATCGTGCAGGGCAGAAAAACAAATATTCACGCCCAGGTACTTTTGCTGCTTCCAGAAATGGAGGATGGAGTTTGGAGTGAAATCAACGGAAAAATAGTGACAGATACACAGACTGGAAACCGAACTGTGGTAGGTTATATTCGAGATATCCACAAGATAAAGATGCAGGAACTCGAGCAGGAGAAACGGCAGAAGATGGACCCTGTTACTGGATTTTATCGTCTGAAACAGGGGGAAGCCGCATTGGAGAAAGCACGTAGACAGCAGCCAAAGGGAGAATTAGTTTTGATGGATATATGTGCATTCACCAATATTGTGCAAAACTACGGGCTGACTTTTGGTGATGTGATTCTAAATGAAATCGCTGAATTGACTGTAAAGCAGTGTTATAATTTATGTGAAGATAAGCCTGTATTGATTCGTGCCGGTGCCGATGAATTTCTGTTGTGGCTTCCAGGAGCAGAAGCGCAGGAATGTCAGCGTATGTTGCATAACCTTCAGGGAGAGTGCTCCTCTATTATTCGGCAGAAGGTACTTGAACTAAAGTTTCGTGCAGGAATGGCCACTGCTTTTGACGAGTCAACGGAAGAACTACTTTGCCGTGTGCAGGCTGCACTAAAGGAGGCCGTATGCCAAAATTGTGATATTGTACAGTGGGAGAACCATCAAATGGAAGAAAAAACGGGCAAGGCCTTTAGCAAAGTGGTTTCTCAAGACTATATCAACAAAATGGGACTGGCTTCTTTGATCCTCAACCTATTTGATCGCAGTGCTTCTATTGCGGCGGCACTAGATCTTGCCGCATGCCGACTGAAGAAGCAGTTTCCGTTGCAGGATTTGTTAGTCACATCATTTAACGGAGAATATTTGGCTGGAATGGTGAGTTATTGCTGGAAATACCATGAAACACCAAAAGGCATTGAGTCGGTTTATCATTGCTCTGAAGCAGAATATCAGAGGATGAATCGTTTGGCACAGTTACATTTACTGCGATCTATGGAAGAGGCAGTCGATGCAACGGCGGTATTTCAGAAAAACTTTTATCCGCACAACGGAATTGTTTTCCCTATGTCAGATAACGGTCTATATTCTGGAAGTATCTTTTTTGTGGGCATTGATCCTGCTTTGCTAAATGATAAGGACAGTTATGACCTTCTGTGGGAAATTAGCACCATCATTCAAAATCGCGTAAATCAGGAACACCATGACCAGTCTGCACAGGCAAAATCTGACTTTTTGGCCAGAATGTCTCATGAGATTCGAACCCCAATGAATGGGATTATTGGAATGACAGAGATTGCCTTGCAGGAGAACCAGTCAGATGAGGTGCGGATTGACTGCCTAAAAAAAGTGCGAGCTTCCTCAGATTATCTGCTTGGATTGTTGAATGACATTCTTGATATGTCAAAGATTGAAAGTGGAAAGATGTCGCTAGTTAAAGATGATTTTGATTTGCATAATTTGTTGGACGAACTGCACCATGTGATGGATGGAGAATTTACAGACAGAGAGCAGATATTTAAAACGGATATCTGTCTAACTCACAGATGGTTTCATGGAGACGCTCTTCGAATCAGTCAGGTTTTAATTAATCTGTTGGGTAACGCTGCGAAGTACTCAAACAGAGGAACGGAAATTCAGTTGGTTGTAAGAGAATCGGTCGTGGAGAATAATTTGGCAAGCATATACTTCGCAGTTATTGATCACGGTGCTGGAATCAGCGAGGAGGATCGTCAGCGAATTTTTGGAGTATTTGAACAGCTGAGCAATGCTTCTTCACAGCGTCAGGGTAGTGGACTTGGACTTTCCATTTGTAACCGCCTGATTCACATGATGGATAGTGAAATCCAGTTGGAAAGCGAAGTAGGAAAGGGCAGTACTTTCTCTTTTGCTCTTGAGTTGCCTGTGGTGGAGGCACCAATGCAGCAGGAGGAAGAATGTTTTGATGATGTAGATCTCACTGGAACTCGTATTCTTGTGGCGGAGGACAACGAGCTGAATATGGAAATTATGAAAGCATTTTTAGAGGATTTGGGATGCCATGTGGACAGTGCCTTCAACGGTCAGCAGGCTGTAGATGTGTTCAAAGCGTCGAGTAAGGGTGGCTATCACATGATTTTCATGGATGTTATGATGCCTGTACTGAACGGTTTAGAGGCGACACATTTGATTCGTACTTGCACACACCCAGACAGTGGAACAATTCCTATCATTGCTGTCAGTGCCAATGCTTTTGATGAGGATATCAGTCGCTCTCTTGCTAGTGGAATGAACGCCCATCTATCAAAACCTATTGATCCCCAAAAGCTCAAGCAGGCTGTGCTGCAGTTTACGTCTCGAAATGTGTGAATAGAAATTGTGAATAGAAATGCCAAAAATTTGTATTCTTATGCAGATTTTTGGCATTTATTTTATGTAAAGTACGAATTGATGATGTCTTGATGAAGAGAGTTCTTGAAGAATTTGATTATGTATTAGGTAGAGTGGATGGAGAATAGCTTCCAACAGTAGGAATATATGGTTTAAGTAATGCAGAGAAAATCTTTGAGCTTAGATACCCAATCCGTAATAGAGGAGATTTTTAGCTTGACACAAAAACAAAATGGTGTTAGTTTAATAAGAAAATCAAGGGAGAGACTACGAATGAATCAGAACTTACATTCAAGACGTTATATGTACATGTATTATAGACGTACTTATCTATAAGCTTTGCAAAGTTTGTGCATTAGTTTATAGCTAGTAGGTCTATTAGTCTAGTGCATAAAACCAGAATGTAAGTGGTGTATGAATTGCATCTATAATTGGGAAGTATCGCACTAGGCATTGATTGAATGTTTGGTGCGATTTTTTTTGTGATGGAGGTGCAAGTAATGAGTGATGTAAAAAATTATATTAAAATTCGAAGATTTGAAGAAAAAGATGCAAATGAGGTTCGAAATATTATTGTAAGAAATTTTTTGGAGGTTAATAGTAAGGATTATGGAACTACAGCTATGGAACAACTTGCTAGTTATTATGATGTACCAAAAGTAATCAATATTGCTAGCTATGCACATATGTATATTTTTGAATGGGAAGATAAAATAGTTGGTGTAGGTGCTATTTCAAGTTTTTGGGGAAGTGAAACAGAAAGTATACTGCTTACAATATTTGTCTTGCCAGAATTTCATGGAAGAGGCATTGGAAGGAAGATTATTGAGACATTGGAAAAAGATGAGCTATTTATAAGGGCAAATCGAGTGGAGATACCAGCGTCTATTACGGCAACAGAATTTTATAGAAAATTTGGATATGACTATAAAAATGGTATTAAGCAGCTAGATGAAGAACAACATTATAGGTTGGAAAAATTTAACAAATATTAAGATTGATGAACGTTAAAAGTCTCGATTTGAGCTTTGTGGAAATAATCTGCATGGACTGTCCGATATGTAATATGGAAAAGACGTATTGTAAGTATAAAAAGCAAACTACAAAGTAATAATCGCTATGATTAGCGAAGATAAAATATGAAGATGTATTTAGTAATTTGCATAGATTGCCGTAGCGTATTTGCAGGAAAAGTTCGTGTTGTTCACAGGTATAGGGAGGTGGCAAAAATATTAATATTATGATAAAATAAAAATAAAAACATAATATAAAATTATTGTTATATTGGGAGGGGAGAGAATTATGCAAGAGATTAAATGTCCAAATTGCAAAGAAGTTTTTGTAGTTGATGAATCTGGTTATGCACAGATTGTTCAGCAGATTAGAGATAAAGAATTTGATAAGGAACTTAAAGAACGAGAAAGAGAAATTGAGAAAAATAAAGAGAAAGATTTAGAAATTGCCAAAATAAAGCAGACAAAAGAATTTGATAAGGTTCTTGCGTTAAAAGAGACAGTAATATTAGAGAAAGAAAAAGAGATTGAACGGTTAAAGGCACAAATTTCTGGGAGTGAAACACAAAAACAGCTCGCAATAAGTGAGGCTATTGGAAAGAAAGAAAAAGAACTGTCAGAAAAATCAACAGAGATTACTGAGCTGAAAAGCCAGTTATCAAATAAAGAAATAGAATATCAATTAAAAGAGCAGTCATTACATAAAGAATATGACGGCAAACTTAAGCAGAAAGATCAAGAAATTGAATATTATAAAGATTTTAAGGCTCGTCAATCTACTAAAATGGTAGGAGAAAGTCTTGAGCAACATTGCTTAAACCAATTTAATTCATTTAGAATGGCGGCATTTCCAACGGCGTATTTTGAAAAAGATAATGATGTGAGTCATGGAAGTAAAGGAGATTTTATTTTTAGGGATTCAAGAGAAGGAGTGGAGTTTATCTCTATTATGTTTGAAATGAAAACAGAGATGGATAAAACTGCCACTAAACATAAGAATGAGGATTTTTTGAAAGAACTTGATAAAGATAGGCGGCAAAAGAAATGCGAATATGCGGTATTAGTTTCTTTGTTAGAAATTGATAATGAATTATATAATAATGGTATTGTCGATGTCTCTTACAAATATGAAAAAATGTATGTAATTCGTCCTCAATTTTTTATTCCTATGATTACTCTGCTTCGAAATGCGGCACTGAATTCTCTAAAATATCGTCAAGAACTAGAGGTGGCAAAACATCAGCAGATTGATGTTCTTCATTTTGAAGAGAATATGAATGCTTTTAAAGAGGGGTTTGCACGTAATTATGGAATTGCTAGTAGGAAGTTTAAGACTGCTATTGATGAAATAGATAAGACGATTTCCCATTTGCAAAAGACAAAAGAGGCACTTCTCTCGTCCGAAAATAATCTTCGATTGGCTAATAATAAGGCAGAAGAGTTGACTATTAAGAAGTTGACCAAAAATGCTCCTACAGTAAAAAAGATGTTTGATGAACAGAAAGATAAAAATACTATGATTTAAAATGTTGTGGTGAAAAATTGATTTTAACTAATATATGCTTAAAATGTCAACTTATTTTCTTGATAAGTTGACATCTTTTATTTGAATTGCTATACTTTGAAATGTAAACTTAAATATAAAACAAGTTGACAAAAAACAAAAAATAAAAAACAAATGCATAGAAGAAAGTAGTGAAAAATAATGAGCATGATAATAGAAAAATTCAAAACAAAGATTTACTCAGGACAATTATTAGAAAAAGAGGAGATTATGCAGCTTGTAGATGCTCCACTTGAGCAATTAGCAAAAGCGGCAGATGAGATTAGAGCGTATTTTTGCGGTAATCGGTTTGATATGTGCACCATCATTAACGGAAAATGCGGAAAATGTTCGGAAGATTGCAAATACTGTGCACAAAGTGCCTATTATGCAACTTCCTGTGTGGAGACGTATCCTTTATTGGACACAGAAGAAATTGTTGCAGAGGCGAGGAAAAATAAAGAGAGAGGCGTGTTGCGATATTCGATTGTCACAAGTGGGAGAAAATTATCCAATAAGGAAGTAGATAAAGTTTGTAAAAGTATCAAGGCAATTAGAGAAGAGGTAGGAATCGAGGTCTGTGTCTCATTTGGTCTGCTTGATGAGGAACAATTTAGAAAAATCAAGGAGGCAGGTGCATCTAGAGTACACTGTAATTTAGAAAGTTCAAGAAGATATTTTCCACAGGTTTGTACTACCCACAGCTATGATGAAAAAATTGAGACGTTAAAGGCAGCTAAAAGAGTGGGACTTAGCGTCTGTTCTGGTGGAATTATGGGACTTGGAGAGACGATGGAAGACCGTATTGATATGGTATTTACAGCGAGGGAGCTTGGAGTGAAATCTATTCCAGTAAATTTATTAAACCCAATTCCTGGTACTCCATATGAGAACAATAGAGTATTGACAAATGATGAATTATGTCGAATTATTGCAATATTTCGTTTTATTATTCCAGATGGAAATATTCGGTTAGCAGGTGGAAGAGGTTTAATTGGGGATAAAGGAGAAAAATGTTTTAGAAGTGGTGCAAATGCCACAATTAGTGGAGACATGCTTACGACGGCGGGAATTAATGTAGAGACAGATATGGAGTTGATGAAAAAACTTGGATATGAGGTGAAATTATAAATAAACTAAAATTATAAATGAACTAAAATAAAAAAGATTATACAAAAAACCTAGATAGCTTCTTTTTTCTTCTCATGCTATAATATATAATAAAAATATTTTATACAGAAAATACAAATAAAATATAAATAAAATGATACTTGTGAAAGCTGATATATCATTTTTATAAAATTTTATGGTTTAAAATTTACTATATTTATGTGGTGGGTAGTTTACTATAAATAGTATCAAATAGTGAGAGAGGAAAGAAATGAAAGATATCAATTTACTATGTTTAGGATGTATGAAGGAAAAACCATCAGAGGGAAAATGCCCGTACTGTGGTTTTGATCTAGAAAAGTATGAACCTAAGCCATATCAACTTTTGCCACAGACAATTCTAAGTGGCAAATATATTTTAGGAAAAGCACTTGGAGAGGGTGGCTTTGGAATTACTTATATTGGTTTTGATCTAAATTTACATATAGCAGTGGCAATAAAGGAATATTTTCCATCTGGATTTGTGACTAGAAATGTAGAGGGAAGCGATACGGTTTCTGTTTTTCCAAAAGGGAGAGATTATTATGAAAAGGGAAAAGAGAAATTTCTATTAGAGGCTCGGGTGCTTGCCAAATTTTATGAGATGCCAGGAATTGTATCGGTTAAAGATTTTTTCCAAGAAAACAAAACGGCTTATATTGTTATGGAATATATAGATGGAGAGGATTTTGGAAAGTTTCTTAGGCGAAATGGGGAAAAACTCGAGGCAGATACTGTTTTTGATATGATGAATCCCGTAATATTATCTCTAGATAAGATTCATGAACAAGGGTTTATTCACCGAGATATCAGTCCAGATAATATTATGATTACGAAAGATTGCAAGATGAAGTTATTAGATTTTGGAGCGGCGAGAACTGTGACAGATGAAAATAAGAGTCTATCCGTTATATTAAAGACTGGATATGCCCCGATAGAGCAGTATCAGACAAAGGGAAAACAAGGGCCTTGGACAGATGTTTACGCCCTTTGTGCTACTATGTATCGGGCTATCACGGGAAAAAAACCAGAAGAGTCAATGAGCCGTGTAATAGAGGATACACTAAAAACGCCGACAGAGCTTGGAATTTCCATAGATCCAACGAAGGAATATATTCTCTTAAAGGGATTGGAGATAAATCCAGAAAAACGCTGGCAAAGTATGAAAGCATTATATCAAGCTTTATATGGGCCAAACGATATAGAGGCGGGGGAAAAATTACAAGAAGATAAAAAAGGTGAAACTTTACATAAAAAAGATAAAACTTCATCGGTAAAATCAGAGTCATCAAGTGTACAATATCAAAAAAATCAAAAAGAAAAGAAACGACAACGCAGTTCAAAAACAGCATTTTTACTAGTTATCTTGGGAGTAGGTTGTATTTTTGTCTTTGCACTTATGATGTTATTATTAGAAATAAATAAATTATCACAAAAAGAGTCTGTAAGCCAAAATATAGAAATGCAGGAGGCAAAAATTACTGACAAAGAAGAAGTGGAAAATGAACAAAATATGGCAGGGGAAAATTCAGATAACGAGGCAAATTCAGAGGAAAATTCTCAGCCTAATGTAGTTGCAAATGAGCAAATGGAAGATAGTGAGAATAGTGGAAATGGTGAAAACAGTGAGAGCAGCTTAATTGGCAGTTCTCTCGGTATGAGTCAGGAAATCCCAGAAGAAATTCGTGAAAAAATGGCGGGAGTCACTGTTCCAGAAAATATGTCGTATTTTGATTTTTCAAATTATTCGTATTTATCAATACCTTATCATAATTTTGATGGTGGGGACAGTATCGGACATATGATTGTAAATGCTAGTTTAGCAGATGAGATTTTAGCAATTTTTCAGGAGCTCTATGAGATTAATTATCCAATTGAGAAGATGGAATTGCTTGATGAATATGAAAATTCCATTGAGCCAATCACAAAACCAGTTGACAATTTATTTGACGCAAAGCTATCAAGGATGAATAAAGTTGCTCTGGCAGATAATAATACATTTGCTTATGCGTTTTTCTTAACGGGAGATAATCAAATGGGATTTCACGCAAAAGGAAATGCGATTGATTTAAACCCAAGGATAAATCCAGCCAAAGAAAAAGAGATATTTCCTTCAAATGGAGCGGAGTATTTTGAGCGTGACAGAACCTATGATGATGAGGTGATTGAAAGAGCAATGATACGAAAAGGAAATGCAGTCTATAATATTTTTAAGAAATATGGTTGGAGATGGGGTGGAGAGTGGGAGAGTACCCCGTATTATCATCATTTTTATAAAAAATAAATTTTATTCCGAAGGAACAAAGGAGAGCGACCAGATGAAGCGGGCAGAACCTATGAATAATATGCGAAGTTCGACAGAGGAGATTGTGGTAAGAAAGCTGATATATATGTGATAAGGGTGCGGGGCGTAATGCTCCGCATTTTAAAATTCTGATGCAGAATAACTAATTTTATGATATAATTAGAAAAATGAATTGCGAGGGCATTTTATATGAAAAAGAATGTAATAATTTATCATAATTTCAAAATACATAAGAACAGGAGAATTGTTATCACATTATTAGTGATGTCTATACTAATCATATTTTCAGGTATTATGGCGGGGCAAATTAGTGCTATAGAGGAGCAAGAATGCTGGAATGCTCTAGAGCAGACGGCACAACATATAACTGTTGATTTGAGAACGCAGATAGATGGCGATCAGGAACTCTTGGAGAGTATCGCTACGATTATAGAAGGAATGGAATCTTTGTATTCTCCTAACGTGCAGAAGATTATAGATAATTTTCAACCCAATACTATGATTTCCCACATAGCGTTACTTCTGCCTGGAGATCAGGTGATTCTTCCCGATAAATCAATCCGGCAGACAAATGGTATTCTGTCTTTTGAGGATGAAGCCACTCTGGGAAAGCATATTTCAAACAGGAGCGTGGATATTAGAGATGAAAGCAAATTAATACTTCGCAATTTTGTGCCGGTTCTGAAGGATGGAGAAACAGTTGCAATGCTCTATGGGGTGGTGGATTTGCAAACGCTACCAGAGCAATTGGATAGAAGTGCTTATGAAGGAAAAGTTCAAATAACAATTATGGATGCTAAAAGTGGTGACTATATCGTAGATACATGGCATGAAACGCTAGTAAATGTTGATGATTTAGGAGAACGTAAGCCTGTGAGCGGTCAGAGTCCTAAGGTGCTTCGCAAAATGGTGCTTGAGGGGGAGTCTGGATACAGTGTTTTTGTATCAGAAAGCATTGAGGAGAATCTTTACTTTTACTCCACTCCTGCTAATATCAATCAATGGTCTGTGGGTATTCATGTTCCAGAGAGTATAGTATTTGCCAGAATGAAAAGAGTCAATAGAATGCTATTTGGCTTTATCAGTGCAGAAGTTATTGTGCTTGCGGGTTATTTTGTCTGGATCTTATTAAGCACAAGGAAAGAATTGATGGAAAAGCAGCGAATGGCAGATACAGATTTGCTGACGGGACTTTTGAATCGTAACTGTTTCGAAAAGAATATTACAAGATGCTCGTCGGATTGTAAAGACAGTTTGACTTGTATTTATGTGGATGTAAATGGTCTTCATGAACTGAATAACACAAAGGGACATACGGCAGGAGACAAAATGTTGCAGGAAGTGGCAAAAGTCATACAAAAACAGTTTGGAGAAGAGAATACCTATCGTATTGGTGGAGATGAGTTTGTTGCATTTGCAATGGATGAGGCACTAGAAGTTATACACAAAAAGCTTTCCGAAATCAATACGTATCTGTTAGAACAGAAATATCATGTTTCTATCGGTATGTGTAGGGAGGATGTACCAGTTGAAATGGATCGTCTCATCAAACAGGCAGAATCTCAGATGTATGAAGAAAAAAAACGTTATTATCAGCAGACAGGAAAGAATAGAAGGCACAGAAATCAGCAGTAAATACCGTTGAACTTGAGGAAATATCTGAGGTATTCTTATTTTGAAACTTCAACATCATAATGCCTTCTTTCATAGATTGGAGGGTCTTTTTATCTCTCAAAAAAGAGGGTAAGTCGCTTTGGCTTGGCTTTCCCAGATAGAAACATATCACAATAAATCTTTGCGAGTGACCATAAAGCTTGATAAAGCATGATACACAGAAAAGCAGTTTGAAATTAAATGATGACTAATAATTAAACTTGTGATAAAATATCAAAAAAGATGGAAAGAGGCTGAAATGGATGGATACACAAATTGATACTATGCTCCGGGGAGGACAGTTTAAAAAATTATTAGAAGAACAAAGTGTTGAGTTGCGGCAAAAATACGATATGAAAAGAGCAGAGTTGGAGATTCTATACTTTTTATCAAAGTGTGGAACTCATAATACTTCTACCGATATTCACCGACAGTTAATGATGAATCGGGGGCATATCTCCCAGGCAGTTGATAATTTATGCCGAAGAAATTATATTATTGCTATTCCGGATGAGAATGATAGAAGGTATGTTCATTATGAAGTGTCTGATCAAGCACGGGAACTGGTAATAGAAATGACAAAAAGAAGAGAAGCCATGAACCAGAAAATTTTAAAGGGAGTGTCAGAAGAAAAATTAAAAGTTTATCGTGAAGTCTCTGAAATAATCAGGGAAAATATCAATGATTTAATAATGAATCATTCATAAATGCAAGGTACATGATTATGTACTTTGCATTTTTTTTGAAAAATTATTTTGTAAGCCTATTGACAAGAAAAATATTAGTGATATAATACTTTAAAAATAAACAATTTAAAAACAAATCAATATGTTTCGAAAGGAACATTTTTTTTACAAATCGTATTAGCACTCATCAACACACAGTGCTAACAAAAATGAAAGGCAGGTTATTCATATGAAATTAAAACCATTGGGTGACAAAGTAGTTCTTCAGTATCAGGAGGTTGAGGAAAAGACAGAATCAGGAATCATTCTGCCAGACAGTGCAAAAGAGAGACCGCAGGAAGCAGTAGTGATTGCTGTTGGCCATGGAAAATGTAAAGACGGGCAGAAAATTGCTATGCAGGTCAAAAAAGGAGATAAAGTCATTATTTCCGAATATGGCGGCACAGAAGTAAAGCTTGGTGATGAAGAATATAAGATTGTAAGTCAGGATGACATTTTGGCCATTGTTGAATAAAAGAAAGAAGGAGTTTATTATGGCAAAAGATATAAATTTTGATATTGATGTTAGAAAGAAAATGGAAACTGGTGTAGATTGTCTCGCCAATACGGTAAAGGTTACGTTGGGACCAAAAGGAAGAAATGTTGTACTGGATAGATCCTACGGTACACCGTTAATCACAAATGATGGTGTAACAATCGCAAAAGAAATTGAACTAGAAGACAGTTTTGAAAATATGGGTGCTCAGCTTGTAAAAGAAGTGGCAACTAAGACAAATGATATTGCAGGAGATGGAACAACTACTGCTACAGTTTTGGCACAGGCACTTATTAAAGAGGGGATGAAGAATATTGTTGCAGGTGCAAATCCGATTATTTTAAGAAAAGGAATGAAGAAAGCATCTGATGCAGCTGTTGAGGCTATTGAGGCAATGAGTCAGCCAGTTACAGGAAAAGAACATATCGCAAAAGTAGCTGCAATTTCTGCCGGAAATGAAGAGGTTGGTGAAATGATTGCAGATGCGATGGAAAAAGTTGGGGAAAACGGTGTCATTACCATTGAAGAATCCAAAACTATGAAGACAGAGATTGATGTGGTTGAAGGTATGCAGTTTGATAATGGATATCTTTCTGGATATATGTGTGACGACAAAGAGAAGATGATTGCAAATATGGAGAATCCTTATATTCTCATGACTGATAAGAAAATTTCTAATATTCAAGATATTCTTCCGATTCTAGAAAATGTGATGAGGGAAAGAAAGGAACTCTTAATTATTGCAGAAGATGTAGAGGGAGAAGCACTTACTACATTGATTGTTAACAGACTGAGAGGCACACTGAAGGTTGTTGCTGTAAAGGCACCAGGATATGGTGATAGCAGAAAAGCAATGCTTGAGGATATCGCAGCACTTACTGGTGGTCAGGTAATCATGGAAGATCTTGGTCTTGAATTGAAAAATGCTACAATGGAAATGCTTGGTCGCGCCAAATCTGTGAAGGTTACAAAGGAAAATACAACGATTGTAGACGGAGCTGGAAACAAGGAGGATATTGATTCTCGTATTTCCAGTCTGAAAAGACAGATGGCCGATACAACATCAGATATAGACAGAGATAAACTGATGGATCGTATTGCAAAAATGGGTGGAGGCGTTGCAGTAATCCGTGTCGGCGCAGCGACAGAAACCGAAATGAAAGAAGCAAAATACCGTATGGAAGATGCCATGAATGCAACGAAAGCAGCTGTATCTGAAGGAATTATCTGTGGTGGAGGTTCTGCTTATATCCATGCACAGAAAAAAGTAGATGAACTGACTAAGACTCTGGAAGGTGATGAGAAGACAGGAGCCCAAATTGTATCAAAAGCATTAGAAGCTCCGCTTTATACGATTGTTGATAATGCGGGATTAGAAGGTCCAGTTATTGTAGATCAGGTAAAGAAGAGTGAAGTTGGTGTAGGATTTGATGCCACATCGGAAACTTATGTGGATATGATGAAACAAGGCATTATTGATCCAGTAAAAGTTACAAAGAATGCATTGACAAATGCAGTAAGTGTAGCATCTACGCTGCTTACCACAGAGGCAGCAGTGGCGGATATTAAGGAAAATGCACCTGCTTTGCAGCCACAGCCAGAAATGTATTAAAACGAGCAGATAAATCGAATAACAAGAGAATAACAAAATGGGGAGATGGCTGGTACATCTTCTCTTTTTGCTTTCTTTTATTTTCATATGAAATGTGGTTAATCTTGCCATTAAGATTTAAACAGAAAGTGAGTATTAAACCAGAAAATAAGATGTATTAGTTTAAATAAAAAAAGAGAGGAGCACTTGTAGATGTCAGATCAGAAGAAAGCATTGGATGCAAATGAAATCAGAAAGTTTACAAATGAATTAACCTATCGCCGATATTTGATGAATAAAGGAAAAATACAGGAACTGTTTTGTAAAATCACACTTCAGGAGTATATCGCTTTGTATACTATCACATCTGAGAGAGAAAAATCTTCGAATAATAAGGGAAGAACGTATTTAAAGGATTTGTCACAAAAAATGGAGCTGACAATGAGACAGACATCAAAAATGGTAGAAAAGCTGAAAGACCGTGGGTTGGTACTGTGGTCTTATGACGGAACTGGAAGCGAAGGAACCTACGTTATTGTTACGCAAACGGGAGAAAAACTGTTTCAGGAACAGGAAATGATTCTGAGAGAATGTTATGGAAATGTGATTAAAAAATTCGGAAAAGAAAATCTAATATTGCTGTTAAAGATGATGAAACAACTGGATAACTTGATATGCAGCGAAATAAAAGAAATGGGGGAGGATGATTTGCATGGAAGAGATGATGAAATGGATGAATGATTATGCTGTGCAAAATGAAGCCGTCTGCCGGAAAAATGATTATATTGATTCTCGTCTTTATGAAGAGTTTGGAGTTAACCGTGGACTGCGAGATGAAAAAGGAAAAGGTGTTTTGACTGGTTTGACTAAGATATCTAAAATTATCTCATCACGTGTGGAAGATGGAGAAAAAGTTTCCTGTGATGGTGAATTATGGTATAGGGGATATAAAGTAGAAAAATTAATCGGTGATCTGGGAAAAGAACAGCTTGGATTTGAAAAGATTGCATATCTTCTGCTGATGGGAGAAATACCGTCAGAAGATGATGAAAGGAAATTTCGAGAAATGATTGGAAGATGCAGAACACTTCCAGTGAATTTTACTAGAGATGTCATTATGAAAGCTCCTTCTGAGGATATTATGAATTCTATGACGAGAAGCATCCTGACATTAGCTTCCTATGATAAAAAGGCAAAAGATATCAGTGTCAGTAATTCGCTAAGACAATGTATCCAGCTGATTAGTGAATTTCCACTCCTTGCTGTATATGCATATCATGCATATAATCATTATGAGAAGAACCAGAGTATGTATATCCATAATCCAGATCCAAATTTGTCTACAGCTGAGAATTTGTTGCTGATGCTAAGACCAAATCGAAAATACACACCTGTTGAAGCAAAAGTTCTAGATACTGCATTAATTCTTCATATGGAACATGGAGGTGGAAATAATTCTACTTTCACAACTAGAGTGGTGACTTCTTCTGGTTCAGATACTTATTCAACAATTGCTGCGGCAATGTCTTCTTTAAAAGGACCTAAACATGGCGGTGCAAATATTAAAGTTATGGATATGATGGATAATATCCGAGAAAATGTAAAGGATTTTTCTGACAAAGAAGAAATTTCGGCATATCTTAGGAAGATAATTGATAAACAGGCATTTGACAAAAAGGGATTGATTTACGGAATGGGACATGCTATATATACATTATCGGATCCAAGAGAAAGAGTATTTAAAAAATATGTCGAAGAACTGGCAAGAGAGAAAGGCAGGGAAAAAGATCTTCAGCTTTATGAGAACGTTGAAGTCATTGCTCCTAAATTGATTGCTGAAAATAGAAATACCGTCAAAAATGTGAGTCCGAATGTAGACTTTTACAGTGGATTTGTATACGATATGCTGGGAATTCCCCGTGAATTATATACTGCGATTTTTGCAGTGGCGAGGGTAGTTGGTTGGAGTGCACATCGTATGGAAGAACTGATTTGCACGGATAAAATCATCCGTCCAGCTTATATGAGTGTTATGGAGGAGAGAGAAAAATATTAGGAAAACATACCTTTCATAGTTTATAGAGGAAGAATAAAAAACACTTGAAATTAAGCGATATAAGTGCTATTCTATAGTACAGTGCAATAAATTGTTACTACTAAGATAAACTCAGGAGAGTCTCTTAAAAAAGAGCGCCGAAGGTGTACGCAGTTATAAAATACTGTTAATCTCTCAGGCAAAAGGATGGAGGAAAGAAAAATGTTCGAACAAATCGACAAATTTATCACATGGTTTGATGGAGTCGTATGGGGACTGCCATTAATCACTCTAATCCTGGTGACAGGATTCTATTTAACAGTTCGTTTGGGCTTATTACAGGTAAGACATCTTGGAAAAGCACTAAAATTCATGGTGAAAAATGAAGAAGACGGACAGGGCGAAGTAACTAGTTTTGGAGCCTTGTGTACGGCATTATCTGCAACGATTGGTACAGGCAATATTGTCGGTGTCGCAACCGCAATCGCAGCTGGAGGACCAGGAGCGTTGTTTTGGATGATTGTGGCCGCATTTTTTGGAATGGCTACAAAGTATGCAGAGGGACTGCTTGCCATTAAGTATCGTACTATTGACGAGGAAGGTCATGTACTTGGCGGACCATTTTATTATATTGAAAATGGTATGGGTAAGCAGTGGATATGGCTAGCTAAGATTTTCGCATTTTTTGGAGCAGGCGTAGGATTGCTTGGAATTGGTACATTTACACAGGTAAATGGAATTTCATCTGCGGTGAAGAATTTCTTTGACCCAGATATGGTACATACTGTGCAGCTATTTGGAAATACTTATTCTCTGGCTACTGTTATCTCATGTATTATTTTGACAGTATGCGTTGGCTTGGTTGTTATCGGAGGAATTAAGAGAATTGCAAAGATTTCAGAGATTGTAGTACCATTTATGGCAATACTATACGTGACATTGGCAGTTATTATTATTGCGACTCATATTACAGAAGTTCCAGCAGCAGTTATAACGATTGTGAAGTCTGCCTTCACAGGAAGTGCCTTGGCAGGTGGTGCAATGGGAACTATGGTTGTGGCAATGCAAAAGGGTATTGCGAGAGGAATTTTCTCAAATGAATCAGGACTTGGTAGTGCTCCAATCGCAGCGGCGGCAGCTCAGACAAATGAGCCAGCTCGTCAGGGCTTAGTATCAATGACTGGTACTTTTATCGATACTATTGTTATCTGTACGATGACAGGAATATCAATTGTAATTACAGAAACTTGGAATACAGGTTTAGAAGGTGTAGCAATTACGACGGCGGCATTCCAAAAAGGGTTGCCATTTCCACCGATTGTAGCTTCTTTCTCACTGATGTTATGTCTTGTATTCTTCGCTTTTACCACAATTTTGGGATGGAATTATTATGGAGAGCGGTGTTTGGAATATCTGTTTAACCGAAATAAAATGGCTGTAAATATTTATCGTTGGTTATATATTTTGGCAGTATTTATCGGACCATATATGACAGTTTCAGCTGTATGGAATATTGCAGATATTTTCAATGCCCTGATGGCATTCCCGAACTTGATTGCACTGCTCGCTTTGAGTAAGGTAGTTGTGTCGGAAACAAAAACGTATTTGGCAAAAATAAAATAATAATATAAAATTAAAAAACTGATGTGGATTATATATCTACATCAGTTTTTTTAGTAAAATAGACATTTAAAAGGAATGCCTATTTTGAAAAGTTTAAATTATGCAGCGTTAGCTGCTTTTTTCTTTGTATTTGCACAAGATTTATGTTTGTCTGTCCATGAGAAGAATCCTGCTAATAGAGTGCCTGAGATAGAATGCCATACACAGGAAACCGCACATATAATGGCAGATTCTGGTGTAGAGGCAAACTGAGCTGTTGTAGTTGCAAGGTTCGTTGCAAGTCCAGCGTTTTGCATACCGACTTCGATGGAAATTGTACGTCTCTTTGCAGTATTCATTCCAGTGACTTTTCCTGCACTGTATCCGAGAAGGTATCCCAAGCTGTTATGTAGTAGTACAGCCACAAAGACAACAATACCTGACTGGAAAAATTTTGCTCCCTGAGAAGAGATAACTCCTCCGACAACACAGGCGAGACCTAAAACGGCAATACCTGGCATGAGAGGCTGTAATTGCCCAAACCAGTTTCTTTTGCCATACAAAAAATTGAGAAGAAATCCAAAAGCCACAGGAATAATAACAGTTTCAACAATGGAGACCAGCATTGGGAATCCATGAATAGAAATTTTAGCACCACTGGCCAAAAAAGAAACCATAAGTGGAGTCATAACTGGAGATAATATTGTTGATACTGTGGTCATACCTACAGAAAAAGCGACATCTCCCCCGCAAAGATATGACATAATGTTAGAAGATACGCCTCCTGGACAGCATCCAACTAAAATTAAGCCAAGAGCAATTCCGTCTGGAAGCTGTAAAGCTTTTGACACACCAAACGCAAGAAATGGCATAATTAAGTATTGTGCAACGGCACCGATACAAATGTCTAATGGACGCTTGGCAAGAATTTTAAAATCGTCAGTCGTTAAAGTTAATCCCATGCTAAACATGATAATTCCGATAATGATAGATTGGTTAGTGAATTTGTTCGCAACAGGATCAATAAATAATTGAAAATTGACCCAGTTCATTAAATCTGGCGTAAAAAAGGTCACAGCTGCAATAATAATTACGACCAAAGAGGTGTAGTCAGATAATAGTTTGCTAAATTTTTGTAATGTTTTCATTGATTATTCCTCCTAAATCATATAAAACATTCAAAGAAAAATACATCTTAAGTTCGCTATGTAAACGGATATGCCAGCTATTATAGGCATTATTGATTAAAATAAAGAAACAAAAAATCCCTTTCAGCTTATAACTGAAAGGGACGAAATAATCCGCGGTACCACCCTGATTTTACAGAAATATCTGCAACACTCTGAACATCTTCTAATTCTAAAATGTTTTCCTTATAACGGAGGATTCCGGAGAGTCTTACTGTTGTTTCAGACCGCTTCTTAGAGATGATATTTGTATTTACCGATATACCTATTTTCACCAACCATAGGTTCTCTGAATATCTTTGTAAATATAACTTTGTTCTCTTCAACGAATTTCGGTGAACTTTCTTTGATTGTTGAAATTTATTATAGTCCTCTCAAAATAAATATCAAGTATCAATAATAATAATTTTTTACTTAATTTGTCTGATTTTATAGTCAAAACTCCTATATTTGTGAGTAAAAAATTGTTACTAATCACCAAAGGAGAGAAATAAAAATTAAATACAAAAAGTTTTAACATTTATTTTTAGAATATAACTAGAATATTTTTTGCGAGATGATATAATTTATGAATATGGGATAATATTTTCCTGAATATACCCAAACGTATTTTGGATTTAAAGATCTATTGTCATATAAAACAAACTGGGATAAACTTAAAATAAATGAATATGTCTGCTTTTGCAGGCACTATTATAAATAAAAGACAAAGTAAGAGGATGCATAGATGATACAGCAATTATTAAATGAAAATTGGCAGATGAGATGTGAGGGAGAAGCGTTTCAGCCAGCAGTTGTGCCGGGCACTGTCTATACGGACCTTTTAAGAAATGGAAATATGGAAGATCCGTTTTGGAAAGATAATGAGATTCAGGCATTAGAGCTCATGGAAAAGGACTATGAATATGAATGTCTTTTTGATTGTGATGAGACATTGCTTGAGCGAGATAGAATTTTACTTCATTTTGACGGAATTGATACGATTGCCGATATTTATATTAATGAGAAAAAAGTCGGAGAGGCGTATAATATGCACCGTATTTGGGAATACGATGTGACAGACTTTTTGAGAAGAGAGGGAAATATTTTACATATCAGACTTCACTCTCCTAATAAATTTATAAGAGAGGAATTTGCGAAATGTCGCACATTAGGCTCAGAAGATGCGATGGACGGTTTTGTCCATATGAGAAAAGCACATTGTATGTTTGGCTGGGATTGGGGGGCACATCTTCCAGATGCCGGAATTTTTCGCAATGTCTCTCTTATTGGAATAGACAAGGCGAGAATTGACAATGTCTATATCACACAGGAACATAAAAAAGATAAGGTAAAACTTCATTTTCAGGTGGAGGAAGAGAGAGTAAAAAATCGAGACAATGAAATATTTAGCAAAGATATATCTTACAAAGTAGAGATTATCGACCCAAGAGGAAATCGCTCTTTTTATCCACTCTCTCCAAAAGAGATTCTGATAGAAGACCCAATGCTTTGGTGGCCAAATGGGTACGGCGACCAACCTCTTTATACAGTGAAACTCACATTATATATAGGGGAAGAAGTTGCCGATGTATGGGAAAAGCGCATTGGTCTTCGCACAATGACAATGAAAATTGAGAAGGACCAGTGGGGAGAGTCTTTTGCACATGAGGTAAATGGAGTTGCCATTTTTGCTATGGGAGCGGACTATATTCCGGAGGACCATCTCCTTGGAAGAGTCACAAAAGAGAAGACGAGAAAGCTCTTAGAGCAATGTGTCGCTGCAAATTTCAACGCTATTCGTGTGTGGGGAGGCGGCTATTATCCAAATGACTGGTTTTATGATATTTGTGATGAGCTTGGACTTATTGTATGGCAAGATTTTATGTTTGCTTGTGCAGTTTATGAGTTAACTCCAGAATTTAAGGCAAATATTAGACAGGAGTTTATTGACAATATAAAACGTTTAAGACATCATGCTTCTTTAGGATTATGGTGTGGAAATAACGAGATGGAAATGTTTGTCGAGGAGGGACATCACTGGGTAACAAAGAAAACACAAGTGCGAGATTATGTCATTATGTATGAGCAGTTAATTCCAGAAGTATTAGAAAAATATGATCCACAGACCTTTTATTGGCCGGCAAGTCCATCTTCTGGAGGCGCGTTTGACGAGCCAAACAGTCCAGATAGAGGTGATGTGCATTACTGGGATGTATGGCATGGAAATAAACCGTTTTCGGAATATCGAAAATTTTTCTTCCGATATGCCTCGGAATTTGGTTTCCAGTCATTTCCAAGCGTAAAGACGATTGAGACATTTACGGATAATCCAGATGATATGAATATTTTCTCTTATGTGATGGAAAAACATCAAAGACAGTACGGTGCAAATGGAAGAATTATAAAGTATTTACAGCAAATATATCTCTATCCGACAAGCCTTGAAAAAATTATTTATGCGTCACAGCTTTTACAGGCAGATGCTATTCGATATGGAGTAGAACATTTTCGAAGAAATAGGGGACGCTGTATGGGAGCAATTGTATGGCAGTTAAATGACTGTTGGCCGGTAACGTCATGGGCTTCGATTGACTATTGTGGCAGATGGAAGGCATTGCATTATGCAGAAAAACGATTTTTTGCACCTTTGCTTATCTCATGTCAGGAAGAGGGGATGATGAGTGCACAAGCAGATATGAATCGAGAACATTTTGAGTTTGAAAAATCCATTCGCCTAAATATTGCAAATGAGACAATGAAAGATGAGATAGTACAAGTATCGTGGAAACTTAGAAATGCGAAAGGTGAAGTTTTGAGAGATGGAGGAATACAGGAAGTAAAGGTTTCTGCTCTTACGAGCGTATGGCTTGATAAAGTATTGCTTCCAGAAGTTGATATTTTTTCAGAATATGTAAGCTATGAGATGAGAAAAGACGGAGAAGTGATTTCAGACGGAACGGTTATTTTTTCTTATCCGAAATATTTTAAATATAAAAACCCAGAATTATCTTATCGCATAGAGGGAGACGAGATTATCGTATCGGCAAATGCCTATGCTAAGAGCGTGGAGATTCTTAATGAGGAGGAAGATTTGATTCTCTCCGATAACTATTTTGATTTGAATGCAGATAGTAAGAGAGTGAAGATTGTATCAGGAAAAGCAGAGCGATTAAAACTTCGAAGTGTATATGATATTCGATAAAGAGATATAGATAAAGAGAAAGGAAGGGTGAAATACGATGCAATATGCAGTAGGAATTGATATTGGAGGAACCAATACACGTGTGGCACTGATTAATGAAAATTATGAGATTGTGTATCGAACTCAGTTTGATACAGATACTAAAAATCCAGAGGTGACACTTGGAAAAATCGCAGAAGTGATGAAAGATTGGAAGGAAGAGATTGTCGGTGTCGGAATGTCTTGCCCGGGACCACTCGATTTAATTCACGGTCAGATTCTTACTCCTCCGAATTTAAAAGGCGGCTGGCAAAATTTATATGTGGCAAAAGAATTGGAAAATTTAGTAAAAATTCCAGTATACTTAGAAAACGATGCCAATCTTGCGGGATTAGCTGAGGCGGTTATCGGAGAGGGCAAGAATTATCGATATGTGCAGTTTTTAACTGTCTCCACAGGTCTTGGAGCAGGATTTATAATAGATAAAAAAATTTATCTTGGTGCACATGGATATGCGAATGAGGTTGCAAACTGTATCATGATGCCAGACGGCCCATCCCACGGCTCTATTATCCCAGGTGGAATTGAGGCGATTAGCAGTGGAACTGCCATTACAAGCAGGGCGAAGGCAGCAGGACTTAATGTAAAACATGCTGGAGAGGTAAATGAACTAGCTTTGTCGGGAAATGAGAAGGCAAGACAGATTATGATGGATGCGAAAAATTATCTTGCGAATTTTATTGCTTTTATTTACGCTTTTGCGGACCCAGAGATTATTATTTTAGGGGGCTCTGTGGCATTAAAAATCGAGGGATTTGTGGAAGAAGTGGAGGAGCTAGTAAAGAGTAAAGTATATGACAATATGAAACCTCTAATCAAACTTCGTCGTTCCACATTAAATGAGGATTCAGGGTTATTAGGGGCAGCATGTCTGGCATTTTCTAAAAAATAAGAAATATATAAGTGATGATTATAAAGACTTGGATTACCTTCTTTATGAAGGTGCCAAGTCTTTTTTTATGAAAGTTTCTGCTATGTATTAAAAAAAATAATTGACAAATGGTAAATCGTGGAATATAATAAGAACAATTCATATAAAACATATCGAATTACTAGGAAATAAAAAAGGAGGAAAATAGGATGAATATTAAGAAAAAGAAAAAAATAGTAGCATTTAGTTTGGCGGCAGTTTTAGTCATGGCAGGTTTGATTGGATGCAATTCACAAAAGGAAAAAAGCGAAGAAGCTTCTAGTGATTCTGATGCCGTATCTATTGTAAATGTTTCTTATGACCCTACGAGAGAGTTATATGAGCAATATAATAAAATTTTTGCAGAGCATTGGAAAGAGAAGACAGGACAAGATGTCAGTATTACACAGTCACACGGAGGCTCTGGAAAGCAAGCTTTAGAGGTTGCAAATGGTCTAGAGGCGGATGTCGTTACTCTTGCCTTAGAGTATGATATAAAAGCAATCTGCGATGCAGGACTTATTGAAGATGGATGGATAGAAGAATTTCCAGATGATAGCTCACCATATACATCTACAATCGTTTTCTTAGTTCGAAAAGGAAATCCAAAAAATATTAAAGATTGGGATGACTTAGTAAAAGACGGTGTGGGTGTTATCACACCAAACCCAAAGACTTCCGGAGGGGCTAGGTGGAATTATTTAGCAGCGTGGGCATACGCAGATAATCTTTATAATGGCGATGAACAAAAAATCAAAGATTTTATGAAGAAATTATATGAAAATGTATTAGTTTTGGATTCAGGAGCGAGGGGAGCTACTACTTCCTTTGTAGAAAACGGACAGGGAGATGTATTAATTGCCTGGGAAAATGAGGCTTATTTATCCGTTAAGGATGCTCCTAATGATTACGAGATTATCACACCAAGCATTAGTATTTTAGCACAGCCATCGGTGGCAGTTGTCGACTCTGTGGTAGACGAGAGAGGAACTCGTGATGTAGCTACGGAATATCTTAATTATTTATACTCCGATGAGGCACAAAAAATTGCGGGAGATAATTATTATCGTCCTTCCAATGAAGAAATTTTAAAACAGTATGATGATGTATTTGACCTTAATATCAATCTAGTCACCATTGATAAATTTGGTGGATGGGATAAGGCACAGACCGTTCATTTTGCAGATGGCGGTGTTTTTGACCAGATATATGAAAAATAAATTTATAGTATAAAAAATAAGTCTTTATAATAGCGTGATATATTTACAAATCAGGTAATAAGTATGGAGGAAAGAGAGGTAAGAGAGAATGGAGACAAAAACAAGGGTTATTCCAGGACTTAATTTAACTATGGGGATAACCATTACCATGCTTAGTATTATTGTCCTAATTCCGTTGGCATCTTTGGCAGTATATTCCTCTAAGCTTGGCATAAAAGAATTTTTTGAGGTAATTACGAGAGAGAGAGTCTTAGCTAGTTTTTATGTTAGTTTTATTACAGCTTTAGTGGCATCTCTTGTCAATGCGGTGATGGGAATTATTTTAGCATGGGTTCTTGTGCGATATGATTTTCCGGGCAAGAGAATTATGGACGGGATGATAGAGTTACCATTCGCTCTTCCTACGGCTGTGGCAGGAATTGCACTTACGTCACTGACTTCTGATAATGGACTGGTAGGAAAGTTTTTTGCCCAGTTTGGAATCAAGATAGCTTATACGAGAATAGGAATTACGATTGCACTTATTTTTATAGGAATTCCATTTGTAGTTCGAGCAGTACAGCCGGTGCTTGAAAAATTAGATGGCTCCTATGAAGAGGCAGCTATGGTTTTAGGAGCTAATCCGGCAACAATATTTCGAAGAGTAATCTTCCCAGAACTAATGCCTGCCCTATTTACAGGGACTGGATTGGCATTTGGAAGATGTCTTGGAGAATACGGAAGTGTCGTTTTTATCGCAGGAAATAAGCCGTACTATACAGAAATTACACCGCTTATTATTATGTCAGAGCTTCAAGAATATGATTACGCCAGCGCTACATCCATCGCATTAGTAATGCTTTTTGTATCATTTTTCATTTTATTTATGGTAAATGCTTTGCAGGCCCATAATGCAAAACGAATTAGAGGAGGAAATATATAGTGAAAGAAATAGATAAAAAACAGTGGCTCGTAAAAGTACTGCTCATAGGAATCAGCGTCTTATTTCTTGGAATTATGCTTGTTCTCCCTTTAGTTGTCGTAGTTACAGAGGCGCTTCGAAATGGTTGGGAATTTTATATATCTGCTGTCACAGATGAATATACAATAAAAGCGTTGATATTAACAGTAGAAGCGACAGTGGCAGCAGTTGTATTTAATACTATCTTTGGTTTAAGTGCGGCGTGGGCTTTGACGAGATTTCATTACCGAGGCAAAAGAGTATTAACGACATTGATTGATATTCCGGTGACTGTATCACCGATTATCGCAGGTCTTATTTATATTTTAGTTTTTGGAAAACAAAGTATTTTATATCCTTTTTTACAGCAGACAGGAGTGAAGATTGTATTTGCAGTTCCTGGAATTATACTCGCAACGATATTTGTTACTTTTCCCTTTGTCTCTAGAGAATTGATTCCTGTTTTAGAAGCAGTCGGGACAGATGAGGAAGAGGCCGCAGCATTAATGGGAGCAGGGGGAATGACAATATTTACAAAAATTACATTTCCCCATATAAAATGGGCATTTCTCTACGGAGTAGTGCTTTGTACAGCAAGAGCGATGGGCGAGTTTGGTGCTGTATCTGTTTTATCAGGGCATCTTAGGGGAAAGACAAATACTTTACCACTTCACGTAGAAATATTATTTAATGAATTTCAGTATGTACCAGCTTTTGCGGTATCGTCTATTCTCGTAATTTTAGCACTTATTTTGCTAGTAATTCGAAGTGTAGTGGAATATAGAGGAAAAAAGGAGACATAAAAATATGTATGTTGAATTGAAAAATATTAATAAAACGTTTGGCACATATAAAGCCTCGGATGAGGTGAGTTTTGGAATAGAAAAGGGAAAATTGATTGGACTTTTAGGTCCAAGCGGAAGTGGAAAAACGACAATACTTCGTATGATAGCTGGACTTGAACAGCCAGATAGCGGTGAGATTATTATCGATGGCAAAGTAGTAAATAATATAAAACCAAGTGCCAGAGAAATTGGATTTGTATTTCAAAATTATGCGTTATTTCGATACATGACAGTATACGATAATATCGCGTTTGGATTAAAAGTAAAGAAAATAGATGACAAAAAAATAAGAGAGAGAGTTTTAGAACTTATTTCTCTCACAGGACTTACAGGTCTTGAAAAACGTTATCCTAGTCAGCTCTCTGGAGGGCAAAGGCAGAGAGTGGCATTTGCTAGAGCGCTAGCTCCGAATCCACATCTTCTTCTTCTTGATGAACCTTTTGCGGCGATTGACGCAAAAATTAGACAAGAACTTAGAAGTTGGTTAAAGGAAATGATTGGAAATCTTGGAATAACGAGTATTTTTGTCACACATGACCAGGAAGAAGCCATTGAAGTGGCAGACGAAATTATTATTACAAACAGGGGAAGAATCGAGCAAAAAGGAACACCACTTGAAGTGTATCAAAATCCTAAGACTTCTTTTACAGCTTCCTTCTTTGGACAGGCAACCGTATTAGATTACCGCAAGCTTCAGTATTTTGAGAGTATCGAAGGGGCAGATAGAGCAATTGTGCGTCCAGAATTTGTAAAAGTTACAAAAAAAGATGAAGTTCAGATTTACAAACGTTCTGCAATGGAAGGAGTTGTAGAGAGAGTCTTTTTCCGTGGAAATAATTTAGAGTTAAAAATTCGGCTTGGGGATATCGTTTTAACTGCGAAGAGAGGATTAGAGGAAGCTCCTATTTTGGAAGGCGAGACGGTGGATGTATTTGTCTACAAAGTTTTTGTCATAAAAGGAGATGAAGTCTTCTTAGTTGAAAACAGCTCTGTGCGAGAAGAATCTTTAGTAATTTAAAAATAGATTGTAATAGATTGTATAAAAAGGAAAATGATATGAGAGAGAAATTGCAAATCGAGAAAATACAGACGGATATTCTCATAGTGGGAGGCGGAACGGCTGGATGTTATGCGGCATTGACTGTGGCGAGAAATTCAAAATATCATACGGTAGTGATAGAAAAGGCAAATATTAAGAGAAGTGGCTGTCTTGCGGCAGGGGTAAATGCAATTAACGCTTATATTGTGAAAGGGCGAAAGCCAGAGGATTATGTAGAGTATGCCACGAAAGATGCCGCCGGAATTGTGAGAAGAGATTTATTATTATCAGCGGCCAGACGGTTTAATGATGTGACAGCAGATTTAGAATCATTAGGGCTAGTAATTTTAAAAGATGAGAACGGAGATTATGTTGCAAGGGGCAACAGAAATATCAAAATAAATGGAGAAAATTTTAAGCCTATTTTAGCGAAAGCTGTCAAAGACGAAGAAAATATTAAGATTTTAAACTATGTAAATATTACCGATTTACTTGTGGAGAATAATCAAGTATATGGAGCAGTAGGATTTTCTATTATAGAAGAAAAAGCTTATATTATTAGAGCAAAAGCAGTTTTAATTGCAACTGGCGGTGCTGCGGGCTTATATCGCCCAAATAATCCAGGATTTTCCAGACATAAAATGTGGTATCCGCCTTTTAATACAGGAGCGGGATATGCGATGGGAATTCGAGCGGGAGCAGAGATGACTTCTTTTGAGATGAGGTTTATCGCTCTTCGATGCAAAGATACGATTGCTCCGACAGGGACGATAGCACAGGGAGTAAATGCCAAACAAATAAATGCAAGGGGATTTGTATATGAACAAAAATACGGTTTGACGACGAGCGAGCGTGTATATGGCACAGTGAGGGAAAATCAACTTGGAAATGGACCTTGCTATTTGCGCACAAGCGTAATTACGAAGGAACAAGATAAAGAGTTATTAAAGGCATACTTAAATATGGCTCCGAGTCAGACATTAAAATGGATTGAGACTGGAAAGATGCCTAGTGAGCAGGATGTGGAGATAGAGGGAACAGAGCCTTATATTGTGGGAGGCCATACAGCTAGCGGATACTGGGTAGATACAAATCGACAAACAACGATTAAAAATCTCTATGCGGCGGGAGATGTGGCAGGAGGTTGTCCTCAAAAATATGTGACAGGAGCATTAGCAGAAGGGGAGATTGCAGCCTTGTCCATCTTAGAAAAATGGAAAGATGCAAGGATAGGAAAAGAAGAATTAGAACAGACAAAGAGAATAGATGAAGAACATCTCCAAGAGCAGATAGATACTATTTTAGAGGGATACGAAAAAATACGAAATAAAAAAGATTCCGTATTTTCTATAGAAGAGCTAGAAGAAGCGATGCAAAAGATAATGGATGAGTACGCAGGAGGAATTTCCACCCATTATCAGTACAATGAAAAGCAGCTTGACTTGGCAGATGAGAAGATTGACAAACTCTTAGAATTGTCAAATCAGGTAACGGCCCCAGATATGCATGAACTTTTGTTTTTCTATGAATTAAGAGATAGGTTATTAGTATGTAAAGTTCTAATTGCACATTTGAGAAGTCGAAAAGAGACGAGATGGCATTCTTTTAATGAAAATTTAGATTATCCAAAAACAGAGGAAGCTTATTTTAAATATGTCAATTCTAAAATGGAAAATGGAAATATTCAAATACAATTTCGAGATATCGTAAAGGAGGATACATATGAGCATACGAATTAACCAGAATAAATGCGTGGGCTGTGGAAAATGTATGGAAGTATGTCCAGGTACGTTGATTGTCATTGAAAATCAAAAAGCCTTTATGAAATATCCTAAAAATTGTTGGGGCTGTGTATCTTGTGTAAAGGAATGTCGCGTGGGCGCGATTGATTTTTATCTTGGTGCAGATATCGGAGGCATGGGCAGTGTAATGAATGTATCTAGTGAGGGAGCTCTTCTTCACTGGAAAATTAAAAAAATAGATGGAAGAGAAATTATAATAGATATAGACCGAAGAAATTCCAATCAATATTAAAAATAGGAGAAAAATATGAGTAGATTATCACATTTAGACGAATTAGAAGCAGAGGCAATTTATATTATTCGCGAAGTTGCAGCAGAATGTGAAAACCCAGTGATGCTGTATTCTATTGGAAAGGATAGCTCTGTTATGCTTCATTTGGCTTTAAAAGCCTTTTATCCAGAAAAACCACCGTTTCCTTTTTTACATGTCAATACGACATGGAAATTCAAGGAGATGATTGAATTTCGAGATAAAACTGCAAAAGAGCTTGGAATTGAAATGTTAGAGTATATTAATGAGGACGGAGTAAAACAAGGAATCAATCCTTTTGACCATGGTTCTGTCTATACAGATATTATGAAAACACAGGCCTTAAAGCAGGCACTCAATAAATATGGATTTACAGCAGCATTTGGCGGCGGACGGCGTGACGAGGAAAAGAGTCGAGCAAAAGAGAGGATTTTTTCATTTCGAAATGAATCTCATGCGTGGGACCCAAAAAATCAGCGACCTGAGATGTGGAAATTATATAATACAGAGATAAATAAAGGAGAGAGTATCCGTGTATTTCCAATTTCAAACTGGACAGAGAAAGATATATGGCAGTATATTAAGCGAGAAAATATTCCGATTGTTCCTCTTTATTTTGCGAAGGAGAGACCTGTCGTTATAAGAGATGGAAATATCATTATGGTAGATGACGACCGTATGAGATTAAATCCAGGAGAGACGGTTGAGATGAAAAAAGTACGTTTTCGAACACTAGGCTGTTATCCGCTTACAGGAGGTATTGAATCGGATGCAGATACTTTAGATGAAATTATTGAAGAGACATTAAGCTCTGTAGAATCCGAGCGTACAAGCCGTGTCATTGACAAAGATGGCGGGGCAGCGAGTATGGAGAAAAGAAAAAGAGAGGGATATTTCTAATGAGTGGATTATTGAAATTTATTACATGCGGAAGTGTGGATGACGGAAAATCTACATTGATTGGCCATATTCTCTATGATTCTAAGCTTTTATATGCGGATCAGGAGAAGGCTTTAGTATTAGATAGTAAGGTTGGTTCTAGAGGCGGAGCAATCGACTATTCTCTTCTTTTAGATGGTCTTATGGCAGAGAGAGAACAGGGAATTACAATTGATGTGGCATATCGTTATTTTACGACGAATAAAAGAAGCTTTATTGTGGCGGATACGCCAGGACATGAAGAATATACGAGAAATATGGCGGTAGGTGCATCATTTGCCCAACTTGCAATCATTTTAGTAGATGCAAAGCAGGGAGTGCTTGTCCAGACAAGGCGACATAGCCGAATCTGTTCTCTCATGGGAATTGAGTATTTTGTATTTGCGGTAAATAAAATGGACCTCGTAAATTATAGTCAGGAGCGTTTTGAAGAGATAAAAAAAGATATCGAAAATTTATCGGAGAGCTTGAATCTTAAAAATATAACGGTAATTCCAGTGAGTGCTACAGAGGGAGATAATGTGACACAAAAATCAAGTCATACACCTTGGTATGAAGGAGAGGCACTTCTTGAGTATTTAGAGACAGTGGATGTGTCAGGGACAGATGACTTAGGAGAAGAAGAGTCTAGTTTTTATATGCCAATTCAGAGAGTATGTCGTCCAAATCATAAATTTAGAGGATTTCAGGGACAGGTTGAGAGTGGAAGTATAAAAGAAGGGCAGACAATTATTACTTTGCCAAGCAAAGAAACTGCTTGTGTGAAAAAGATTTTAGTGGGAAGCGACGAAAAGAAAGAAGCGATTGCAGGGCAGGCGGTCACAATTCAGCTTGATAAAGAAGTGGATGTAAGTCGAGGCTGTGTGCTGACAGACGATGAGAGTCTTCCAGTGGCAAAAAGCTTTTTAGCTACATTTTTATGGATGGATGACGAAAAATTAACAGTCGGAAAGGAATATTTGATAAAATCTGGAACGAAGAAAATTGTTGGATTTATTAAAAAGATTTTATATAAAATAGATGTAAACACTGGAGAACATATTGAGACAACTGCGATTGAGAAAAATGAAATTGCTTTATGCCAAGTGGAATTAACAGAAAAAATTGTTCTAGATACATTCAAGCATCATAAGACATTGGGTGAATTGATTTTAATTGACCGTGTGAGCCATATGACTTCTGCCTGTGGCGTGATAGAAGAGATAAATCTTTCAGAGGAAAAACCTTATTTTGAAAAAGATGATATTAAGATAGGTGGATATATATTTGAAGAATTTTATTTTGATTTAAAAAATGCTATGCTGACAAAGACGAATACAAATACGACAGACAAAACATATCATGTGGGAGATTTTATTCCTTCCGAGGGAGAAAGTTTTAAATACCCAGAGTATTTTGATATTGTTTCTGTGGAAAGTGGTGCGGCAGTTTGCATTCGAAATAGACAGATACAAGATATTATAAAACTAGATGAGTATCAGTTCATGGGACTTCCTGTTTTAGATGAGAGAGGATTTACTCTTTCTATTAAAAATAAAAAGGATTTAGATGAATTTTTAAGAGACTATGCTGAGAACGGTGGAAAGAGCAATTCTGAGTTGCATAATAAATGGTTCCAGTTCGAAGTTTATAGAAAAATAGTATGTACAGATAATTTTTGGATGATATAGTTCATAAGACATTCATAATATAGTGAGAGAAGGATATAAAATGGATAAAAATACCATAGCCAAATTGGAGCAGTTGAAGAAGCAAAAGGATGTAGTAATTCTTGCACATTATTATGTTGATGGAGCTGTTCAGGAAATAGCAGACTATGTAGGAGATTCTTATTTTCTTGCAAAGATTGCGACAAAAGTAAAACAGAAAAATATTCTTTTTTGTGGGGTAAAATTCATGGGTGAAAGTGCCAAGATATTGAACCCAGAGAAAAGGGTAATTATGGCAGATGACAGTGCAGATTGTCCAATGGCTCATATGATTACGAAAGAAAAAATAGAGAGTGTTCGTAAAGAATATGATGGCAATGTGGCTGTTGTTACATATGTAAACTCTACGGCAGAAATAAAAACGGTATCTGATGTATGTGTAACATCATCAAATGCAGTAAGAGTTGTGAAAAGAATGCCTGAAAAAAATATATTTTTTGTTCCAGATAATAATCTTGGAAGATATATAGCAGAAAAATTACCAGAAAAAAACTTTATTTTTAATGATGGTTATTGTCACGTACATAAGAGTATCTCTTTAGAAAATGTATTAAAGGCAAAAGAAGCAAAACCTAAAGCACTTGTTTTGACACATCCTGAATGTACGATAGATGTTCTTAACGTATCCGATTTTATAGGGAGTACATCGGAGATTATCGATTACGCAACGAAAAGTGATAATACCGAATTTATTATATGTACGGAAATGGGAGTATTTTTTGAATTAATGAGTAGAAATCCAAATAAAAAATTTTATTCCGTTGGACATAGACAATTTTGTCCAAATATGAAACGGGTAACTATAGATAAAGTATTAGATAGTCTGGAAAAAATGAATAATGAAGTGATACTTGATGAAGATACGATAAACAAAGCAAGTGTACCATTACAAAAAATGCTAGAATTGGCGGAATAAATATAGAAGATTAGATACGTTGAAAAACAGGTGGGAATTATTAATTTTATATTTTAAAAAAAATAGTTGACAAATAGGACAGTGGAGTATATAATAAAAACAATTCATATAAAACATATAAGTTTAGTAGGAAAATAGGGATATGAGATACAAAATTATATCAAGATGTGAAAAAACTCCCACCTAAACCGTGTAGAGTGCTAAGGGAAGAGGGAAAAACATGAATTAATAATTATAGTAGAGAAAGGACGAAGATTATGGGCAAAAAAATTACAAGGGAAAATAGAAAATTTAAATTTGAGACATTACAATTACATGTAGGACAGGAAAATCCAGATCCAGTAACTGATGCGAGAGCAGTACCAATTTATCAGACATCTTCTTATGTATTCCGCAATAGTGAACATGCGGCAGCACGTTTTGGATTATCAGATGCAGGAAATATTTATGGACGACTCACTAACCCAACAGAGGATGTATTTGAGAAGAGAATAGCAGCATTAGAAGGTGGAGTGGCAGCACTTGCAGTAGCTTCCGGTGCAGCAGCTATTTCTTACACAATTCAGAACTTGGCACAAAATGGGGATCATATTGTTTCTGCTAAAAATATATACGGTGGTTCTTATAATTTACTGGCACATACACTTCCACAGTATGGTATTACAACTACATTTGTAGATATTTTTCATTATGATGAGGTGGAGGCTGCGATTCAAGAAAATACAAAGGCTATTTTTATCGAGACTCTCGGCAATCCAAACTCTGATGTGGTAGATATTGAGGCGGTAGCTAAGATTGCACATAAGCATCAGATACCTCTTGTTATAGATAATACTTTTGCAACTCCATATTTGGTTCGTCCAATTGAGTACGGCGCAGACATCGTTGTACATTCTGCTACAAAATTCATCGGTGGACATGGAACAACAATTGGTGGTGTAATTGTAGATAGCGGAAAATTTGACTGGGAGGCATCAGGAAAATTCCCATCATTGACAGAGCCAAACCCAAGCTATCACGGAATCAGTTTTACAAAAGCAGTAGGAGCAGCAGCATTTGTGACAAAAATTCGTGCTATCCTTTTGAGAGATACAGGAGCAACTCTCTCTCCATTCCACGCATTTTTCTTCCTCCAAGGACTTGAGACATTATCTCTTCGTGTAGAGCGTCATGTAGAAAACGCATTAAAGGTAGTGGAATATTTAAATAATCATCCACAGGTAGAGGCAGTTCACCATCCATCTGTAACTCAAGATGAGAGCCAAAAAGAATTATATAAGAAGTACTTCCCAAATGGAGGCGGCTCTATCTTTACTTTTGAGATTAAGGGAGATGCTCAAAAAGCAAAAGATTTTATCGACAATTTGGAACTTTTCTCTCTCCTCGCAAATGTTGCAGATGTAAAATCTCTTGTTATCCACCCAGCTACGACTACACATAGCCAGTGCACAGAGGAGGAACTTCTAGATCAGGGTATTAAACCTAATACAATTCGTTTATCGATTGGTACAGAAAATATTGCAGATATTATCCAGGATTTAGATGAGGCATTTAAAGCAGTAGAATAATAAATAGTAAAAATAAAAAATTATCCCCCAAAAGTTAGATTTCAGTTTAACTTTTGGGGGCTCTTTTATTACTTGATTAAATTTTGTCTCGCTTTATTTTACTAACCTTTCGTTTAGATTAGACTGCGACTTTGTTTTGCGGCGCAATAATGTAAAGCAGATAAAGAAAAATAAAATTCCGTATACAGTCGTGATAGGTGTCGCCAAACCTACGAGCATTAATGAGGTATTAGGAAGTTTTGACATCAGTATAGATACAGGAATACGGATGCAAAAAGCAGAGCTAATTCCTTGAATCATAACTGGAAGACTGTTTCCAGAACCATTAAAATATCCAATGCTGCTAAATAAAATGCAAGTAAGGATACATTCTGGGGCGAAGCCTTTTAAATAAAGAGAACTTTGTCTTATGACTTCGATGTCGCTAGTAAAGAAAGAGGAGAGGATTCCACCTCCGAAAAAGCCGATAAAGAAGAAAATAACACCGATACTGGCTCCAGTAATCATAGCAGTAAAAAATCCCTTCTTGGCACGGTCTCTTTTTCCAGCTCCAATATTTTGTGCCACAAAGGCAGAGACAGTCTGCATAACAGAGGATGGAACTAATAAAATAAAAGATACAATTTTTTGTGCGATACCGTATCCAGCCGAAGGCATTAATCCCATATTATTGATGATGGTATTAATGACGAGAAAGGAAACTTGTACCATAGCTTCCTGTAACGCAATAGGAAGACCGATATTTATGATTCTTTTTAATTCCACTGGATAAATTTTGCATTGTGCCAGTGAAAAAGAGACGGGAAGCGACTGTTTTCTAAGCACAAATAACGATATTATTACGGATACAAGCTGAGCGAGAACTGTAGCTAAAGCGGCGCCAGATGCATCCATATGAAGGACAGCAACGAAAAGTAAATCACCGATAATATTTACTACGCAGGCGATGCCGACAAAAATAAAAGGGAGATTGGCATTTCCAACACCTCGCAAAATACCGCTGATTACATTATATGCGATAATTATGAGAATACCGGCGGAGCAAATTCGGACGTAATTTACGGCTTTTTCGTAAGATGCCTCTGGAATTTGCAGTAATGTCATAAAATTACCGGCAAATATTTCGAGTAAAATCGTCAGAACAATTCCAATTATAATAAATAAAACGATAGTTGTTCCGATAGCGTCTCCAGCTTTCTTAGGCTTCTTTTCACCGATATGTTGTCCAATTAAAACTGTTGAGCCCATGGCAAGACTAGTGATAACAAAAGTTACCATCTGCATGAATGTGCTTCCGGTGCCAACAGCAGAAATACTAGAGGCGTTACCAAACTGTCCTACGATTAAAAGGTCCACTGCACCATAGGCAGCTTGCAAGATTAAAGAGCCTAAGACAGGCAGTGCAAATCTTATTAGAGAACCAAAAATGGAACCCTCCAAAAATGAGAGTTCTTGTTGTTTCTTCATTTCATATTCCTCCTTCGTTTTTTTGATATTTCATTTTATTATAGTTTGTTAGGAATGAGGATAAGCAATTTATCGGGCGTGTCCTCTATTTTTTATTTTATCATTGTTTTTTTTGAATGTGAATGATATTTTAAAATTTTATTTCTAGCTGTTTAGAAAATTCCTATTTACGCAATTTATATTTCTTTTGAAATATATTAGGTATTATTTTTTGAATAAACTAACAAATATTCCTAAATATGTAGAAAAATAGATAATAATATGATAAAATGAAAAAAAGAAATAAAATCAAATTATTAATGAAGCAGAAAGGTTAAGATTATGAAAAAGAATAATCCAAAGGCATTACTGCCAATTTTAGTATTTCTAGTTATGTATCTAGGACTAGGAATTACATTTGAGTATATAATGAAAATTCCGATGGGATTTTATAATGTTCCTATTGTGGCAGCATTTATGCTGGCAATTTTAGTAGCCTGTCTTCAAAATAGACAGTTAAAGTTTGATGATAAATTAGCGGTTATGGCGACTGGACTCGCAGATAAAAATATTATTACAATGATTTTAATTTTTTTGACTGCGGGGGCTTTTGTCGGTGTAGTCGGAAGAAGTAGTGCTGAGAGTGTGGCGTATTTTATGCTATCATTAATTCCAGCGAGATTTGCGGTTGCAGTATTATTTATTGTGTCTTGTTTTGTATCAACAGCTATGGGGACATCGGTTGGAACTATTACATTGCTTACTCCGATTGCAGTGGCTGTTTCCTCAGCGTCTGGATTTCATCTTCCTTTATGTGTAGGTTCTGTTATGGGTGGTGCTATGTTTGGGGATAATTTATCTTTTATCTCAGACACAACAATTGCGGCGTGTAATGGACAAGGATGTGCCATGAAAGATAAGTTTCGAGAAAATTTTAAAATTACTTTTCCAGCTGCGATGGTGACATTAGTCTTCATTTTGGCATTATCATTTCGCACAGACTTAAGTGGAGCGGTGGTTAGGGAATATCATTTAATTCAGATTATCCCTTATATTTTCGTTCTGATAGGAGGAATCATTGGAATAAATGTATTTGTCGTGCTCCTAGTCGGTATAGTATCTGGGGCGTTGCTTATGTTCTTAATGGGGCAGATGACTCCAGTCGATTTTATTAGCAATATGGGTTCGGGAGTATCTGGTATGTTTGAGACGAGTATGGTAGCAATTTTAGTATCTGCAATGTGTGCCCTAATTCGAGAGTACGGCGGTTTCGAGGCGCTGCTTTTTGTAATTCGCAAAACGTTCAAAGGAAAAAAAGGCGGACAGCTTGGAATGGGGCTTTTGGTTGGAATGATGGATATAGCTACAGCGAATAATACAGTTGCCATTGTCATGGCTAATCCAATTGCAGCACAGATGGCGAAGGAATATGGTATTACAAAAAAGAAATCAGCGTCTATATTAGATACGTTTTCTTGTATATTTCAGGGCGTGATTCCTTATGGGGCTCAGATGCTAGTTGCACTCTCTGCTACAAATGAATTGGGATATGAGTTATCGGCATTTGATATTATCCCAAATTTATTTTATCCGCCTATGCTGCTCATTAGTTCTCTTATTTTTATTTTCTTGATTCCAGAAAAAGCTGAAAATTCAAATTATTGTTATGATAAAAAAACACATTGCCTATGTAAATGGAGTTTGTTAAAGCCTCTTATAATTCTTAAAATTAATATGTCTAAAAAAGATAAAAAGTTAAAAGAAAAATAAACAGATTGGAAATATCAAGGAGAATTTTAGAAGAAATAGTTATGGAGGAAAGATGATAATATAAAGAATAGATTTTTTCTTAATTATTGACAAACGACATGATTTGATATAGAATAAACTAAATTAAATAGACAACCTGCTCTACCACCGGGTGGAGTGTAAAAAGGTATTCAGAACTTTTCCGTAGGTACGGCATGGAATTCATGTTATAAGGAAGGGTTTTGAATACCTTTTATTTTTTTTAAGGAGGAAAAAATAATGATTATTAAACCTTTTAAAGTGGAGGAATGGATGAATAAGTATGAGGTGGGTGCAAGATATAATATTGCAGAAACCTGTGTGAATTCCATTACATTGGAGGAGTTATGGCAGATGACAGGGATAGATGGAGATGAGTTTTGGAAAGAATTTTGCAAGAAAAGATTAACTTATGGTGATATTGAGGGGAATCCCAAATTTTTGGAAGGGGTCAGTAGTCTGTATAAAACGATTCAGATGGAAAATATTGTTCCAACCCATGGCGCATCTGGAGCTAATCACCATATTTTTTATTCTCTTATTAATCCAGGAGATCGTATTATCAGTATTATGCCTACTTACCAACAACTATATTCAATTCCAGAATCCTATAAAGCAGATGTGCAGATTATGCAGCTTAAGCAGAGTAATGGATATCTTCCAGATTTAGATGAGTTAAAACGTCTTGTGGTTCCAGAAACGAAGATGATTTGTATCAACAATCCGAATAATCCAACAGGCGCATTAATATCCAATGAAATGTTAAGAGAAATCGTTAAAATTGCTAAAGAGGTAGATGCGTATGTATTATGTGATGAGGTGTATCGCCATTTAGTGCAGGATGATGTCTGGTGTGAATCGATTGCAGATATTTATGAAAAGGGAATTTCTGTTAGCAGTATGTCAAAAGTATTTTCTATGGCAGGACTTCGATTAGGATGGATTGCGACTCATGATATGAAAGTAGTGCGTTCTTGTCTATCTCACAGAGATTATAATTTAGTTAGTTGTGGGATGTTTGATGAGAAGATTGCTGGAATTGCATTAGAACATAAAGAAAAACTTTTAGAGAGAAGCCGCAAAATTGTCCGTAAAAATTTAGATATTTTGGATCAGTGGGTTTTAAATCAAAAACATGTATACTATACGAAGCCACAGGCGGGAACAACAGCGTTAGTTTACTATGATTTTGATATGCCTTCTTATGAGTTTTGTGAGCGAATGTACCGTGAGACAGGTGCTTTTGTAACACCAGGAGGATGTTTTGAGGAAGAACATAGTATGCGAATTGGATATGCAAGTAATTCTGACGTCTTAAAAGATGGTTTAGATGCAATCACAGAATTTATTAAAATTTTGGAAAGAGAGGGAACAAAATTATGCCACAATTAAGCAATCGAGTAAAAATATTTACGGATTCTGTTATTAGACGTATGACAAGAATTAGCGATGAATATGGAGCGATTAATCTATCGCAAGGTTTTCCAGACTTTGATCCGCCAAAGGAAATATTGGATAGACTTTCCGAGGTAGTTTATGAAGGACCACATCAGTATTCAATTACCTTTGGGGCGAAAAATCTCCGAGAGGCATTAGCAAGAAAGCAGGGAAAGCGAATTGGGCGTTTGATAAATCCAGATAAAGAAATCGTAGTAACATGTGGTGGAACGGAGGCGATGATGTGTGCTATGATGACTATCTGTAATCCAGGAGATAAGGTTATGATATTTTCTCCATTTTATGAAAATTATGGGGCAGATGCTATTTTATCGGGCGCTGATCCAATTTATATTCCGTTAGTGCCACCTGACTATCATTTTGATTTAAATCTTATTGAGGAAGGATTTAAAAATGGTGCCAAGGCAATCATTATCTGTAATCCTTCTAATCCGTGTGGAAAAGTTTTTTCTAGGGAAGAATTAGAGGCAATCGGACAACTAGTATTGAAATATGATGCCTATGCGATAACCGATGAGGTATATGAGCATCTAGTTTACAAACCGTACGAGCATACTTATTTATCTTCTATCCCAGGGATGTTTGATCATACGATTACATGTAATTCCTTATCTAAAACTTTTTCTATCACTGGATGGCGTCTTGGATATTTAATTGCTCCCGAGTTTGTAATAGATGGAGCAAAAAAAGTACATGATTTTTTGACTGTGGGAGCAGCAGCACCTCTTCAGGAGGCGGCAGCAGTAGGACTCAATTTTGAGGATACATATTATGAAGACTTGAGGTCACTTTACACTGAAAAAAGAGACTATTTTTTATCAGGATTAGATCGAATTGGTCTAGAACATAATATTCCACAGGGAACGTATTTTGTTTTGGTGGATATTCAGAAGTTTTTAGATTTGCCACAGTTTGAAGGTTATACAGATTTAGATTTTTGTGAGTGGATGATTAGAGAAATTGGAGTAGCCGCAGTGCCAGGTTCTAGCTTTTTTAAGGAAGAGGTAAATCATTTGATTCGTATTCACTTTGCGAGAGAAAAAAGTACATTGGATGAGGCTCTTTTTAGGTTAGAGAAGTTAAAAAATTTATTGTAATATTATTATTTTGTTCCAGAAATTCTGTCTCCAGCATTGCCAAGACTTGGGAAGATATAGACATCTTTATTTAGCTTTGTGTCGATATGACCGATATAAATTTGGATATCTGGATGTGCCTCAGTAATGTGTAAAAACGATACTATAGAGGTGAGAAAAAGCAATTATTATGTTAGAAATTTGAGGTGGAATGAAATAAAAAAGTCTGTTATAATAAAATATATCAGTAAACTGATATGACTGCCTTCGCAGGCATAATCATGAATGAAAGCAAATATAAGGAGGAATGTTTATATGAGTAAAATAGATGAAGTAAGAAAAGCTATGGTTCAGGCTATGAAGGATAAAAATAAAGAGAGAAAAGATTCTCTGTCCATGCTCTTGTCCGCACTTAAAAATAAGGCGATTGATAAGAGAGAGGATTTAACAGAGACAGAGGAAAATGAGGTTGTATTAAAAGAGATTAAGCAGACAAAGGAGACACTTGACTCTACTCCAGCGGATAGAATAGATATTATCGAGGAATGTAAAAATAGAATTGCAGTTTACGAAGAATTTGCTCCTAAGATGATGGATGAGGCTGAGATTAGGGAAGTGATTTGCTCTGTTTTGGCTGAGCTTGGGATTGAGAAACCTACCAATAAGGATAAAGGTAAAATTATGAAGCTTTTGATGCCAAAGGTGAAAGGAAAAGCGGACGGTAAGCTTGTAAATCAAATTGTCGGAACAATGATGCAGTAAGGGAATTGGCGATTTTATGAATAAAAAAGCAATTTTTTTTGATATTGATGGAACTTTAATTGACTTTGGTATGGATGAAATGTCAGATAGCACAACGAATGCTTTAAAAAAAGCACAGAATAATGGGCATAAAATTTACCTCTGTACAGGAAGATGCAAAAAGCAAGTTTCAGAATACTTATTAAATTTTGGATTTGACGGTATCATTTGCTCCGCAGGTGCTTATGTAGAGTACAAAGGAAAGGTCATTAATCAAAGATGTATTTCTATTCCCGCTTTGGAGAAAATGGTTGCTTATTTTGAGGAAAATAATATTACCTATATTCTTATGGGAGCAACAAGACTCTTAGCCACAAAGGGTAATCGACTCAAAATATGTAAGAGATTTGGGGAAGATTTAGGTATAAGCTGGGAGGAAGCTGCAAGACAATTTGATGTCTTGGAGATGGAAGATGATGTATTAAACAATATTTCAAAATATAATGATATTGAAACTGGAATGTTTATACAATCAGAAATTCCGACAGAACAAGTGAGAAAATTTCTTGAGCCAGAGATTCAAGTTACAGACTCAAGCTATGGCGGAAGAAAAGATGGAAAAAGCGGGGAATTTACACAAAAAGGTGTTACAAAGGCGACGGGAATACAGGAGATACTTCGCTATCTTAATATTCCAAAAAAGGATTCGATTGCATTTGGCGACGGACCAAACGATCTTGATATGCTGACATTTGCAGGCATAGGAGTTGCAATGGGAAATGCACTTGATTATGTTAAATCCTGCTCTGATATGGTTACGGATTCGATTAAGAATGATGGAATATATAAGGCTATGAGTTTATTGGAACTACTGTGAAAGTCCGACTGCTTCATGCCGAAATGATTGATTTTCTAGAAAAAGTCGAAAAAAAAGGTGGAATATTTATAGAAAAAGGATTATAATGAATGAACTGACGCGTATTTTGCATAAATATGCGATTAGATGAATATTTCAAATAGAAACCAGATTGCGAAAGACTAAGGAGCAAGAAAAAATGGAAGATCAATTAAAAATAATAAAAGAAAAAGCAAATGTTTTGGTAGATGCGATTCCGTATTTTAGAGATTTTAATCAAAAGATAGTTGTAATTGGTTATCTTGGCAGTAATATACTAAGTGGAGAGGAAGAGCAAGAAATTATGAAGGATGTGACGCTTTTAAAGAGCGTCGGCATGAAGCCAGTTATCGTTCATGACTCTAGAATGGGAGCAGATAAATTCCGTGAAAATAAGAGAATTGCAAAGCTTGTTGAGTTAAACGGTGTAAAAGCAATTGGAATTTGTGGAATTGATGAGCAAACATTGCATATGACTGTGGATAATAATTATATTCCAGTTATTACACCAAATGATATCGATACAGAGCAGGTAGATTTAACTCCCGAAGATACGGCAAGAAGAATTGCTGTTTTATTAAACGCAGAGAAGCTTATTTATATTGGAAAAGAAGAGGGCGTTGTTTTAGAAAAGACAGGTAAGAAGATTTTGTCTATGAAAGAAAGCGAATTAGCACAGGTTATGAAAGAGCAAGAGTTTGATCCATCTATGGAGAAGATACTAAAAAATGCAGTTAAGGCTTTAGACGGTGGCGTAAAGAGAGTGCATTTAATTAGTGCGAGACTAAAACATGCTTTACTCTTAGAATTATACAGTGTTTTTGGTGTTGGAACTGTTGTCGTAAAGGATGACGGAGAATTGTATCCTCATGAGGTGGGAAGACGCTAAAAAGTAAGAAGATATACTTATTTTGAAGATTTTGTTAGGCAAAACAAGAAAATATTGCATATATATAAAAGTATGTATTAAAATCTCTATAGAAAAACATTCTATAGAGATTTTTTATATTCTTTATATCGGAGTGTAAAGTAAGTACTAAAAAAGTGAGTAAAGCACAATAGATTTAGATAATATTTTACTGTTAACAAATGTGATGTTAGAAGGGGAAAATGCTACAGTATAAATAGAAAGTGGCGATAAAGGAGTATGAGGAAGATGGAAAGATTGAGAGAATTGCGAAAAGAGAAGAATCTTGCGCAAAAGAAAGTGGCAGATGCAGTAGGAATATCACAGCAGACATTAAGCAGGTACGAGAAAAATATTAGTATAGTTCCAGTAGATGCGCTGATTAGACTAGCGAGATATTATAATGTTACAACGGATTATCTTTTGGAAGTTTCACAGATAAAAAATGAGAGGAAAAGTCTGAGTGATAAGAAGAGAAAACAAGAATTTTTTAGTGTATACAAAACATTAAGCAGAAAAAACAAGGAATTATTATGGGCAATAGCGATAAAAATGCGAGAGTTAGATGAGGAATAAAATGGAGAATTTTCATATATCATACTTAAAACAATTAAATTGAATAATATAATACTCATATTATTTGTTAATTGGCTTTGGAAAAAGGTTAAAATATTATCATGGCTATCTATATAGGTAGTATAGATGTATAAAATGGTAAAGGAGTATTGTATATGGGACAGAAGGGGAAGCTCAAAGAACTGAGAAATTTGAGACGAATTTCTCAAAAAATTGTTGGACAAGAAATTGGAATTACGCAACAGAATATGAGTCGATACGAAAATGATGTCTGTACAATACCAGTAGACATGCTAGTAAAATTAGCTCAATATTATAATGTATCAACAGACTATATTTTAGGAATATCAGAAGTGAAGAGAAATGCAGAAGGTTGGGAAAGAGAATCAAAAACAATGTCTGCTCACTATGATTTTCTTGAAATTTATAAATCTTTAAGTGATAGAGATAAAGAATTACTTTGGACAATAGCATTAAAAATGAAGGAATCTTCTGAGCCAAAATAGGGATAGAAGGGGATAAACTTGCAGATACTCGCAATTTGTGTTAAACTTTAATCTAAAAATAAGTTTAGATTGGTGATTAGGTATGAAGACAGATATGAGGAAAACAGGGATTACCCTTTTATTTTTTTATTTAAGTTTCATGATATTATCTAGCCTTTTTGCTGTGGCAGTGGACGAAATCGCAGAGGGGTTACTTAAGATACATAGTTTTGATGTAAAGTCGATACAACAATCTTCTAAGGCGATAGGTGTAACTTTGGGAGTTTGGATGGCCTTAATTATTGTTTTTAAATGGCTAAGGCCAGATTTAACAAAAACAGTATTATTTAGAAAAAATTCAAGGAATATGAATGGAAGCGTATTAGTATGGTCCATTTTATTTTTATTTGCAGCGCAGTTTTTATTTTCCACATTTTTCTTAGGTTTTAATAAAATCTTAGAGATTTTTGGTCTTTCGATTGAGGCTCAGATACAATCGGCGCAGGGAGTAAATCAAGTTCCGTTGCAGCTTATTTATACATTAGTTTTAGGACCTATAGCGGAGGAACTTATTTTCCGAGGAGTAATTTTTCAAGAACTTAGAAAATATGGACAAGTATTTGCTATGACCGCTTCTGCACTTTTCTTTGGTATTTATCATGGAAATCTGCCACAGGGAATTTTTGCATTTGCAATGGGAATCTTATTTGCCTATATTACAGCGGAATATAGCATTTATTGGAGTATATTTCTCCATATTTTTAATAATAGTTATATTATGTGGTTAAACTATGGGATAGACAGATTGAGCTGGAATTTTTTAGGGATGATATTTGATATTATTTCGATACTTTCTCTTTTGATTATGATTGGATACTTCTATAAAAATCACAGACAAATAAAACTCTATCTCGAAAAATATCCGACGAAAGAAGGAGCTTGGCGTTGTCTGTTTGAAAGTAAAGCGATAGTCTTATTTATTATATTAAATATAATTTTAGCAGTTAGTACAATGTTTTAGATTTTTCTATATATATTATAGAAAGAAATCGGTTTATTTTTTCGCTAGAAAAGAATCGTTTTTTTATAAGGAAAATATAAAAAATAAGGAAAAGAAAGTCCTCTTTCCGAAACAGGGTATGTTTTTGGAGGATTTTCTTTTCCCTTTTTTATTGATTCATAAATATGTTGAATCTGATATTATATTTTTATAGTGGGTAGGAAGTTTATATTATTTCACATTAAAGAATACGATTGGTTTAAAGAGTAACTTTTAGTAGGCGGAAGGCTTGTTCAACAGTTTCAATCATATTTTGCTGTGCATTTTCTGTTTTCATGGCATCTTCTAATGTACAAATTCCTCTTAAAATAGGGAAGAAAGCGTCAATTCCATTTTTATTACATTCTACGGCATCTTTTGTTACACTTCCAGCGAAAGCGAGAACTGGTTTATTATATTTTTTGGCGAGTTTTGCCACTCCAATTGGAGCTTTTCCCATTGCAGTTTGGAAATCAAGTCTTCCCTCTCCTGTGACAACAACGTCTGCGTCTTTTATATAATTTTCTAGATTTGTCTGTTCAAGAATTAAGTCCACACCTGGCTCAAGGGAAGCATTTAAATAAGCTAAAAATGCGAATCCAAGTCCGCCTGCCGCACCAGTGCCAGCTGTCTCTTTGTTGACAGCTTTATTATACTGTTCATTTGTGAGAGCAGCGTAAGAAGCTAGCCATTGGTCCATATCAGCAACCATTTTATCGTCAGCACCTTTTTGAGGACCGTATACAGCACTTGCACCTCTTTCTCCGCAGAGAGGATTATTTACATCGCAGGCGATGTGGAAAACACAATCTTTTAATTGTGGAAGAACATTTTCAGAAGTAATTTTTACGATATCTTTTAATCCTTTTGCACCGTAGCAAACTTGGTTTCCATCTTTGTCAAGCAAGCCAAATCCAAGTGCCTGTAACATTCCGATTCCGCCGTCATTTGTGGCACTTCCGCCAATTCCGATAATAAATTCACGGCAATTTTTTTCTATTGCATCTTTGATCATTTCTCCGACACCATAAGTAGTAGTATTTAGAGGATTTCTCTCTTCGTCTGTCACAAGAGTAATTCCAGAAGCGGCAGACATTTCCATAATTGCGGTCATGGACTCTTTGATGATTCCATATACGGCAGAGATTGGTCTGCCAAGTGGGTCAGAAACTGTAACGGTATGAGCTGTTCCGTTCATTCCCTCGACAAGCGCGTCAACGGTTCCCTCGCCGCCGTCTGCGAGAGGGCGAACAATAGTTTTTGCGTTGCTGTCTGCTCGTTTGATACCTTCTGCGATTGCATATCCAGCCTCCATAGAGGATAAGCTTCCTTTTAATGAGTCAATAGCGATAACTGCTTTCATAGTAAAATCTCCTTTCGATTCTTTTAGTTTTTCGTTTTCTTTTTCTATTATTAGTTTATCATGGAAAATATGCCAAAACAATGTTCTAAATACTAATAAAATCATATAAAAATCAAAAAAATATAGTATTTATAATATAAACTATGCTATACTAAAGAGAGAAGTTTTTTGGCGTTTCTTCCTAACTAGGAAAGAGAATTTTATAGGAAAATATTAGAAAGGGAGAGGAAAAAACATGGGTTTTGAAATTACAAATAATCTTGCAAATCAAATTATTCGCACGATGGAGGAAGTCTGTGGTCACAGCATTAATTTTATCGATAAAAATGGAAGAATATATGCCAGTACAAATCAAGAGAGAATCGGTGATTTTCACGAGGTGGGGCTTGAAGTGGTGAAAACTGGAAAACAAATAGAAGTATTTGACGATACTGCGTTTGACGGAACAAAAAAAGGAATCAATATTCCTATCTTTTATCGAAATGAAGTTATTGCAGTTATTGGAATTAGCGGAGAGCCAAGTGAGGTAAAGAAGTATACAAGGCTTGCTACTCGAATTACAACATTGCTAATGAAGGAACAAGATTTGGGCGAAAAAAATCGCACAAAGTCGGAAAAATGCAATTATATTATGCGCTGTCTTATTAATGAAACAGTCGAAAATCGAGAATATTTTAATCAATGTCTTAGAGAAATTGGAATTAAGAAAAATGAGCAGTTAACGGTTGTTATTATGAAGGTAGATACAAGTTATGATACGCTTAATTTATCTTTTATAGAGCAAAAAATACATTTTTTATTTCGGGCAAATGATGTGCCGATTTATTCTTATACATATCCAAATGAGTTTATAGCTCTGCTTCGCAAGGAGAAAAGAGAGGAGGTTTTGAGGAATTTTTATAAATTTGCAAGCAAGCAGGAATATATTGTGAAAATTGGAGTTGGAACAGAAAATTCCCTGCAAAAATTATCCTATTCCTATGAAAATGCAAAGACTGCTTTAAAAAGTATCGAAAATTCTTTAGATTTATATGCCGAGTTTGAGAAACTAGATTTAGAGATTTTATTGGAGGATATTTCAAAAAGTAATCGGGAGATGTATTTAGAAAAAATGATAAGAAAATTAAAGGAGGAAGAAAAAGAATTATTATTTATGTATTATGAGGAGAATATGTCACTCAAAAGCACTTGTGATAGATTATTTTTGCACAAAAATACATTACAGTATAAATTAGACCGAATTTATAAAAAATGTGGATATAATCCAAGAAAATTTAAGGATGCCGTTTTATTATATTTGGCATTAAAGATAGAAAAATAACTGTAAAGGGAACGTAAAGAGCAAAAAAGTATGGTCAAATAATAAAAGTTTTGAAGAAAAAATGATTATTTACTCATTTTTACCAAATTATTCCCATTTATTTTATATAAAATATTTTTTTATGATAGTAATATGCTCTTTTTTTCTCATATTTATTAGATAAATTGTCATTTGTATATTATAACAATTAGATGTTTTTTTACATTTTATCCAAAGAATTGTTGACAATTTACATTATAACATATTATAATAACTTAGGAAGAACTGGGCAATGGTGCAATTCGTCATGCATTGCCTTTTTTAAGTACATTATCACTTTAGTGCGATAGAGTGATGGAAATTAAATATTCAAAAGGAGTGAAACATATGAAGTACATCGTACAACGAATTGTCATGGCGATTATCACTATTTTTGTCGTGGCTACGTTGACTTTCTTCGTCATGAATTTAGTTCCTGGTGGACCATTTATGTCAGAGAAAGCCATTTCCCCTCAGGCTCAAGCTGCCTTAGAGGCAAAGTATGGCTTAGATAAGCCATTGTTCCAACAATACCTTACTTATATGAAGGGTGCCATTCGCTTAGATTTTGGCGATTCCCTAAAACAGCGCGGACGTACAGTTATGTCCATTATTTCAACAAAGTTTCCAGTATCTGCTAGAATCGGTTTGATGGCGGTTGTTGTCGCTGTTTGTATTGGAGTGCCACTTGGCTGTATTGCCGCATTAAAGAGAGGACAGCTGATAGACAAAATTATTATTGTAATTGCTACTTGTGGAATTGCGATTCCGGGATTCGTAGTCTGTACTATACTTTTATATCTTTTAAGTGTTAAGACAGGTTTACTGCCATCTTATGGCTTAACTTCGTGGAAGCATTATATTATGCCTGTTATCTCAGTGGCATTTTATCCAACTGCATATATTACCCGTCTGATGCGTTCTTCTATGCTTGACGTACTTGGACAAGACTATATGCGTACTGCAAGAGCTAAGGGACTTTCTCAGTTAGTATCTCTTTTTAAGCATGCTCTTCGTAATGCAATTTTGCCAGTTGTAACATATGTAGGACCTATGATGGCTTACACAATTACTGGTAGTTTTATCGTTGAGAAAATCTTCACAATTCCAGGACTTGGAAGTGAGTTTATCGGTTCTGCAATGAACCGTGATTATACTGTTATTATGGGAACAACGATTTTCTTAGCATCGATTATGGTATTTGTCAATGTATTGGTTGATATTGTATATACAATTGTTGACCCTCGTATTAAATTAAAATAGAAAGGAGAAACTATCGTGGAAAATAAAAATCCTTTAAGCTTTCAGCTTAATTTGACTCCAGAAGATTTTCTCCCTGCAAGTAATGATGAGAAAGAAAGTCTAGTAGTTATGCGCGAGAGCGTTAGCTTCTGGAAAGATGGTTTTCGCAGATTGAAGAAAAATAAAATTGCGATGACAAGTTTGGTTATAATTATTTTAGTTATGTTCTTTTCTTTTGTTGTACCAGTTTTCTATCCTTATACTTATGAGCAACAGATTAAGGGAGCTAATAATTTAAAACCTATGCAGTATTCTGAGAAGGAACTTCAGCAAAAAGAGGCGGGAGAGAGTATATTTCCTCATATTTTGGGAACTGATAATCAGGGACGTGATTATGCAATCCGTGTTATGATTGGAAGCAGAATTTCTCTTATCGTAGGTTTGGTAGCAGCTGTTATCATTTTATGTATCGGATCTTTTATGGGTTCTGTGGCTGCATTTTTTGGTGGTGTCGTCGATATGATTATTATGCGAATTGTCGATATTATATATACAGTTCCTGATGTATTATTGATTATTTTATTATCTAGTGCGATTAAGGCACCTCTTACTGAACTTGCCACAAAACCTGGGTTTGGCTGGCTTCAAAAATTAGGACCAAATATGATTAGTATTTTTATCGTATTTGCACTTCTTTACTGGGTTGGTATGGCTCGTATGGTTCGAAGTCAGATTTTAACATTAAAACAAAGTGAGTATGTTACTGCTGCTAGAGCACTTGGTGCATCTAGTGGACGTATTATTAAGAAGCATTTATTGACAAACTGTATTGGTACTTTGATTGTAACAACAACACTTCAGATTCCTTCTTCTATTTTTACGGAGAGTTTCTTGTCCTTCTTAGGACTCGGTGTTCAGGTACCAATGCCTTCTCTTGGATCCCTAGCAGGATCTGCTATTAACGGATTTATGTCAAATCCACATTTATTGTTTATCCCAGCTCTCTTAATCAGCTTGATTATCTTGAGCTTTAACTTACTTGGCGATGGTCTTCGCGACGCATTCGACCCTAAATTAAAGAATTAGAGAAAGGAAGGCAAATTTAATGAGTGATTATTTAGTAGAAATTAAAGACGAGCGCCTCTCTTTCTTTACACCAGCCGGAGAGGTAAAAGCATTAAACGGTGTTAGTTTTCACTTAAAAGAAGGTGAAATTCTTGGAATCGTAGGAGAATCTGGTTCTGGTAAATCTGTAACTTCCTACAGTTTGATGGGACTTACTGCATATCCAGGAAAATTAGTTGGCGGTGATCTTTATTTTAACGGACATCATATTAATGAGATGTCAGAAAAAGAGTTCCAAAAAATGAGAGGAAATGAAGTTTCTCTTATTTTCCAAGATCCAATGACGAGCTTAAATCCAGTTTATACAATTGGAAATCAGATTATGGAGGTTATTACCCTTCATACAAATAAAACGAAAGCACAAGCGTATGAGCGTGCAAAAGAGCTTTTGACACTTGTTGGTATTAACGAGCCAGAGAAGAGATTAAAACAATATCCTCATGAATTATCTGGTGGTATGAGACAGCGTGTTATGATTGCGATTGCACTTGCATGTGAGCCAAAGCTTTTGATTGCCGACGAGCCTACGACAGCCCTTGACGTTACAATTCAGGCTCAGATTCTTGAGCTTATGATGGAGTTAAAGGAAAAACTTGGCATGGCAATTATTATGATTACGCATGACCTTGGTATTGTAGCTGCTACTTGTGAGAAGATTGCGGTTATGTATGCAGGACATATCGTGGAGTACGGTACGACAGATGATATTTTCTATCGTCCAAAACATGAATATACAAAGGGATTAATTCGAAGCATTCCTAGAATGGACGCTGAGGACCATGAGAGATTGATTCCTATCGAGGGAACACCTGTCGATATGCTTAATCCTCCAAAGGGATGTCCATTTGCTTCTAGATGCGATTCCTGCATGAAGATTTGTCTAAGACAAATGCCTCCTGTTACACATTTTGATGATGTTCACTATACTCAGTGTTGGTTAAATCAGAAGGCTGAGTTTGAAGCACAGAATAAAAAATAGGAAAGGAGGTACTGAAAATGAGTGATTTAGTAAAAGTAGAACACCTGAAACAGTATTTTCCTGCAGGTGGTTTTGGTAAAAATAAAAAATTTGTAAAAGCGGTTGATGACGTATCTTTTACAATTAAAAAAGGAGAAACATTAGGACTTGTTGGAGAGTCTGGCTGTGGTAAGACAACGACGGGAAGAAGTTTGATTCGCCTCTATGAGCCAACCGCTGGTCGTATTACTTACGATGGAGAAGTTATCTATGATACAGGTGATATTCCTGTAATTGGAGATGACGGTAAAGTAGTGAGTCAGGGAACAGGTAAGAAAATTGCTGTTGATATGCTTCCTTACAGAAGAAAGATGCAGATTGTATTCCAAGATCCATACGCAAGCTTAGACCCTCGTATGACAGTGGGGGATATTGTCGGAGAAGCGATTGATATCCATAAACTTGCTTCTTCCAAAGAAGACCGTTATAATCAGATTATTACATTATTGTCTAAAGTTGGATTGAACTCAGAGCATGCAAACCGTTATCCTCATGAGTTTTCTGGCGGACAAAGACAGCGTGTCGGTATCGCTAGAGCATTAGCGGTAAACCCTGAATTTATCGTCTGCGATGAGCCGATTTCTGCTCTTGACGTTTCTATTCAGGCTCAGGTTGTAAATATGTTTGAAGATTTACAAAAGTCAATGGGACTTACTTATTTATTTATCGCCCATGACTTATCCGTTGTAAAACATATTTCTGACCGCATTGGTGTTATGTATTTAGGAAAGCTTGTGGAGCTTGCTGATAGTTATGAACTTGCATTCCATAATGTTCATCCTTATACGAGAAGCTTAATTTCTGCAATTCCTATCGCAGACCCAGTTACTGCGAGAAAGAGTAAGCGTATCGTACTTGAGGGGGATGTTCCAAGTCCGTTGAATCCACCATCTGGATGTCATTTCCGCACACGTTGTCCTTATGCGGACGAGAGATGTGCAGCCGAAGATCCAGAGTTTAAAGAGATTTCTAAGGGACATTTTGCAGCTTGTCATCATCTTGATAAGTTAAATTAATAGGAGATGAATCGTTTAGCTCCTAATATTTATGATACTAAGGATAAGAGGTTATAGTAATTCGCGGGTATCATTTATACTTTATTTTAGGTATCAATTCCGTTTGTGGATTGTACAATAAATCAGCGTGAAGGATCTGTCATTTCTGACTGGTAACTTTTGCAGTTTTCGTTAGCTTCGTTAGTTCTCGTTAGTTTTGATGGATACTTTCATAGCAAAAATGAAGGAGGATTTTTATGAGAAAGAAAATGTTAGCATTAGCATTGGCAATGTCACTTACATTCTCACTCGCTCTTACAGGTTGTGGCGGTTCTGACAGTGGAAGTGGAAATAAAGACAATGCTACAGCACAAGGAGGAGCTGCTGGAGAGAAGCAGCTTGCAGTACAGGTTGGTCCTGACCCAGAAACGATTGACCCTGCACTTAACTCTACCAGCGATGGTAGTACAATGATTATTCACGCATTTGAGGGATTACTCTCTACAGATAAGGATGGAAAAGTTGTTCCTGGACAGGCAGAAACTTGGGAACAGTCCGAAGATGGTCTTACATGGACATTCCATTTGCGTGATGGACTTAAATGGTCAGATGGTTCTGATTTAACAGCAAAGGATTTTGTATATAGCTGGAAACGTATTTGTGATCCTAATACAGCAGCACCTTATGCTGAGACAGTACTTAGTATGGTAAAAGGATATGAAAAGGCAATTGAGGGTGATCTTGACGCTCTTGGAGTATCTGCTACTGATGACAAGACATTCGTAGTAGAACTTAGCACACCTTGTTCTTTCTTTGAGTCTTTAGCAGCATTCCCTACTATGTATCCAGTACAGGAAGCTACTGTAAGCGCAAATACAGAAGCTTGGGCAACTGTTCCAGAAACTTATATTTCTAATGGTGCTTTTAAGATGACTGAGTGGGTTCCAGGTTCCCATATTATTTTCTCTAAAAATGAGAATTACTGGAATGCAGATGCAGTTAAACTTGACAGCATTAAATTTGCATTAATGGAAGATTCCAACGCAGCTTATAGTGCATACCAAAATGGTGAACTTCTTTTAGTAAAAGACGTTCCAACAGAGGAAGTTCCTAGCTTACAGGGAAAAGAAGATTTCCATGTAGAGCCAATTATCGGTACTTACTACCTCTCACTTAATGTACAAAAAGCTCCTTTTGATAATGCAAAAGTTCGTAAAGCGTTAAGTCTTGCAATCGATAGAGATTATGTTGCAAATACATTGATGCAGGGAACATATTCCCCAGCATATAATTTCTTAGGACCTGGCTGGTTAGATACAGACGGAGCTACAGAATTCCAGAAGAATTCAAATGGCGGTAAAGCTTATATCGGCGAAGATTATGAGGCAAACTTAGCAGAGGCTAAGAAACTTCTTGAAGAAGCTGGATATCCTAACGGAGAGGGATTCCCTGTTATCACATATTCCACAAACGATTCCGGATACCATAAGACAGTTGCTGAGTATTTACAGCAGGCTTGGAAAGAACTTGGAATTACAGTAAACGTTGATATCGTTGAGTGGTCAAGCTTTACTCCTATGCGTCGTAATGGTGACTTTGAGGCAGCTCGTAATGGTTGGGTTGGCGATTACTCTGATCCATCTAATATGTTAGATTTATTATACTCCACAAACGGAAATAACGATGGTAAATATAGCAATAAAGATTATGATGAGCAGATGAATATTTCCCGTAAGACAGTAGATGCTAAAGAGCGTTCAGAAGCTTTACACAAAGCTGAGGATATCTTAATGGAAGATGCTGGATGTATTCCAGTGGCTTACTACAATGACTTCTGGTTACAGAGCGAGAAAATTAAAGATTCTTGGCATTCTGCAACAGGACATTGGCATTTAATGTATGCTGATATTGCTGAGTAATGAAGAGATATGAAAATAGTTTGTTTTTAAAAATATAGTTTATAATGAGTAAAAGAAGGAAGGAGAGTGTTTGGCTCTTCTTCTTTCTTTTCAATAATAGACGTTTTTTAGACGCCAAAGGGGAAAGACCTTCTTCTTTTTAAACACGCTGCGTTTCCAAATTTTAACCGCACGCTT
>JBJEOA010000018.1:0-15452 GCA_051880475.1 Lachnospiraceae bacterium | reverse complement strand
TCTATATTAAGGATTATTCCATATCTAACTTGTACTATTTATATTCTAACACCAAAGAACCAACCAAAACGCTACAACCCGATTTCAGTTTTGGCGTTAGTGCGACACCAGAAGAAAAACTCGAACAAGCAAACATTCCATATCAATGGAAAAGTGAAGACGAAACGATTGCAACCGTGGACCAAAACGGTGTCGTAACAGGTGTTCAAAGAGGTGGCACGTATGTCGTTGCATCTTTAACCGACGTTCGTGGATTTTACCGAGAAGCGAAATGTTATATTTACGTCAATTTTCCAGAACCACCAGAGCCAACGGTGGACATCACAGGGATTGCCTTGGAAAAGAAGGAACTCACCTTCCATCACAAATACGAATGCGACTATATCTATGCGCAACGCATTCCAGATCATACGACACAACGAGAACTCGTATGGGAAAGCGATGACGAAACGATTGCAACCGTAGAAGAAAACGAAGATGGATGTTTCGTTAGGGCAATCGGCGAAGGAACGACAACCATTCGTGCCTACGCCAAAGAAAACAAAGACGTATATGACACATGCAACGTCACCGTAGCCTTTACGACCGATTACGCACCTGTGTTAGGTATCGAACTGGAAACCAAAGAATTTTCCTTTACGAGAAAGGGCGAAACCGCACAGATTCTCGCACGTGTCACACCAAGCGATGCCACGAATCAAGAACTTGTTTACGAGTGCTATGACGATCATATCGTAACCGTCGATGCCAATGGTATCCTAACCGCTAAAGGAAACGGAACCACGAGTATCTGGGTATACGCAAAAGATAGTTATGACGAAGAATACGATGGCTATAATATAGGGACAGAAATTCCCGTTACCGTCACGATAGACGAAACGTTTGTACCATTAATGCACGCTTCTGTGGGCGGTGTACAAAATTTTAAACTCAAAAACCAAGGCGAAACGGTACAATTAAAACCAAGTTTTTATCCGAAAAACGCAACGGATAAGCGTCTGAAGTGGAGTAGTACCGATGAACGTGTCGCAACCATTGACGAAAATGGACTCGTCACAGCCGTTGGAGATGGGAAATGTCAAATCTATCTGATGCCATACGATACGACGTATATCAAAGAACCACAACCATCCGTTGAAATCGAAGTCACGTTACCGCCCGTTTATCCACCAAACGAACTCGATCCGAACAATCCTGTGGTTGTGGACACCACGAAGAATGATGATATTATGTGTTGTATCTTTGATAACCAATCCCCACAAACGGGAAAACATGAATATTACTTACCCGACTATCTCACGTTTGACAATATCACGTTCGAAGTCATGGACGTAAACAACACAGGTTACTATAAACTCGACCACATCTCATACGTAAGTTATTATACGGGCGAAGCAATGGTTCCTCACGTTCATGGAAGACACCACAAAGGACAATACCAACTCATCGCAAAAGCCAATGGGCAACCGCTCATCACATGGAATGTCACCATCGAGCAAGACAACGAAGTAGAGGTCAAAGACGAAGCGTGGCGACACGAGATGGAATCCCAAATCTTAACCGAAGGGATGAGTGTAAGGGAACAATGTGAAGCCATCCGTGACTTTATCAAAACAACATTTCGTTACCAAAACTTTAGTGATGACCTCGCAAACGGTCTTATTACGAAAGAAGAAGTCGATGCATGGATAAAAGAGGAAAACGGAAAAGCCATTTACCACACATGGACAGAACTCTTAGAAGTGGGTTATGGCATTGATTGTTTTGGTGCGTCTAGATTATTTGGCGATATGGCAAAAGATTTAGGTCTTGAGGTTCGCTACGTCGATTACGCAACAGGAACGCTCTACGAAGATGGTGCCGATGCCGCATCCAACTCCAACGGACATATGCTAAACGCCGTTCTTATCGACGGTGAATGGGTTTACTTCGACGCACAACCACCCGTATACTAAAACACGAACGCTATGCTCTATGCATAGCGTTTCTTTTTTTGCATCCATTCGTTTCGTATGGTTCCATGCACGCCAAAGAATAGGATATCACAAACCAGTACCGTACCATTTCTCTTCCACTTAACCACTCTCCCATTCGTAACCAAAAAAAAACGGGAGTAATTAGAAAAAGAAAATCAAAAAACACAAAAAATCGACTAACTCTCTCTTTTTTTGAATAATTCAATTTTTTGACAAAAAAACGGGAGCAAACATAAAAAAGGAGAGAGAAAGATGAAATCAATATACAATATCGGAAAAGAAGTTATGGCTATATTAAATGAAAAAAGAGGTATTCTTATTATAAAAGGAAAAGGCAAAATGGACGATTATTCTTTTTCAAAGTCACCTTTTTATAAGAATCCTAACATAAAAGGAGTCATAATTGAAAGTGGAATTGAAAGCATCGGCAATAATATGTTCTCTAATTGTGAAAATTTAGAAATTATTTTACTGCCAAATAGTATTACGAAAATCGGAGACTATGCGTTTTGGAAATGCAAGGCATTGAATTATATCACAATACCTAATAACTTAATCAAAATTGGGAATTTTGCGTTTTCTCACTGTGAACAGTTAAAACAGATTATCTTACCTGATACTATCACTGAAATTGAACCTTTTACGTTTTTTAATTGTAAAACATTAAAACATATTGTATTACCTAATAGCGTGACGAAAATCGGAGACCACGCATTTTTTGGTTGTAAAAATTTAGAGACCATTACTCTACCAAAAAATGTAAAAAGAATCGGTGATTTATCGTTTCGATATTGTCCTTGCGAAAAAATCATAAAAAATAGAAACCGAATAAGAAAAAGAGCATAAAAAATTTAGGATTCTAAATTCACTGCGTAAATATGTATCTAAAAAGAGACGCTATGCTTAGTGCGTAGCGTCTCTTTTTTGGATTTTCATTGATTTTATTTTTTACATTTGGTCAAAAGAAATCTCTTTTCCATCTCTCCAGATTCTCTCAAGGTCATAAAAGAGTCGATTTTCCTGATCGAATACATGAACAACAATATCTCTATAATCAAGTAAAATCCAGTTTGCATAGCTATAGCCTTCGTTGCTTTTTGGCTCATATCCAGCTTTATGCAATTCTTCTTCTACTTGGTCTGCAATCGCCTGTACTTGATTTCTATTTGTTCCATTTGCAATAATAAAATAATCAGCAAGCACAGAGATATCTCGAATATCGATTACACGAATATCTACTGCTTTTTTCTCTTCAAGGGCATGATAGGCAATCTTTGCCATAGCCAATGATTCATTTCTTTCGCTCATAGTTTTCTCCTTCTGTCTCATCATTTCGCATTTACGTATCTTTATTTTTCTATGACATTTACATAATAGTCATGGGTTTCTTTTGTCATAGGGTCAATCGCAGCTTTCTTTTTTGCTAAGTAATCGAGGGAGTCTTGTAAAATAGTGAGAAGACATAAATCAATGTCCTTAAATGCCAAATCTCGAACAACGGATAAATTTGGAGCTTGGTTTCGATTAGGCTCAATATAGTCTGCGATATAGACAATTTTATCAAGCATGGTCATCGCTGGACGTCCTGTCGTATGCCAAGTGATTGCGGATAAAATTTCTGCATCTTTTACACCGTATTTATGCTCTGCAAAATATGCACCGAGTTTTGCATGTAAAAGTTCAGGGTTTTTTTGTTCGAATTCTTGAATTGGCAAATTATATTTTTTACATTTTTGAATTTTTTTCTCTGGCAGCAGATGTTTTGCACAGTCATGCAATAATCCTGCTGTCATTGCTTTTTCCATATCAATTCCATAGCGCATTGCAAGACATGCGCTAGTATATTCTACACCAAGTGTATGCTCATAGCGTTTTTCTGTCATTTTACTTTTTAGGACAACTTTCATCTCTTCTCTTGTATACATATAAGCACCTCTCTTACTCTATCTGTGCAAAACTCTATCAAAAATCTTATATTTATACCTATTTTGTCAAAAGCAACTATTCTTTTATGCTTCTATATAGAGTTTATTTTCATTAATATACTGTTCGACTTCTCTTGGTAAAAAATAGCGAATACTCTTTCCCTCTCTCTTTCTTCTTCTGATATCATTGGAAGAAATTTCTAAATTTGGACTATTTAAAATAATGATATTGACATTATCGTACTTATTATCTAAATATTCCACCTGACTTTGGAGTGCCGAGGAGGACATATCATTTCTGCTTGCCACGACAATCGTTGACATATTAAAAATTTTTTGTGGACTTTTCCACGTATCTAAGTGGAAAAGAGAGTCTGCTCCCATCAAAAAGAAATAATCTGCGTTTGCATTTTCCTTTTGAAGCTGAGCGAGTGTTTTTGCTGTGTAAGACATTTCTTCTTTTTGAAGCTCAAGGTCTGAGAACTCAAAATGAGGATTGTCCGCAATCGCTAATTTTACCATATCAATTCTCGTCTGATCAGTGATTTGTTTTGAAATCTTTTTATAATATGGATTTTTTGTCGGCATAATCAATATTTTATCCAACTTGCACTGCTCATAAGCTGCCTCCGCCAACAATAAATGTCCAAAATGGATAGGATTAAAGGTTCCTCCCATAATCCCTATTTTTTCTCTTTCCATTTATTTTTTTCCTTTTTCTTTTGGTAAATTCTCACCAGGCAAATAAATTCTTTTATGTTCTTTTGATTCTTTATATAAAACAATTTTCTTACCGATTACTTGCACTACCTGAGATCTTGTTCGATCTGCCAAAACTTCTGCGATTTCTCTTGGGTCATCCATACAATTTTTTAACACAGAAATTTTAATTAATTCCCTTGCGTCAATGGCCTCTCTGATGGCCATAATAAACTCTGGAGTTAAAGAAGATTTTCCAACTTGAAAAATTGGGTCTATCTTCATCGCAAGTCCTTTTAAATAAGCTCTTTCTTTACTTGTCATACTTATCCTTTCCTTCTATTTATAATAATCAAACTCAAGATGATATAGGCGAACGGTGTCACCGTCTTGAATACCGAGTGCTTCTAACTGATTTAAAATACCGTTATCCTTTAAGAATTTTTGGAAGAAATCAAATCCCTTTTCAGACTCTAAGTTTGTATATCCAAGCATACGCTCAATTCTAGGTCCTTCCACATCATATACATTGTCTTCCTCATTAAAGTATACAATAACTGGCTCTTCCGCTTCCTCGATATCATCAATCGTATATTCTGTCTCAAACTCAATTGGCTCTTCGCTATAGTTTTTCAGTAAATCATTCACATGCCATAAAAGCTCTTTAAGTCCCTCACCACTTACGGCAGAGATAGGAAATACTTTCATTTTTTCTTCTTCTGGTTTGTTTTGTTCAAATTCTTCACGAAGAAGATCTAAGACAATTTCTTTTTCCTCCTCGCTTAAGGCGTCCATTTTATTTGCCGCAATCACCTGAGGGCGTTTTAAAATATTTTCATCATACTCTCTTAACTCTTCTAAAATAGCGTTGATATCTGCAATCGGATCTCTTCCCTCCACAGAAGCGCCATCAATCATATGAATCATAACTTTTGTACGCTCAATATGGCGTAAAAACTCAAGTCCAAGACCTACTCCCTTTGAGGCTCCCTCTATAATACCAGGAATATCGGCAATGACAAAGCCGTTTCCCTCCGATAAATCAACGACTCCAAGATTTGGCTGCAATGTCGTAAAATGATAATTGGCAATCTTTGGCTTTGCATTTGTCACTCTAGATAAGAAAGTAGATTTTCCAACATTAGGGAATCCAACTAATCCAACGTCTGCGATTACCTTAAGCTCTAATACTACCCAAAGCTCTTGTGCTTTTTGTCCAGGCTGTGCATATTTTGGAGCCTGCATAACTGAAGTGGCGTAATGCTGATTGCCTTTTCCGCCTCTTCCACCTTTTAGTAGTACAACGGGTTCTGTTTTATTTGACATATCTAAAATAACTTTACCTGTCTCGGCTTCTTTAATGACGGTTCCAGGTGGCACCTTTACGACTTTGTCTGCTCCACTTGCACCAGCACATTTTCTCTTTCCGCCTTCTTGTCCATCCTCGGCACAATATTTTCTAATATGGCGAAAATCGGTCAAAGTATTAAGTCCTGGGTCTACAACAAAGATTAGGTCTCCTCCTTTTCCGCCGTCTCCTCCGTCTGGACCACCATTTGGTACATAGAGCTCTCTTCGAAAACTTACATGTCCGTTTCCACCTTTTCCAGAGCGAATAAATATTTTTGCACGATCTGCAAACATTACTCTCACTTCCTTTCTACTCTACAAAAATTTAATCCAAAGTTTTTCTAAAGTCAATCCTTTTATTCAATAAATCTTTCTATTTTCCTTTTATTTTTTGTATTTTTATCAAAAGTATTCTTAATAAGAGGCTTAGTGCAAAAAGAAACAGAGGTTGCCAGATGGCATCCTCTGTCTTAAGTCACTTTTATCTGTACTACGCAACTGGATGTACAGAACACTGTTTTTTGCTTCTTCCTTTTCTCTCGTAGCGAACTACACCATCTACTAAAGCGAATAATGTATCATCACCGCCACGTCCAACGTTCTCACCTGGGTGAATCTTTGTTCCACGCTGTCTGTAAAGGATGTTACCAGCTTTTACAAATTGTCCGTCTGCTCTTTTCGCACCTAATCTCTTGGACTCGGAATCTCTACCGTTCTTTGTAGAACCAACTCCCTTTTTATGAGCGAAAAATTGAAGGTTCATTTTCATCATGTCGTTACACCTCCTTAAAAGATACTTTTATATATCGAGAGCCGTAAGCTTCTTCAATTCCCTCTAAACCGAGCACTAAAGACTTCATCAGTATAGTGCCCTCTTTACTTACTGGACCTTCAAAGTGAAGTTCGATAAGACCGCAATCTTCATCGGACGTTACTTTGAATCTATCCTTTGTAAACTGTTCTAATGAATTGACTGTATTTATAACCAAGACAGAGATAGAGGCACAGACAATATCTTGTCCGCATTCATTCTGTCCGGCATGTCCCATCGTCTTAAAGCCTTTAAAATTATGATGGCTATCCCGATAGATGATAATGTTTGTCATACAATCACCAATTAAGCGTTAATTTTTTTAATCTCTACTTTTGTGAATGCTTGTCTATGACCTTGTTTTTTATGGTAGCCTGTTTTTCTCTTATACTTGTAAACGATAACTTTTTTACCTTTTACATCGCCAACTACGGAAGCTGTAACAGTAGCACCCTCAACTGTAGGGTTACCAATCTTTACCTCTTCTCCGCTTACCATAAGCACCTGGTCAAATGTATACTCAGCTCCAGCCTCTACGCCTAATTTCTCTACGTAAATTACATCGCCTTCGCTTACTTTATACTGCTTTCCACCTGTTGCAATAATAGCGTACATATTGCACCTCCTAATATATTCTCGCCAAACTACGGTGTCTCACCTTATGAGAACTTTCCAACCTCGCTGTGCGGCACATCTTCTAAATAGTATCATGAAATTTTTTATCTGTCAATATTTTTAAAAAAATTTTGCGAATGTTTTTTTACACTGAGCTTTCGTTTAAAAGACAGTCTATCGAAGGAATCTGTTCATAAATTGGCTTTTTTACCTTTTTTCTTGTAATCTCAACAAGACCAAGCCTTGTCATATCAACTAAATCTGCTTTAATTCTATCTTGTTTTAGTAAAATCTGCAATTCTTTTAAGAGTTCTTCTTTACTCTTTTCTTCTTCCATATCAATAAAATCTACGATAATAATACCAGATAAGTTTCTAAGTCGAATCTGTCTTGCAATCTCTGCTGCCGCTTCCATATTCACACGGAAAAAATGTTTTTTTGGCTGTTTTTTTCCGATGGATTTTCCTGTATTGACATCAATGACCACCATTGCCTCCGTCGGCTGAATAATAAGATAAGAGCCAGATTTTAGCCAGACTTTCTCGCTCATCGCTTCTCTTATCTGTTTTTCCAATCCATATAATGTCCATAGAGAAATGGAGTCTTCCTCATAAAGCTCTAATTTCTTCAAATCCATCGGTTGATAAATCATCAAATACTGCTTTAGCTCCTCGTAAATTTTCTTATCCTCTATTATAATTTTTTCTAACTGCTGCTCATTTTGGTCTCGAATATCCATCAAATAGGCAGCAGGCGCTTGATAGATACAAGAAAAACAAGTCAAATACTTTGCTTTTTCAAAAAGCTTTTCCATCTGCTCGGATAGAACAAGCAGTTCTTTTTTTAATATTTCTTCAGAGACTTGCGCCGCATTCGTTCGAACGATTACACCATATCTCTCATCCTTATATTTTTGTATCGTCTGTTTTAATCTTTTTCTATCTTCACTTTTTTCTATCTTATTTGAAATACCAATATTTTTATTTGCCGAAGTAAGAACAACATATTTTCCAGTCAGATTAAGATTGGAAGTTGCCGTTGGAGCCTTTTTTTTAATCGCTTCTTTTGATATTTGCACGAGAAGTTCATCCCCAACCGTGAGCGTCTGATTTTTCTTTTGATTTAAGAAATTATGTTTTTTATTTTCCGTCAAAGAATAATAACATAAAATCCCGTCCGCTATCTCCAAAAAAGCAGCGTCAATATTTTTTACAATATTTTTTACTTTCGCAATATAAATATTATTTAAAATAGATGTCTCATTATCTGGCTCAAAGGAAACCTCCGTAAGCTTATCTCCCTCACACATTGCAGTAAGAATATATCCATTTTTCTTAGTAATAACTAACTTTCCTTTTCCATCTGATTTCATTTTGCCTCCATTTCTACACTTGGATATAATAAAGAGACGTATGTTTCTTCTGCTTTCATATAAGTTTCTAAACGATGAATCATAAAAGCGATTTTTTCATATGGATATCCAAGATAATTACAAAAAGCATTCATAACAAGCTCTGGCTTTAAATTATTTGCACTTCCAGACACCGTCTTTATAAAAATAGATTCTCCCATAGGTTTTAATTCTAATAAGAGAGGACGGATATTTTCTTCTTTCTTGGAGCGTTTTGTCTCTTTTAGGACAATCATTTCTTCTTGTCTAAAAAATTCCTCACATCTTTGTAAAAAAACTTCCTTCGGATAATATCCTGGGCGAAAGGATACCATATAGTCGGACGCTGCTACCATGGACATTGCATTTTTCGCTTTATCATCTAGCTTTTTCCAATCTAAGACTGAAATTCCCTCGTTCATCACTGCGTTTAGTTTCTCTATTAAGTTTTCCAAATCCTCACTTGATGTAACTTTTGTCTCATCTAATTCTACGTCTACATACTCTCCCTCACTCGTCATACCGATTCCAAGAGGGGACGCAAAGGATAAGATAGGATGAGGACTAAAGCCCTTTGAGTAGAGGACAGGAATATCAGCTCTCTTAAACGCCTGTTGAAAATATCTTTGCACATCTAAATGTCCGATAAAACGGACATATCCTATTTTTTGAAATTTAATTCTTGTTTTCAATGCAGACGCCTCCTTTCCATACATGAGCCCCACAGCCAGAACATTGTTGTCTACAATTTGGTGTTATCTCTGCTTTCATTGCCCTTTCCCATTCCCGCTTCAAAAAGCTCTTTGTTACGCCAATATCAATAAAATCCCATGGGAAAATTTCATCTAAGCTTCGCTGTCTTGTCGTGTAAAAAGCAGTGGAAAGTCCATTTTCTTCCATCGCTTCCATCCATTTGTCAAAGTCAAAAAATTCTGTCCAGGCATCATAAATACATCCTTTTTTATAAGCGTCATAAATAACTTTCGAGATTTTTCTATCTCCTCTTGCTAAAATTCCCTCTAAGACGGTTGTCTTAGCATCATGCCATTTAAAACTTAAACTCTTTTTATTATGCTGTGATTTCATCTGGTCATTGACAAAATATGCTTTTTCATTATACTCTTCCACCTCACACATCGAAGCCCACTGAAGTGGGGTAAAAGGCTTTGGAATAAAGAAAGAAGCGCTCGCTCCGACCGATACTCTTGTTTTATTTCGATACTGTGCATCCAATTTATAATAAGTCATAGCAATCTTTTCGCAAAGACTCGCAATAGCCGCCATATCTTCTTTCGTCTCTGTCGGAAGACCAAGCATAAAATAAAGTTTTACCTTCTTCCAGCCACCTTTAAATGCTTTCTCTGCTCCGCTTAGAATAATCTCTTCCGTTAATCCCTTATTAATAACATTTCTCATTCTCTGAGAGCCAGCTTCTGGGGCAAATGTTAGGCTACTCTTTTTTACGTCTTGTACTTTGCTCATCACATCAAGAGAAAATGCGTCAATTCTAAGAGAAGGAAGAGCAATATTAATTTTTTTCTCTCCACAATGTTCCACTAAAAATTCCGTAAGCTCCTTCAACTTAGAATAATCACTAGAACTTAGAGAACTTAAGGAAATCTCGTCGTATCCTGTATTTTTAAGCATATCAAGCGCATATTCCTTTAGCATACTAAGAGGTCGCTCTCTTGTCGGACGATAAATCATGCCAGCTTGGCAAAAGCGACATCCTCGAATACAGCCTCTTTGGATTTCTAATACGACTCTATCTTGCGTTACCTTCATAAATGGGACAACTGGTTTTTTAGGATAATACGTATCTCCAAGATTCATTTCCACCTGTTTTTTGATTGTTTTTGGGATTCCTTCCTCGATTGGCCAAAACGCCTCGATGGTGCCGTCTTCTTTATAGGAAACATCATATAAAGATGGAACATAGATTCCCTCTATTTTTGCTGCTGCCTTTAAAAAATCTTTTCTGGAAGTTTTGTTTTTCTTATGCTCCTTATATAAATCCATCAATTCAAAATATACCGTCTCTCCCTCTCCGATATAGAAAATATCAAAGAAATCTGCAAGTGGTTCTGGATTATACGTACAAGGTCCACCGCCAATAACAATCGGTGCATCTTCTTTTCTATCTTTTGAAAAAATCCCTATCTGGGCCAAATCTAAAATTTGTAAGATATTCGTATAACACATTTCATACTGAATGGTGATGGCTAAAAAATCAAACATAAATAAAGGGTCTTGAGATTCAAGAGCAAAGAGAGGAATCTGTTCTTCCTTCATTTTTTTGTGCAAATCCATCCACGGGGAGAAAACTCTCTCGCAGTAAATATCATCTCTTCTATTGAGCATATCATAGATAATCTTCATTCCAAGATGAGACATTCCTATCTCATAGACATCTGGAAAACACATCGCAAATCGAATATCTACTTCTTCTGGATTTTTCACAACAGAATTTACTTCTCCTCCGATATATCTCGCAGGTTTTTCGACTTGCATTAAAATTTCATCTGTCAATGCCAATTCTCGCATTGTATTACTTATCATTGAAACCTCCTAATAAGAAAGCAGGCTCTATCCTTTTTAATAGAGCCTAAACTTTTTTGTTATATTTTAAATCCATTCCCTTATGCTTAAATCGTTCATTCCTATAAATAATCTTTTGCATCTCTTAGAAGTGTCACTAAATACTCGTACACTCTAGCTACGGAAGAAATGCGAAGTCTTTCCATAGGAGTATGAATATCCAAAATATCAGGTCCGATGGAAATGGCATCTAAATTTTGGATTTTAGACGAGAAGATACCACATTCTAATCCGGCATGAATGGATAAAACTTGTAATTCTTTTTTGGTTAATTGTTTGTATTTTTCGATTGCTAACTGTCTTAACTTAGAATCTTCTTTATATTCCCATGCAGGGTAAGTTCCTCTTACAAAAATTTCTCCTCCAAGGGCTTTGATTAGTGTCTCGTATTTATCGACTAAGAGGTCACGAATACTTTCTTTGGAACTTCTTAGGGCAAAACCAAAGCGGATATTTTCCTTCGTTGTTTGGAGAATTCCAAGATTTGAGGAGCTTTCTACAATGCCTGGCGTATCCATGCTCATTGTGAAAATTCCATTGAAGGCATTTAGTAAGAAAGTCAAAAGTTTTTGTTTGCAGTCGTCGCTAAAAGCTTGTCTTTTTTGTTTTTCTCCTTTTGTTAGAGAGAGAGAAAGGTTCGGCTCAGAATATTTGAACTCCGTTTTTACCATTTGCTCAAACTTGGTCATAGAGGTTCTTAGTTTCTCCTCGTTTTCTTCTTCTAGTAAAAAGCTTACTCTTGCCTCTCTTGGAATCGCATTGTCTTTTCCGCCACCTTCAATATGAAGGATGGAGAAAGATAATTTTTCCTTTTCTAGCAAAAAGAGAAATCTTCCAAGTAAAAGGCAGGCATTTGCACGCTGTTTATCAATATCTGTGCCGGAATGACCACCGTTTAAACCACTTAAAAAGACGCTATACTCGATTCCAGTCGCTTCTTTATAGGTAATTGGAAGATTTGCCTGCACGGTAGCTCCTCCTGCACAAGCGACAAGAACAAATCCCTCTTCCTCAGAGTCAATATTAATCATATGCGTTCCACAAAGCTTGCCACAGTCAAGGCCTTTTGCTCCGTCCATTCCCGTCTCTTCTTCTGTTGTAAAAACAACTTCAAGGGGAGGATGAGCGATGCTTTCGTCATCTAAGATAGCAAGAGCATATGCAATTGCAATACCATCATCTCCGCCGAGTGTCGTTCCATCTGCATATAATTCGTCCTTCTTAGAATCTACGACAAGACAAAGGGGATCTGTGAGAAAATTGTGGTTACATCCCGCATTTTTTTCGCAGACCATATCGAGATGTCCCTGCAAAATAATCGTCGGAACATTCTCATAGCCTTTGCTTGCTTCTTTTTTTATAATGACATTATTCCATTCGTCTTGGTAATACAATAGCTTTCTTTCTTTTGCGAACTCAACACAATAATCACTAATTGCTTTTGTATTTCCAGAGCCATGTGGAATTTTACATATTTCTTCAAAATAATAAAATACTTTCTCAGGTTTTAAATCTTTTAAAACTCGTTTCATGATTTTATATCTCTTTTCTAATATTTATTATAATTTTTTTCTAATACTAAGAGCAAAATGAAAAGCATCTTAGTATTAGAGAGTTAATTTTTAAAACTATGAATTGGAGCTGGAATTCTTCCTCCTCGATTTACAAACGCCTCACAACTAAAGGTATTGACTGGCATAATTGGAGCGTAACCAAGAAGTCCTCCAAACTCGATTCTATCGCCCACTCCTTTTCCGATTGCTGGAATAATACGAACAGCAGTTGTTTTTTGGTTAATCATACCAAGTGCCATCTCGTCAGCGATAATTCCAGAAATTGTGGAGGCAGTAGTATCTCCTGGGATTGCAATCATATCAAGACCGACGGAGCATACACAAGTCATCGCCTCTAGTTTTTCGAGTGTTAATGCGCCAGCCTCTACTGCTTGAATCATTCTTTGGTCTTCGCTAACTGGGATGAAGGCACCGCTTAATCCTCCAACATAGGAAGAAGCCATAACGCCGCCTTTTTTTACTTGATCGTTTAAAAGAGCAAGGGCAGCAGTTGTTCCCGGTGCTCCAGCGTACTCAAGACCAATCTCTTCTAATATTTCGCCAACACTATCTCCCACTGCTGGGGTTGGAGCCAAAGAAAGGTCAATAATACCAAATGGTACATGAAGTCGTTTGGATGCTTCTTTTGCCACAAGCTGTCCGACACGAGTTACTTTAAAAGCGGTTTTTTTGATTGTCTCACATAATACTTCGAAATTTTCTCCTCGCACTTTCTCAAGAGCACGTTTTACAACACCAGGACCACTGACACCGACATTGATAACAACATCTGCCTCTGTCACGCCGTGGAATGCTCCTGCCATAAATGGATTATCATCTGGAGCATTTGTAAAGACAACAAACTTCGCACATCCAATACAATCTCTATCTTGTGTCAAAACAGCAGTTTCTCTAATCATCTCTCCGATTAATTTTACTGCGTCCATATTGATTCCTGTCTTTGTGGAACCGACATTTACAGAGCTGCATACTCGCTCTGTATTTGCGAGTGCCTTTGGAATAGAGCGAATTAAATATTCATCGGCAGGAGTCATCGCTTTGTTTACAAGAGCAGAATAACCGCCGATAAAATTTACTCCCACTTCTTTTGCCGCCTCATCTAATACTTTTGCGAGTTCTACAAAATCATCACTGCTTTTACATACACCGCCACCGACTAATGCAATTGGTGTAATGGAGATTCTCTTATTTACAATCGGGATACCAAATTCCTTTTCGATATCTTTTCCAACTTTTACAAGGTCTTTTGCCTTTGTTGTAATTTTTGTATAAATTTTTTCTTTTACCTCATCGAGAGTAGAGCCTACGCAGTCTAACAGACTAATTCCCATTGTGATTGTGCGGACATCTAGATTCATCTCGTGAATCATTTGATTTGTCTCGATGACTTCGTTTATATTTAACATATTTTACTCCCTCACTAGATTCTATGCATCATATTAAAAATTTCTTCATTTTGGATGCGAATTAAAACGCCAATTTCTTCTCCAATTTGCTCTAATTCATTTGCCATAATATTAAAAGGTTTCGCCTCATCTTCTGGCTCAGCTACCATCATCATATTAAAATATCCACCAGTAATTGTTTGAGAAATATCTAAAATATTGACATGGTTATTTGCCAAATACGTACATACTTTTGCGATGATTCCTACGGAATCTTTTCCTAATACTGTAATAATTATCTTTTTCATTTTTTTTACTCCTAGTATAATAATGGTGTAGTCAATTAAGACTACTGATTAATAAGTTTCTATAAATCAGATAACAGAAGAAGGTGTTCTTCCTTCATCAGATGTTATCTTAAATAATTACCATGTCTGACGGTTCCTGATAGACACCAGATAAAACATAAGGTATTATCTCTAAGGATAGGACAAATAATGTATCACTCCTTGGGAAGCTGATTCTTCAGCTGATACCTACAATGAAGTCAATTAGTCCATTCGACAGGGTTTTATGTTTTAGCTGGTTGGGAGCCGGAAGGCAATACCCGTATAACGCGCTAGGTTGTGTACCTGCCAGATTGGAAATGGATTCCTATCAGAAAGGAGCTGTTGCTCATGTCAAACAAAGTTATTTTTAATCTTGATGAGTTATTCCTCTCTGTTGGTATTGATGTTGGTGCTGACTTCTCTTGGATGTCTATTGCACTTCCTAACCAACAATTCGTAGGAAAACCTTATAAAATCCTACATAGTAGTATGAATTCCCTTACAACTGCTGTTTCTAAAATAAAAGAAGCAGAAGAGTTGTATTCTTTGGAAAGTCGCATTTTCCTGGAATCCACGGGAATTTATCATTACCCACTCTTCTGCTATCTTCGTGATAAGGGTTTTCACTGCTCGGTTATAAATCCTATCATCACTAAGAATAGCACAAATATGAATATAAGAAAAGTACATAATGACCGTTTTGATTCAAAAAAGGCTGCTTTGGTTGGCTTAAAACCTGATTTAAAGGTTTCTCTTATGCCATCTGACCTTGCCTTAAACTGCCGTAATCTCTGTCGTGA
>JBJEOA010000017.1:0-2922 GCA_051880475.1 Lachnospiraceae bacterium | reverse complement strand
AGAGTCCGGAAAAGACCAATAAACAAATTGTAAAAGACAATATTTTTACATATTTCAATCTGATATTTTTCGTGCTTAGTATATTACTTATTATTGCCGGATCTTATCGAAGTCTTACATTTTTACCAATTATCATTGCGAATACTTTAATTGGTATTATTCAGGAAATACGTGCCAAGAATGTGCTTTCTAAAATGAATATGCTCCATACTCCTTATGCGAATGTTGTTCGAAATGGGCAAAGAATAAAGATACCAACTGAAGAACTTGTAATTGATGATATTGTAGTGTTTTCGGCTGGAAATCAGATTTGTGCTGATGCAGAGGTGATTTACGGAGAAGTGCGTGTGAATGAAGCTCTGTTAACCGGAGAATCGGATGAAATTGTTAAGTCTGTTGGTAATAGACTAATGTCAGGAAGCGTAGTGGCATCCGGTGTGTGTTATGCAAGATTGAATTTTGTTGGAGAGGATTCATATATATCTAAACTCACGATGGAAGCCAAAAGGATAGACCGTAAAGAGCAGTCAGAAATGATAGCATCAATTAATAAACTGGTACTTTTTGTGGGAATTGCCATCATTCCAATAGGAATTGCTTTATTTGTACAAAGCTATCTGTATCAGAAAGTAGAGTTTTCAGAGAGCATTGTTTCTATGGTAGCTGCTATTATAGGAATGATACCGGAAGGTTTATATTTGCTTGCAACAATTGCAATGGCAGTAAGTGCTGTCAGACTGGCTCAAAATCAGGTGTTGTTGCATGATATGAAAAGTATTGAGACATTGGCTCGTGTAAATGTTTTATGTGTGGATAAAACAGGAACTATTACAAAGAATGAGATGAAGGTTTGTGAACTGATAAATCTGAATGAAAGGGATTTAGTATCAGAACGTAAATTGGAGGAATTAATTAGTGATTTTGTGTCAGTTATGGATTCGGATAATATAACCATACAGGCAATGAAAGAGCATTTTGTCACAGGAACCAATCGCTGCTGCAAATGTAAATATGGATTTTCTTCCATTTACAAGTATAGTGCTGCTGAATTTTCAGATGGTAATTATGTCTTGGGAGCACCAGAGTTTGTTTTGAGAGAGCAGTATGAGGAATATCAAAGTCAAGTGGAGGAGCTTTCATTATGCGGAAAGAGAGTTTTAGTATTTGGAGAATATAAAGGTAAGTTAACAGGAAAAAATCTGATTTCAGAGGTTATTCCTATGGCATTTATTACTTTTGTTAATCCAATTAGGGAAAACGCAAAACAGACATTCAAATATTTTGCAGAGCAGGAAGTTTGTATTAAAGTTATTTCAGGCGATAATCCACTTACAGTATCGCAGATAGCAAAAGAAGCAGGAATTGAAGGTGCGGAAAAATATGTTGATGCAACATCAATAAAGAACAGTAAACAGCTTATCGATGCACTAAAGAAATATACGGTTTTTGGTCGTGTTACACCGGAACAAAAAAGAAAAATTGTTCATTGCCTGCAAAAACTCGGAAATACAGTTGCTATGACTGGTGACGGTGTAAATGATGTACTTGCATTAAAAGATGCTGACTGTAGTGTTGCCATGGCATCCGGGAGTGAAGCTGCTTCACAGGTTGCGCAGGTAGTATTACTGGATAATGATTTTTCTAAAATGCCCTCTGTTGTGCTGGAAGGAAGACGGGTAGTAAATAATATTCAAAGATCAGCAGGATTGTTTTTCGTGAAGAACATTTTCTCGTTTATTTTGTCAATCCTATCTCTGGTCTTTATGTTTTCTTACCCTTTGGAACCTTCGCAGATATCCTTCATTAGCATGTTTACTATTGGTATCCCCGGCTTTTTTCTGGCACTTGAGCCGGATAAATCTAGAATCGAGGGTAGGTTTTTACCAAATGTCATGAAGAAGGCGATTCCGGGGGGAATGGCAGATGTGTTTGGTGTGGGAGCATTGGTATTTTGCGGAAAGGCATTTCATCTTAACAATGCAGATATATCTACAGCTGCAACATTATTGCTTTCTGTCATTGGCTTTATGGTATTATTTAAGGTCAGTCGGCCAATGAATACACTACGAATGGTAGTATTGATTGGAAATATGATTGCATTGGTTTTTACCGGTGTATTTTTCAATCATTTATTTGCTTTAGAAGCAATGTCGTTAGAATGTATTCTTTTATTTATTATGTTTTCATTTGCGGCTGAATCTTTTCTTAGATATATGGAGAAATTTGTGGACTGGTGTTATTTGCTACAAAATAAGCGAAGGAGAAAAGGAGTAAGAGAAAAACAACTATAAAGCTTGCTATTGCATTTGTTTTTAAAGACTATGTAGGATGATACTTTATGGAAAAGATTATATATTTTTTGTGAGAGTGGTCAAATTATATGAGAAAATATGTCAAACGATTAAAAGCAAGAATTGCATTGAATAAAAAGCAGTTTATAGTCTATTCCATATTGAGGGTATTAGTAATACTTACATCTATTCGATGTGCATTTGCCCACAATTATGAGAGCTTAGCAATCTGCATTTTGTCATTAGTTTTATTTTTGCTGCCATCCTTATTTGAACAATTACTTAAAGTAGAAATACCTCCGGTATTTCAGATTATTATCTACTTGTTTATTTTTGCAGCTGAGATTCTTGGAGAAGTGAACAAATACTACACCGCAATTCCAGGCTGGGATACGATACTACATACAATAAACGGATTTTTATGTGCGGCAATAGGATTTTCCCTGTTTAATATTTTAAACCGAGGCAGTAAATCAATTCAATGTTCGCCCTTCTATCTGGCAATGGTAGCTTTTTGCTTTTCTATGACCGTTGGTGTTATATGGGAGTTTATAGAATTTACTTTGGACCAGTGTTTTTATTTTGATATGCAAAAAGATTTTATTGTCTCAAGTATTAGTTCTGTAACTTT
>JBJEOA010000016.1:37248-62714 GCA_051880475.1 Lachnospiraceae bacterium | reverse complement strand
TGAAAACTTTCAATTCTCAATCATGTATATGTTTATACACATTTTGAGTAGCAGGGATATATATCTATGAATAAGATGGGTATAACAAAAAAAAGCAAGCAAAGAGAAGCTATTTTAGAAAATTTAAAAAATCGTTGTGACCACCCCACTGCTGACGCTATTTATACTGATCTTCGAGCAAAATATCCAAATATCAGTCTTGGTACTGTCTATCGCAATTTATCATTATTAGCAGATTGCGGGATTATTTCAAAAGTTACTTGTGAAAGTAAGGTAGAGCATTTCGACGCTAGAACGGATTCCCACTATCACTTTATTTGTAGAGATTGTGGCTGTGTACTTGACTTACCTTTGTCCTTCCTTACCAATATAAATGCAATGGCCAATGATAGTTTTGCCGGTCAAATTGTTGATCATGCTACTTTCTTTTACGGTCATTGTCCAGATTGTCTTTCTAATCAAAAAGCGATAAATTAAAATAGCACAATTCAAAATCATAAATTTTTTATGAAGAGTTCATTTTTTCTTCATATAATTTTTGTATACTAAAAGAGTGATGAAAAGTATTTGCTACTTCTTAGTCACTTTCCTTCATTTAGATAATATTAGTTTTAATTTGTCATAGTTAGTTATTTCTAATTTTTAAAAATTTTCTCAATAACGCTTGACACAAAATTATAAACATGGTATTATAATTTTAGTAATAATTACTATTATTATTTTAGAAAACTTTAAATATTGATTTCTACTTATAATTTCTTAGAGTTTCTCCTCTATTCTTTCTTTATAAATACGAATAATATGAGAAAAGAGCGAACTCAGAATAAGTCTACGAAGAGGTTTTCTGACAGCAAGATTTAGGAGCAGAATATTATATTAGAAATCTAAATTTTAAATTTAAATTAAGAAAAGGAGAATATGACGATGAAAAAATTTGTATGTATGGTATGTGGTTATGTATACGAAGGCGAAGCAGCTCCTGAGAAATGTCCACAGTGTGGCGTTCCAGCTGACAAATTCGTAGAGCAAGCAGATGAGATGAGCTGGGCAGCTGAGCACGTTGTTGGTGTAGCTCAGGGTGTTAGCGAAGATATCATCGAGGACTTAAGAGCTAACTTCAACGGTGAGTGCTCTGAGGTTGGTATGTACTTAGCTATGGCTAGAGTAGCTCATAGAGAAGGATATCCAGAAATCGGTTTATACTGGGAGAAAGCTGCTTACGAAGAGGCTGAGCATGCTGCAAAATTCGCTGAGTTATTAGGCGAAGTAGTAACAGATTCTACAAAGAAAAACCTTGAGATGAGAGTTGAGGCTGAGAACGGAGCTACAGCTGGTAAGACAGATCTTGCTAAACGTGCTAAAGCTGCTGGACTTGACGCTATTCATGATACAGTTCATGAGATGGCTAGAGACGAGGCTAGACATGGAAAAGCATTCAAAGGATTATTAGAGAGATACTTTGGATAAGATTTAAAAATATAAATATAAAAAAAGGAATGGAGAAATCCGTTCCTTTTTTTTGCAAAAATTTTACATTTTATTATAAACTTCTTTATTCAATACACCCTCTTTAAAATTAACAATTACATTCGTAGCTGCATCACCGATTACATTCAAAGTGATAACTGCCATTCCTGGAAGATAATTCATTGCTAAAACTAAAGAATATCCAATCATACATAAGTCTGAACTCATTCCTAAACCTGTCATAACAACATATACCATCGTTGTACCTGCTACTGGAATTGCAGGAGTTCCCATCGCTGTGCAGATAGAAAGGAATGCAGCTAAAACTAATGTAGATGGTTTTATATCAATTCCTGCTGCAGTTGCGATAAATGTAACTGCAATCATATGCATCGCTGTTGTACCGTTCATATTAATTGTCATTCCAGTTGGAAGAACAAAACTACTAATTTCCTCTGTACATCCAAGCTCGTTTGTACATGTCCTTGTATTTAGAGGCAATGTTGCCGCAGAAGAGTTTGTCGCTGCTGCAAAAAGTCCAATTTTAAATGATTTTTTAAGGAAAGGAATCGGATTTAATCTTGTTGTAAGAAAAATACCGATTGGATAAATCGTTACAACTAATGTGAGACTTACGACAATTGTTGTCACAATCCATACCATTGTAGGTCCAATATATTCTATACCATACACTGCCAATGTTCTTGTAATCATACAAAAGATAGCTGTTGGTCCAACTCTATTAATTAAAAAATTCAAAAACATTTGAACAACATCATTTAAGTTTTGAATTACATTCTTAAGTGGATCCGCTTTTGCTCCCATCATCGTCATACAAAGACCTAAAATAATGGCAACTACCACTACTGATAAAATAGAGTTATTAGAGCTAAATGCAGAAAAAATATTAGATGGAACTGCATTTACAACTGTTACAAGTGGATTATAACCGTCCATTGTGACTGCCTCTGTAGCCATCTCATTTGGAAGATTTACATCAAACCATCCCATTGACTTCACGAAATAAGCGGCAGCGCCAGCAAGTGATGCGGCAGCTACATAAAAGCAAATATATGTGATAAATGTCTTTCCAGCAATTTTTCCTAACCGCTCTGGGCTCGCTAAACTACAAAGAGCAAGACTTAGTGAAGTGATAACTAACGGAACTATTGCCATCTGTAATCCTCTCATAAACAATTGTCCGATAATATACATAATTCCAAGTCCTTCTATTCCCTTTGTAGCGGTAATATCTTGAAATAAAATTGCCTCGATAACTCCCCAAACTCCGCTCTGTCCGTTTCCTACTAGGTATTCTCTCAAAAATAATGCTATAAAACCAGCTATAAATCCTCCTGCTACTGCTAGCATCATTCTCTTTACAATTGTGTTCTTTTTCTTTTCTTTGCCCATATTATCTCACCTTCTAATTTCTTTGTTTTTTTGTTTTACTTTCTCCAGTAATTTACTAGCTATTTTGCCAGTAATTAAAAAAATATTATAAATTTTTTATAATATTTTTCGGTTTTTACCTCCCTTCCTCTCACTTTCACTGTCTATAATCAACAAATGACTTTATATTGATTTTACATTCTATTTACATCATTGTCAATAGTTTTTCTTTGATTTAAAGATTTTTGGTTGAATTCAATAAATTTTTGCATAAAATTTTGTATCTATTTTTTTGTTTTATGTATTTTATGTTTGTTTCAAAGATATTTGCAAAGACAAGAAAAGATATTTTTCTTATTTTACTTCGAAACATAAAGAGCAAGACCATCATTTCACAGATATCTCTGCTTAATGATGGTCCTGCTCTTTTTTCAGAGAATATTCACTTTTTTTAATACACTAATTTGATACCATTTTCCTGACAATAATTAATCCACACATCACTTGGACGCCTATCTGTAATAATATAGTCAACGCTCTTTAAATCAATTAGGCATACAAACGCTGTCTGGTCAAACTTAGAATGGTCTACAAGAAGTGCCACCTCTTCTGCTTGTTCCAACATGATTTTTTTAATTTCCGCTTCACTCTCATTCGAGTCTAAAACACCTTTTTCTATATTTAGACTCTTACAGCTAATTAAAGCTATACTCACATTATACTTGGCAATATTGGTTTTTGCTAACTGTCCCTGTAAAGACAAGGATTTTTTGTTAAACTCTCCCCCTGTAGAGATGATATGCATCGAAGATTGTTGAAATTCTCGAAATACTTCCGTAGAATTTGTCACAATCGTCACATCGCTATTATCGGGTAGCAACTTTAATGCTTCTACAACCGTCGTACTAGAATCTGCAATAATTGTCGTCTTCCCCTCTAGCAAAGCTGCCGTTTTTCGTGCAATATCTTGTTTTTCTCTTAAGTGTTTCGTCAAGCGTCGATAAAAATGGATTCCCTCCTTTTGAATGTCAGCGTTCCAGATTGCTCCTCCGTGAATTCTGGTTACAACGCCCTCCTGTTCTAGCTTGTCCAAATCTCTACGAATTGTCTCTTCTGTCACAGAACATTGCCTACTTAACTCTGCAACAGACACTTTTTTCATATTTTGAACATGCTGTCTGATTACCATCAGTCTTTCCTTGCTCGACATGCTTTCATCCCTCTTCTCTAATACCTCATACGAAGCTTTATTACTATTTAATAATACATCAGCTTCTTTGGTTTTTGCAAGACTTTTTTCCTTTGAAAGCATATTTAACCTCCTTTAAAACACATATCCATCTTTAAAGTATGTATTATTGGGCCTTTAAAAGACAGACAGTTTCTTAATTTAATTTTATTAATACTCATATACATATTTATTATAAATGCGCATCATGCATAGCATAATGCGCATCGTAATAAATTATCTTTGGCTTTTTTTAGAGGAAATTGAACCTCTTGTTAATTATTTATATTATTGGTTTAGGATTTTATGGCGGGATGAACTCTTACTATGAAAGTCCCTGATGTAGGCGGGCAGTCGGGACTTTCATTATAATTATATTACTATATTATTTATCAATTGCTTCTGCAAGTTCACGCATATATGCAACATCATCAGCTTCTAACTCTAACTCAGCAGATTTCACGTTCTCTCTAATTTCGTCTACTGTTGTAGAACCACTTAATAAGTTCAAGAAATCTCCCTGTGCAAGAATCCAGCCAAGTGCAAGATTCGCAATTGTACAGTTATATTTTTCGCATAATGGTTTCCATTTATCCATCATATCCATAGCTGCCTGCATATTGTCTGGCTGGAACCATTTTTTAGGAATCTGAGCTCCTACTGGTTTATAGTCTCTTGGGAATGTTCCACTTAATAGACCCATCTCTAATGGAGAATAGCACTGAATTGTAACACCGTTTTCACGAGCACATGGAATAATCTCATCTTCAATTCCACGATCTAAGATGGAATATTTCACCTGAACAATATCTAAATCTCCCCATTTTAAGTATTCTTCAATATGATTGATATCTACGTTAGCAGCACCGATTGCTTTAATTTTTCCCTGAGCTTTTAAGTCATTTAATACATCCATTGTTTTTTGGATTGGCACAAAATACTCTGTTCCAGGTGTTGCTTGCCAGTGTGTCATATAAACATCAACGTAATCTGTTCCTAAACGCTCTAAGGAACCAATGATTTCTCTCTTAACAGACTCACTATTTAAGTTTTTGTATAACTGGATTCCGTTCACTTTATTAAAGAGATCACCTTTCATCTCCTGATCCCATGTAACACCACATTTTGTGATGATTTTAACGTCCTCACGGTTCATACCTTCTAAAGCTTTTCCAAGAATTTTTTCTGAATTACCAAAATTATATCCTGGAGCTGTATCAATTAAGTTTACACCAGCCTTTGGAGCTTCTCTAATTGTATCTACAACAACCTGAAGGTCATGGTCTCCGCCCCATGCAGAGCCTCCACCGATAGACCAAGTTCCAAGACCAATTCTAGAAATATCCATTCCAGTTTTTCCCAGTTTCATTGTTTTCATTATAGTATTCCTTTCTTTTATTTAACTTTGTCACTATTTATAGTCTTCGTGATATTTTACAAGCATTTCTTCTACCATTTCTCTATTTTGAACACCAGAAGTTGCCCCAGGATGCTGTACGGCAATCGCCGCTGTACAGTTTGCGTACTCTCCACATCCCCTTAAATCTTTTCCTTGAAGTAATGCTGCGATAAATCCAGATGCAAAATTATCTCCAGCACCGATTGTATCGATTGCTGTAATTCCCTTACAAGCAGGGACAATCATAACTCCATCTTTGTTGCGTATATAACAGCCACGCTTTCCAATCTTCATAACTACGTTTTTAATTCCATAGCTAAATAATTTATCTGCAACCTTTGCCTCGTCTGTCTCCCCTGTCATCAAACAAGCTTCATCGAAATTAGGGAAGAAATAATCTACATAACTTAAAGCTCCAGCGATATCATCTAATGTCTCTCCAAGTCGAGGCATAATCATATCTGCCGTAATAATCATATTCTGCTCTTTTGCAAATTTAAAAATAACTTCTAATGTTTTTCCATCTAATAATGGACAATTAAAAATACTTGCTAGAGATAAGATTTTAGCCTGTTTAATTTTCTCAAAATTAACATGCTCAATATTTTCTTTCCAGAGACTTCCATTACGGTTTGTAATAAATGTTCTCTCTCCATCTGCTGTTACAAGTCCAATATTGATTGAGGTATTTAAAGAAGGATCAATGGTAACGCCTTCTGTATCAATATTATCTTTCTTGCAAGAGCGTAAAATAAATGCACCTGCTGCATCATCACCGATAGCTGCCATAAGACCTGTCTTAAATCCAAGACGGCTAATGATGGTAGACTCGTTCATGGCATCTCCACCTACAGCCATCGCAATCTGCTCAACTGGATATGATTCAATATCAAAAATATCTCTTGATACTGGACGCAACGGAATATCCACAACCGCTGCACCCAAGCATAATACGTCTAATTTTTTTTCCACTATTCATCAGCCCTTCCGTCGTCGCCGAACAATTTGATTTTATACATTGCACGCTCTTTTACTGCATTGCGAACTGCACGCTCTACAGCTAAGAATGGCTCATCTTTATGCTCATTAATTGCTTCCATAGCTGCCTGGCAAAGCTCTGTATGAATATTAATCTTAGCGATACCTAAAGAAATTGCTTTCTTAATATCTTCATCACCGATACCAGATGCTCCGTGAAGTACTAATGGAACATCAACCGCTTTTGCAACCTGCTCTAAAATATCAAATGCTAATTTAGGCTCAGAAGAATATACGCCGTGAACATTTCCGATTGCTACTGCTAAAGAGTCACATCCTGTTCTCTCTACGAACTCTTTTGCCTGAGAAGGATCTGTGTAAGCATACTCAGCTAATGCTTCCTCGTAAACTGTCTCATTTCCTACATGTCCTAACTCTGCCTCAACAGGAATATTATATGCGTGGAAATAATCTACACATCTCTTAATCTCTGCAATATTTTCCTCGAAAGGTAATGCAGATGCGTCACGCATTACAGAATTCATGCAGTGGTCAACAGCGTTCTTTAAGATTGTCCAGTTACGACCATGATCCCAGTGTAAAATTACTGGAACTGTAGCTTTTTTCGCCATAGACTCCATCATATAACAGAAATCTTCAAAAGAAGTATTTCCTGTGAATCCTGTACCAAAAGAGATGATAATTGGAGCACGGAGTTCTTCCGCAGCATCAATAACACCCATTAACATTTCTGCATTCCATACGTTGAAATGTGGAATTGCGTAATGTCCTTCGCTTGCTTTTCTTTCCCAAAATCTAATATCTGCTATCATTTTATATTCCTTTCCTCATTAAACCTGATAAGTCTGATTGTTACTCTGTTACTTTAACAACGCCTTTTATCATATCCGCTTTCTTCACTGGATCGATTGCGTCTTCAAATGCCTGCTGTACATCTTTATAATCATAAATATGTGTTACCATATCTTTTACATTAAATTTGCCTGTAGCAATTGCCTCAATTGTCTGAGGGAAATTATTGCAGTAACGGAAAGATGTCTGAATTGTAACTTCACGATTGATTTTTAAGAAGTCAATTGGAACTGGCTTAGACTGTGTACCAACCATCATAATCTTTCCACCACGGCTAACGATTTGAACTGCCTGCTGTGCAGTAAATACAGAACCAGCCGCCTCAAATACAAGGTCTACACCGTGGTCGCCATACATCTGCTCAGATCTAAGAACTGCAACTGTGTCCTCATCTTTTCCATTAATAACTCTCTTTGCGCCAAGTTTTAAGGCAAGGTCTAATCTCTTTTGCATAATATCTACAACTGTGATATCTGTTGCTCCAAGACTCTTACATGCCTGAAGTACCATAAGACCAATTGCACCTGCTCCAAGAATTACGATGCTCTTTCCAACTGTTGCTCCGCCGAGAACTGCTGCATGCATTCCAACTGCTGCTGGCTCAACTAATGCGCCTTCCATTGTGCTCATTCCTTCTGGAATATGGTAAGTCCACTCTTCTGGATGTACCATATACTGTGTCAAAGCACCTCTATAGTTTGGCTGCGTTGCCATAAAGTCAACACCTGGACAAATATTATAGCGACCTGTACGGCAATACTCACATGTGTCATCTGGAACACCTGGCTCGATTAATACTTTATCTCCAACTTTAAATTTTGTTACTTTTGCTCCGATTGCCGCTACCTCACCTGCAACTTCATGACCTAATCCAATTTTCTGATTTGGATCTTTAGGAGGAATAAATGGACCAAACTCAAATCCATGAATATCAGATCCGCACATTCCAACATACTCTACTTTCATAAGAATTTCATGATCTTTTGGCTGTGGAACTGGACACTCTTGAATTTCGAACTGTTTTGGTGTCACTAAAATTGCTTCTGAATTTTTCATTTTGCATACTTCCTTTCTTTTAATAAATAAATCTATTTACTAGACTTTATCTTAACGCTTTTACTAGCATTTTATATCCCCAAAGGGGGGAGGGAGGAGCCCCCAAAGGGGAGAGGAGAACTCCTCGTTATTCTACATTACCGATATCCTCGACAGATTCTCCTCTTGTCTCAACACCGAATATGATAATAGATACTGCGATGATTGCTGCCACAATTGAGATTAAAACAAATACACCGTTTGATCCCAAAGAACCAGCTGCTACAGATGTTACTAAGAACGGGAAGAAGATATTACTTACACGACCCATTGCGTTACAGAATCCTGATCCAGATAATTTTGCTGAAGTTGGCCACATCTCTGGAACATATACTGCAGATGCATAACATACATACATATAGATAAATGTATTTAATACGAATGTGGAAGCGATTAATGCGCCCATTGTGGTCTGTTTGGATGTAATAATTCCCATAACAGCCATTGCGATCAATAATGCTACACCAGTTATTCTTCTAGGCACTTTATCCATATATAAGGATGCTAAAAAGATTCCAAATGGAGCGCCAAATAATCCAAACATTGTCATAAACTGTGACTGTGATGTATCATATCCCATAGAACTTAATAGGGATGGCATCCAGTTCATCAATGTATACTGAATTGTATTCATACCAATTAATACTAAAGAACCACAAATTGTTCTCTTTAATAAGCCACCTTTAAATAATGCTGAGTATGGTAAACTTTTTACTTTTGCAGGTGCTGTCTCCTCGATTGGAGGTAATGGTTTTCCTGTAGATGCTTCAATCTCTTTTTCGATTGTTGTCATAATCGCATCTGCTTCTTCTACTCTACCCTGAGCTTCTAACCAACGTGGAGACTCTGGATATTTGTTGTAAATAATAATGCTTGCAATAATAGATAATACAGAAGGAATAATATACTGAATTCTCCAGTTTGCATTCATACTAACTCCTGTAGAAACAATTAATAATGCGATACCATTACAGATTGGATGAGCGAAGTTACCAATAAAGGAGTTTCTAGAAGACCATACACCACGGTTCTTTCCAGGTACATACTCTGTAAATGCTGCAAATAATACTACTAATAATGCACCTAATCCAAATCCCTGAATTAATCTAAATACATATAAAACAGTGATATTTGGAGCTGCTGCTCCACCGAGCATAGCAATAATATGAATTACTTCATACAATAAGATAGATTTTTTACGACCAATTTTATCTCCGATTGGTCCACCAACTAATGCTCCAAATAACTGACCAGCTGTGTATGTAGTTCCCCACATGGCAAGAAGTTTAGAACCTGGCTCTAACCAATGTAACTCATTTAATAATACGTTTTGTACTGCTCCACCGATACCGTTTGACCAACAAACTAAAAGTGCAAAAGCTGATACTAACCACATCTTTATATGCCAACCTGAATTTGGAAGTCTGTCAAGTCTTGCACCGATATTTGCGTTTTTTTGTGCTGCCATAATTTTTTCCATTCCCTTTCTTAATCCAAAATATTTTATCTTACTTACTATGAAAGTCCCTGTCAAGCGTCGAGACAAACCTGACTTGCTCAAATTTGACTCGGCATTTGACAGTGCAATTGGACTTTCATTCATGTACTTGTGCCTGCGAAGGCAGTTCTCTCAATTAATCGGAAAGTTCTGTTTCCATCTCACTTTCCATAATTGCCCATGCTTCTTCAAAATCTTCTGCCTTATTCCATAATGCTGGAGGTCCTAGAACAACCATATCTGCTCCTGCCTCATATAATGGACGATATACATCTCGATTCATGGAACCATCTGCCTCAATTAAAAAGTTAAGACCTTTTTCTTCTCTTATCTTTACAAGCTTTCTAATTTTATCATATGTCTGCTCAATAACCTTTTGTCCAGAGATTCCTGCGTCTACAATCATAATCGTTACTTTATCAAGTAATGGCAAATAATACTCTATTGTTGTTAAAGGTACAGATGGGTTTAAAGCGATTCCAGCTTTACATCCAAGAGCCTTAATTTTATTAATTGTTACGAATGCATCTCCCTCGATACAATCTGTATGAGGTGTAATATAAGCAGCTCCAGCCTTTGCGAAAGTTTCTAAATATTGCTGTGGGTGCTTAATCATTAAATGTGCATCCATTGGTGTTTTTACTTTATCTTTTAACGCTGCCAAAAATTCAGGTCCAATTCCAAAACTTGGTACGTATACACCATCTTTTATATCCATATGTAAGAAGTCTGATTTTTCATCAATAATGCGAACTTGCCGTTCCATGTCAAATAAATCACAACATCCCATTGATGGAGCAATCATTAATTTTTTCTTCATAATTTCTCCTCGCAAAAATTAGTCTTCAAAATCATAATGGAAAATAACTTTGATTGCCTCTTTTGATGCCATTGCATCAAATCCTTTTTCGTACTCAGAAAGACCTAATCTATGTGTAATCAATGGCTGAACTTTAATCTGTCCGGATTTTAATAGACGGATTGCATTTCTCCATGATGTAGAATCATAAGCCATATGTCCAATGATACTCTTATTCCATGATGTAATATCATTGATAGAGAATTCTAATGGCTTGAATCCCATACCTACACGTACAATCTCAGCGTTTGGTCTAGTCATCTCAATTGCCTGTTTCAAAGCGATGTTTGCACCAGAACACTCAATAACTAATCCTAAGTTATCTCTTCCACAGATTTCTGTACAACGTTTTACAACATCTTCTCTAGAACCATTTACAACATGAGTTGCACCTACTTCTAATGCAACAGGGAAACGAGTTGCCACGTCCTCGTCAAGACCTACCATAACGATATTTACTGCTCCCATGATTCTTGCAATCTGTACAGAGAATAAACCAAGTGGGCCAGTACCAAATACTACTACGTCTTGTCCTGGTAATAAATGAGCCTGCTGTGCAACTGCCTTGTAAGCATTACAGATTGGGTCAAGAACTGCTGCTTCTTCATATTTCACACCTTCTGGAATCTCCCAAATTGCATGTTTATGAATTCTTAAAATCTCTCCTGGAACTTTACAGTATTTTGAGAATCCGCCGCCCCAAGTATTATTGTCTAATCCAAGGTTTACCTTGCTCTCACAGCAAAGGAAGTCTCCCTGCTCACATGCTGGACAAACACCACATACATGAGCACTATTATCAGATACTACTCTTTGACCTACTTTCCAATCTGTTACTTTCTCTCCAACCTCAATAATCTCACCTGCAAACTCATGTCCACGAATGGAGTTGAACTCATCAGAGCCATTATCTACTCTCCAGTGTTTCATATCTGCACCACAAATTGCTGCCGCTTTAATTTCAAGAATGATGTCTTCTGGTCCACAAGTTGGAACTGGGACATCTGTCATTGTATAACCACCAAACTCTTTACCATATCTTACAATAGCTTTCATTATAAAATCCTCCTTATTAGCTTATATGCTTTATAATGTTTTATAAATAACCATTATGATTTAACATATCTTCCGGCCAGAAATACGTTTTCTTTAATGTATTTACATTCTATCTCTTTTTCTTTGTTTTGTCAATTAAAATCTGTGTTTCAAATATTTTTCAGCATTTTTCACAAGCATTTTTCTTTATTTTAGTCTTTTTAGATTTGATTTAAAGATTTTTTTGTGTATTTTTCCTAATACATTGTTTATTAACGAACTTATCCATTCTATTAATTCTGTATATAATTCAAAAAAATCTTTGTTTCAAAAAAATAATAAAAACCTTATTTTTATTTTTAAAAATTAAAATTCTGTCAAAAAGTTTATATTTTTCTAATATTTTTTTATTTTTTTGTTGAATATTTTTTCTCATTGTATTATAATAATAGTAATAGTTACTATTATTATATAAAGAATAAAGGAGGAATCAGGTATGATTTATAAGTGTAGCGTATGTGGGTATATTTTTGATGAGTCAAAAGAGGGTTATCCTTTCTCTGAACTTACACAATGTCCTTTGTGCAAACAACCTGTGGACAAATTTATGCCAGTGGAGGATGCTTTAGAAAAAACAGTTTTTTCTGAAGAGTCTTCATGTAAATCATGTAAAGCAGAAGATACAGTATTAAAAGGACAGGAAAAATTAAATTTGGAATATCCAAAAGAAACAAGAAATACTAATTCGAATTATCGGTATATGAATCAAATTCATGAAATGGCAGTTTCTGGAAAATCTATTATTGAGGCTATGGGAACGCAAATGCCAATGCCAAATTGGGATGATATTTTAGTACTCGGTGCACAACTTAATCCACCACCACTTGACGAGCATGCTCCTGTCATCACAACAACCGTAATTGGAAAAAATGCAAAACGTCCAATGATTTTAAATAATCCAGTTTATATTTCTCATATGTCCTTTGGCGCATTATCAAAAGAAACGAAGATTGCTATGGCAAAAGGAAGTGCTATGGCTGGAAGTGCTATGTGCAGTGGAGAGGGCGGAATTTTACCTGAGGAGATGGCAGCTGCCAATAAATATATTTTTGAATATGTACCAAATAAATATAGTGTGACAGACGAAAACTTAAGAAAAGCCGATGCGATTGAGATTAAAATTGGTCAGGGAACTAAGCCTGGTATGGGCGGTCATTTACCTGGCAATAAAGTAACTCCTGAGATTGCAGCTGTTCGCAATAAACCTCTTGGTCAAGATGTTATTAGCCCATCTAAATTCCCAGAGATTACAACAAGAGAGGATTTGAAAAATTTAGTATCTGAGCTTAGAACTCGCTCTGACGGTCGTCCTATTGGTATTAAAATTGCCGCTGGAAAAATTGAAAAAGATTTAGAATACTGCGTATTTGCTGAGCCTGATTTTATCACAATTGATGGAAGAGGTGGAGCAACCGGAGCTTCTCCTGCTATTATCCGCGACGCGACGAGTGTTCCAACAATCTACGCTCTCTACCGTGCAAGAAAATACCTTGATTCTGTCAAATCTGATATTGAATTAGTTATCACAGGCGGTCTTCGCGTCTCCTCTGATTTTGCAAAAGCTTTAGCTATGGGAGCCGACGCTGTCGCAGTTGCATCTGCAGCTATGGTTGCCGCTGCCTGCCAGCAGTATCGTATTTGTGGAAGTGGTATGTGTCCAGTCGGAGTTGCGACTCAAGATCCTGAACTTCGCTCCAGACTTAAGATAGAAACCGCCGCAAAGAGAGTTGCAAACTATTTGAATTGTTCTTTAGAGGAGTTAAAGACATTCGCCAGAATTACGGGACATAGCAATGTTCATGACTTAAATGTAGGAGATTTATGTACAATCAGCCGAGAGATTTCTGACTATACGAATATTCCACATGCATAAATTCACTAGACATATCTATATCCCTATAGTTAAATTTGCGGGGATAAGGTATATCCGATGAAATACATAAAAATATAGTAAAATATATAAAAATATGTAAAATTATATAAAAATATACAAAAGAGAAAAACAGGGATATCTCATTCTAGCTGACAAACTTATTTTATAAGTAAGTATTATCACAGTGAAATATACTATCCCTGTTTTTTATTTTTTCTCTTTATTTCTTATATCTATTTCTTATATTTCTTATTTATTTCTATTTCCAGTTTTTCGTTAAAAATTCTACTATATCTGCCGCCTTTGGAGGACAGCCCTTTAATGATTTCTGACATTTAGCTGTGCAACGACCAACTCCAATCTCTCCACTCTCATTTTGATATCCCTGTCCAATACAAATTTTAGGCAAACCTTTATGAAGTCTTCCAACATCATTTAAACGGTCTAACGCATAAATCAAGGAACCATAGCAAGCACTACAAGAATCCTTTGGAGCTGTATACTTAGCAAGCTGTTCCACTCGGCGAGTCATTTTGAATTTTCCCGCTCCCTCTTTCGCCTCATTCAAATAAATTATATTTGCGTCGGAAGTATCGGCACTTCCCACACCAAGCTTCTCTGCGATACGAATATAAGGCACATCATCCACATCATGACCCATACAGTCACATACATAAGCATCACAGAGCACGGGATCTTTAAATCCTAGAACTCGATTCATGACAACAGGATTTCCCCCTTCCTCAAAATCCAAATCTCCGCAAATATTATCTACTAAAATGAAATCATTTTTCGCAACTGTATTTAGATGAGCAATTGGCTTGTGAAGTCCCATCGTGTGAAATCTTCTCTTCTCGCTGTTTGGAATAACACCTTTATTATTTTTTAGAGCACAGGTAATGGTAGTTTGACAATGTCCCTTCAATACAGGCATATTAATCATATAATCTACTGTCATCGGTTCATTGCAAAGTCTTAATTTCATTCCCTTCGCATCATATTCTCTGGAGCCATCCTTTTGTAAATCCACAAACTTTACGTTATATTTCGCACATATTTTATCATAACCTGCAGCTTTATAGGCATAGCTTGTTCGGTCTCCAACCCAGGAGCCTTCCATGATTGAGATATTTTCAAAGCCATTTTCCTTTAAATACTCAATGGTTCCTTCTAAAAGCTCGCTATGTGTCGTAGCCCCATTTGACGGCGAAGATGCTGTGACTAAATTTGGTTTTAGCCCAATTTTCTTTTTCTTATTCCCGATATCTTCCACAATATTGGCAGCCTCTAAAATTCTCTTTGCCATATTTTTATAATCGGTTCCATGAATAATTAGTATATCTTTCTTGTTCATACTATTCCTCCCTTTACTGAACATATTTTAGTTAGAACAACACCTCTACTACTGTTCTAACTAAAGCAAGAAATACAAAATATTTCTATTTTATTATATACATAGAAAAGGAAAGATGACAAGTTGCAATCTGCAAATCTTAGAGATTTTAGAAAATTGGAACATACCTACTCTCCACTTTTTACATCTATTATTTTATTAAGTTTAACTATTCCCACAGTCATCCCATCTAATCTATCCATCCAAAATGCTTCAATGCGTACACAATACCATCATCTGCCGCATTTTTCGTCACAAAGCTTGCTCGCTCTTTTAATTCTGGCACAGCATTTCCCATAGCAATACATTTCCACTGTGGCAAAAACATTGAGACGTCGTTCATACCATCTCCAAATACAACGATGTCTTCATCGTCAATATGATAAATTTCTTGCACTTTTCTAATTCCAACGGCTTTATCTGTAGGCTCGACGAAGATAAAAGCGTCCTCATATCTTACCCACGGAAGAATATGTAATGCTGGAATATCTTTCTCTACCCCTGGGTCACATGCTACAAACATTTTTAAAATTTGGGGAAAGCTTTCTATATCCAAGTCTTCCACAAGAGTAGAGCGTTGGTAAAAATTATCTGCTCGGTCAATAAATGCCTGATATTTTGTCAGTCTCATCGGCTTATCTTCTACCGACACTCCCCATGTAATTCCTCTCTCATCACATTGTTTTGCGAGCTGAATGCATAATTCTCTGTCAAGCGGCTCTATTCCTATCAGTTTTCCATCCAGCACGATGCCATTTCCACCGTCACAGACCATATTTTCAAATTCCAAATCCATACGCTGTGGTTCCGCTAAACAATGAGATCTTCCTGTCGCAATCGCACAAAAATGCCCTTTTTCCCTTAATTCCTGCAATGCTTTTTTTGTACTTTCTGGAATATCTCTCGCTCCTGACACTGGCACAAGTGTTCCATCTATATCAAAGAAAAAATATTTCTTTTTGGTGTTCATAAATACTTTAGGCCCAAATTCTTAAGGCCCTCCTCCCTTCTTTTTATAATACACAAAAAATAACATGTATTTTTATTTTTGTCAATTTACATATGTCATCAGATGATATAACTTTTTTTGCAAATTCATAGGAAAAAGCATTGCTTCTTGTCCTTCTTGGTTAAACAATTACTTCTATCAAAGTTTTTCCCTCTATCTTAACCTCTCTGCTTTCTTGTTTTTTGTTTTTATTAAAGTTGAATGTCAAGAGATATCCTATATCCTGATGATAAGATTTCATGTACCCAAGAAGCTGTTTCTCTGCTTCTTTATTAGCCTTTGAGCCATGCCAAATTTTTGTCTCAATAATAAACAAATCCCTATTATAATACACAATTACATCCGTCCGAGTGTTATTCCCTGTTACTGCTTCCAAAGAATAATGTCCTATTCCGTTAATGATTGGTCTAAGATATAGAAGAAAATACTTTTTTCCCTCTTCCTCAATAAATTTCTTTCCTTTATGTTCATACAAATCTGTGAAACTCTCCATAAATCGTTCCAAAATCCGCTTCATGTTCAGCTTTCCATTTTCCACAAACTGATTCTTATCACGTAATGATGCTTTATAAATATCAATACTTTTTATTTCATCCTGTGACAAATAATAATCTGCTAACACCTTAGCGAAAACTTTATTTGCAGGAACAACCACTCCACCCTCATTTTTTATAATACCAAACATAGCTGCAAGATCTATTTCCTGCGTAGATGCATTATAAGATACCGTCTCCCCTTTAAAAATCTTATTTTGAAGAATACTGTTTAGGCTTGGATAGTTAATTATTTTACCAATCATAGATTCAAACAATGTATTTTTCTCCGAAGTCAAAATACGGTCTGCCTCCATAAAACCATCCAAAGTCCATGCTTCTGACTTACTTCCCATTACCAAATTAACTTTCTCATCTATCAATTTACACAACCTGGAAACCAAAAATGGATAACCAGATGTATGATCATGAATTAACCCTGCCATCTCATCAATATCCATTCCCGTATGATAATCCGACTCATATTCACGTAACATTCCAGCAATTTCATCTTTTGAAAAACTCATGTCGATTTCAAAATCGGCAGCTATATTCCACGGACTATTGACCTTATGCTCTTCCTCTGCTCGAATCTTTATCCTTAAATTTTTCACATCATATACACCTGCAAGAATGACCGACCAGAAAGTAGGCTGTGTTGCACGTTTGATATAGTAAGCACGAAGCTGTGACAGAAAATCAAGGAATACCTGATTATTTGTTGCACTATCCACTTCATCAATCATCAGGACAATAGGTTTATCAGATTCAAAGCAGATATCGCTCAGGTTTTCAAATAACTTTTTCATTGTAAAATGCTGGCTATATCCATCCACTCTTCTCTTCATATCTTCTATAACTGCTCTCAAATTATCACTCATTAATGGCTTATTACGTCTAAATAGATTTATAAACGAATCTGCAAATGCAAGAGAAAATACGTTACCATCTTTAAAAAGTGCCGCATCAAAAGTTTGAAAGTCCATTAAAACAACATAATAATCATTTTTCAAATATTGTTCTAAAGCCATCAATGTCGTTGTTTTTCCATATTGTCTGGCACGATTAATTGTAAAATATTTTCGCTCATCAACCAGCTTTTTTATGTCTTTTAGTCTCTTATCGATATTCACCATATAATGTTCTTCTGACATACATACGGCAGTAGTATTAAACACTTTACTCATAATATATATTCTCCTTTCCGAGACCTCTGTCTCTGAAATTCCTCCAAAGAACATATCATACGATATGCTCGCTCCTTTGACCCTTAAGTAGTCTCTCTCTCAACAAGCATTGTAGAAAAAGTCAAATGCTTAGGACTTAGTTTTTGTCCAGAAGGAGCTTCTATCTCTTCAATAATCATCTCAGAGGATTTTGCTCCCATTTCATAAGCTGGCATTTCCATAGAAGTCATTGAAGTTTGTAGCATATTTCCTACGGAATGTCCAGTTAAACTAATAATTTTAACCTTTCCAAGAGGAATATTTCTATCTTTTAATGCTCGAATAACTCCAAGTCCTTGAATATCCACACAAGCTATAATAGAATCCAGCTTATAATTGTCATCTAGAAGTTGATTTGTACATTCATATCCATATTCAAAACTATTCACTGGATACGTTGTACATTCACTCAGATTTTCTTGTAAACCTAATTTTTTTATGGCTTTTTGATAGCCTTCTTGTCTTTTTTTATACGGTGCCAAATGCTGAGCCCCTGCAATAAGCCCCATTTCTCTGCATCCTTTTTCATAGAGAAAATGAACTGCATCATATGCACAGGCTTCATAGTCTGCGACAATACTGCTAATATTTCGTTCTTGCCGTCTCACCAGTTGAAGAACAGCAATTCCACTCGCCTTTATATCACGGATTAAGCGTCCATTTCTCCCTGTAGCAGCAATAATAATACCATCGATAAATCCATTTCTTAATCGATTTAAACAATCTTTCTCTACTTTTGGATTATCCTCTGTGACACAGATTATCGTGGCATATCCCAATTGACGGGCTTTTTCTTCAATTCCTTGCAATATCTCTGAAAAAATAGCAAGATGAAGCCTTGGAACAACCACGCCTATCGTGTGTTTTTTTCCCTGCCGAAGTGCTCTTGCCATGACATTAGGATGATATCCCAATTCCTTTGCAGCTGCATAAATTCTTTCCTTTGTATCTGGATGTACATAAGATGTATTATTTAATGCACGTGATACTGTACTTACATCAACGCAAGCTAACCGTGCTACGTCTTTTAACGTTGCCATTTTTCCTCCTTTATATACAAACGTTTGCATTAAAACTATAGTATTATGATAAATATGACTTCATTATAGCTATTTATACTCGAAATTACAAGTGTAACTCAAAAAGAATTTTTCTAAATCTTATTAGATAAAATGCACAATATTTCTTTGCTTTTATCAGTAAATATATAGAAATATGCAAATTATTGCATGGTATATGCAAGATTTTGCAGACAAAACCAAATCCATTGACGATAAGATTTATTCATGATATAACTAAATCACGATAAACAAACGATTGCTGATAAAATTCATAATTTCATAAACTACTACAATAATTGCTGCCATATAAAAAAAGTGATAGAAAAATAAAATACATATTTTTCTATCACTTTTTTCATAAAATGATAATCATCATTTAGGAATTGAAATAATTCTCTGATTTTTACTTCCTCGAAATTCAAGTCGTAAGTCTTTTAACTCTTCTATAAACTCTCCATCTACCAAAATATCAATATAAGATAACATCTCGTTGGTCACTTCCGTATAAACTTTTCCTCCCTCAATCAAATCTACATCATACAAATATCCTGTATAACACCATATATTTTTATGAGGATAGGTTTCTCTCACTTTTTTTAAAAGTTTTACTACTTCCACTTGATTTTCTGGCTCAAAAGGTTCTCCTCCAAGTACAGTCAATCCTGCAATATAATCTGGCTTTAATGCTTCTAAAATTTCTTGCTCTGTCTCCTTCGTATAAAGTTTTCCATAGTGAAAATCCCAAGTTTCTGCATTAAAACAGCCCTTACAGTGATGTCGGCATCCCGAAACAAAAAGACTCACTCTCACTCCTGGTCCATTTGCAATATCATATTTTTTTATCGCTCCGTAATTCATCTTTCCCTCAGCAGCAGGACAGGGAACAGACCCCTATCCTATCCTTTCTTTTTAAAGTAATAGGAAAATAGGACAGGTGTCTGTCCCCTGTCCTTTCTTTTTCCTATAAATGTAATACTCTATCCTGTATCTCTTGTGTTCTTCCCTGGTTCCAAAATTGTGTGCCGATATATCCACAAGTTCTTCTCGCCACAAACATCTTATTTTGGTCTTTATTTCCGCAATTTGGACATTCCCAGATAAGTTTTCCTGATTCCTCTTCCTTAATCAAGATTTCTCCGTCATATCCACATTCCTCACAGAAATCGCTCTTTGTGTTAAGCTCCGCATACATAATATTCTCATAAATGAATTGCATAACAGATAATACCGCTGGAATATTATTTTGCATATTTGGAACCTCGACGTAGCTGATTGCTCCACCTGGAGATAATTTTTGGAAATCAGATTCAAATTTTAATTTGTCAAATGCATTAATCTCCTCGCAAACATGAACATGATAACTATTTGTAATATAATTCTTATCTGTAACTCCCTCGATTATTCCAAAACGTTTCTGCAAACATTTTGCAAATTTATAAGTAGTGGATTCCATCGGAGTTCCATATACAGAATAGCTAATATTTTCTGCTTCCTTCCACTCCTTGCATTTATCATTTAATTTTTGCATGACAGCGAGAGAAAACTCTCGTCCCTCTTCTGTCGTGTGAGACTTTCCAATCATTCTCATGCACATTTCATAAAGTCCTGCATAACCAAGAGAGATTGTTGAGTAGCCTCCATACAATAATTTATCAATCTTCTCGCCTTTTTTAAGGCGGGCAAGTGCTCCATACTGCCAAAGAATAGGGGCAACGTCAGAGATTGTGCCAAGCAATCTCTCATGGCGACAGCGAAGTGCTCTGTGACAAAGCTCCAATCTTTCTTCTAAAATTTCCCAAAATTTATCCATATCCCCGTAGGAGGAACAAGCCACATCAACTAAGTTGATTGTGACAACACCCTGATTAAATCTTCCATAAAACTTATGACTTCCATCTGGATTTCTCTGTGTATCTTCTACTGTCAAGAAAGAGCGACATCCCATACAAGGATAAACCTCTCCCTGTTTTAATTCTCTCATTACTTTTGCAGAAATATAATCTGGAACCATTCGTTTTGCCGTACATTTTGCTGCAAGCTCTGTTAAATACCAGTATTTGGAATCTTCTGTAATATTGTCCTCATCTAATACATAAATAAGTTTTGGAAAGGCTGGTGTAATCCAAACACCTTTCTCATTTTTTACGCCCTGCATTCTCTGCTTTAAAACTTCCTCAATAAGAAGTGCCAAATCATCTCTTGTTTTTCCCTCTGGCACCTCATCTAGATACATAAATACTGTGACAAAAGGAGCCTGTCCATTACAAGTCATAAGTGTGATAAGCTGATACTGAATTGTTTGAATTCCACTCTTAATCTCAGAGAGCAGTCTTTTTTCTACAATCTTTTTTATAATTCCTTCATCCATGCTTTCTCCACATTCTCTTCTCTCTTCCACCACCTGCTCTCGCAATTTCTTTCTGCTAATATCTACAAATGGAGCCAAATGTGCCAATGTGAAGGATTGCCCTCCGTACTGATTACTTGCCACCTGTGCCACAATCTGTGTTGTTACATTACAGGCTGTAAAGAAACTATGTGGCTTTTCAATCAAAGTATCGCTGATGACAGTTCCATTTTGAAGCATATCTTCTAGATTAATCAAATCACAGTTATGCTCTTTTTGCGCAAAATAATCAGAATCATGGAAATGAATAATTCCCTCCTCATGTGCTTTTACAACCTCCTCTGGAAGTAAAATACGCCTAGACAAATCTTTGCTGACTTCTCCTGCCATATAGTCACGTTGCGTAGAGTTAATGACAGGATTCTTATTTGAATTTTCCTGTTTTACCTCTTCATTTATATGCTCAATTAAGGCTAAAATTCCATTATCTGTCGTATTTGATTTTCTTGCAATCTCTCTTTTATAGCGGTAACGCACATATTTTTGTGCCACTTCATAGCCACGCATCTGCATAATCCCTGTCTCAACCATATCTTGAATATCTTCCACATTTACTGCGTGAGACATATTTTCTACTTTCTTTGCAATTCCTTCCGCTACAGCACCGATCTGATATTCATTGAGCTTGTGAATATTATCAACCTCTCTATTAGCTTTTCTTACCGCATTTGTAATCTTCTTTAAATCAAAGCTAACCTCCATTCCATTTCTCTTAATTACTTTATTCTTTACTTTTATTGTCGCTGTCATCTTTCTTCTCCACCTCTTCTTTATACTTTTAAATCTAAATTTTTGAATAGTTTCGCTTTTATTTGCCCTAAAATCTCACTATATCTTATATCAATATTCATTTTCCGCACTATTTTAGAGAGCTTTTTATAATATGAATTCCCTCTTTTTCACCGAAAACCGCTTGTTCTCTACGTTTTCGGCTGTTTTAACATATCAAAAATTTACAATATATTGTAAATTTTTGATATGCTAAAACAATATATTGTGTTTCGTACATGAACTATATTACCTCAAAAGAAGTTTCTTGACAAGAGAAAAAACTGCCTAATATCTCACAAGATTCTCTGTGAAATTCTAGGCAGTTTTCAGTCTTGACATAGAAAATAACTATAGAATTAATCATTTTGAATTGCAGTATTGTGAAATCTCTGATTATATTCAGAAAGTGGAACAAACTCCTCTTTTCCTTGCAGAGAACTAAAAAAATATGCCAAAATCAATAATAATACTGTAAGTATAACCCAAAAAAATTTTTTCATCATCTTTTCCTTTCTTTTATCTATCAAAGCTCTCGCAACTTATATCTTCGATATATTTCTCCAGTGTATCTAAGTTTCTTGGCACCGGCAAGGTTTCATCCAAAATCTTCTTTTTGCATAAACTGTGGAAAAGCTGCATAACAGCTGGCTGCTCAAGATTTGTTTCCCTAAGTGCATCAATATTTTCAAAGACAGACACCGCATCTCCCTCTAATAAAACTTTACCGTCCTTAAAAAGAAAGACATCATCTGCCCAGCTTAACGCATAATCCACATCATGAGTTGCCATCATAACGGTAATCCCGTCCTTCGTTAGTTGGTCTACAATCTGATTCACCATCGTTGTATGTTTCGGATCAAGGGCTGCAGCTGGCTCGTCTAAAATAATAATATCTGGGTGCATCACTAAAATATCTGCAATGGATACCTGCTTTTTTTGCCCCCCACTTAAAGCGTGAGTAGGCTTATGACGAAATGGTGTAATTTCTAAATAGTCAATTACTTTTTCCACTTCCTCCTTCGCCTTCTCCTTTGATACACCAAGATTCAAAATTCCAAAAGAAATTTCTTGATATACACTCGCAGAAAAAAGTTGATTGTCTGGGTCTTGGAAAATAATTCCAACCTTTGCTCGAAGTTTTAAAAGTCCCTTTCTAGAGTAATCCACTGGCTCACCGTTAAAATATAAAGTTCCCTTTGAAGGCTTATAAATTCCATTACAACATAAGAAAAAAGTTGATTTTCCAGAGCCGTTCGCTCCCATAAAAGCAACTTTTCTTCCTCTCCTAATCTTTAGGGAAAGTCCATCTAAAGAATAGCTCTTCTCACCATCATAAGAAAAATAAAGATCTTTCGCCTCCAAAATAATATCATTTTGTTTTATATTTTCACTCACACCAAATATCCTCCAATCGTTATTCCAAGTAATATAAATTCAAATAAAATTATGAGCACTATATTTTTTTTCTTCGGAGGAAAATCTTCACTTAAAACTTGAATATGTCCATCATAACATCTTGATTCCATCGCATCATAAAGTACATTCGATTTCTTCATCGCCCGAATAAATAAAATCGAAATTAATTTTCCAAAAGATTGATACGATGTTCTCAAATCCTTATTCCCTAATCTTGCATCTTGGGAGATGGAAATCGCCGATGAAATATCTAGCAACACAAAAATAAAACGATAAATTAAAAGCATCAATTCAATAACGATACTTGGACAATGCAGTTTCTTTAAGACTGTCAAAATATCTGTAATCGGTGTATTAAATGACAAAAAGTACAGACAAGAAACGCTTGCAAGTGCTGTCAAAATAAGCTGAAATCCCCGATAAAGTGCCTGCCAACTTGAAGTAATATACCATTTTCCAACAGCAATTGCAAATGCATCAAGCGGAGTTTTGCTGATATTAATTAAGATCGCCAATGTACTTAATATTAAAAATACGAACGGCATTGCCATAAAATGCATATAACGAGGAAATGGGATTCCCCCTTTACGCACAGTGAGAATCCCATTTACAAGTAATACAAGCACTGCCATTAAAATAGAACGGCTAGCTACACAAAATAAAACTGTGAGTACCGCATATGCAAATTTCTCTCCCGCATTTACATATCTTAAATTCGAGTAATAGCATAATTTATCAATGGCAATCATGTATTATTTTCCCTCATTTCTTAATTCTTCTTGTTTTTTACGCTCTACGAGGCGTCCCATACAAAATGAGATGATTCCAACGCCGATTCCTGTCTGAATACAAAATAGTAAGCTCTCAATTTCTCCTGGAAGCTCTCCGCCCAAAATATTTTCAAGAAGCGGTGTATATTTTACTTCATAACCTGGATCTACTTCCTCTACTACTGTACTTCCCGCATCATCGGAACCTCCAAATTCTGCCCCTCTTAAAGCAAAAAGTGGAACAACAATCAATAACGCAACGATAATCAATAAAGTAATTACTGTTTTTTTATTTTTAGACATATATTACGCCTCCTTTACAAATCCGATTGATTTTAATTCTGGCATTGCGAAGGATTCCAATCCCATCATAATAATGACAGTAAGAATTCCCTCGATAATAGCAAGTGGGAGCTGAGTTGGTGCAAATACAGCTAAAAATTTGACTGCGGAAGCCCCAAATCCTCCTGTCTGAGATGGATGTGCAAGGGCAAGCTGCATACTAGTTACACAATATGTAAATAAATCACCGATAGCAGCCGCTAAAAATACGCTAACTTTGCGATTTATATTGCATTTTTTACAAATCTGATAGATACCATAGGATACGAATGGTCCTGCGATTGCCATAGAAAATGTATTCGCTCCAAGTGTAGTAAGACCGCCATGTGCTAATAAAATAGCTTGGAATAATAATACAATAATTCCTAAAACACTAACGCAAGTTGGTCCAAATAAAATGGCTCCAAGACCTGTCCCTGTCATATGGGAACAGCTTCCAGTTACAGATGGAATTTTAAGAGATGAGATAACGAAAATAAATGCTCCTGACATTGCAAAGAGAATTAATGATTTTCTATTTTCTTCAAGACTTCTCTTAATAAATAAAAATCCAGCTACTAAAAATGGAATACAAATAATTCCCCACGCAATACAGTACCCTACTGACAGGTATCCCTCCATGATATGCATCGCATTTGCAACTGGCGTTATACAAAGTGCTAACGCAATGGCTGCTATAGCCGTGATAAGTTTTCTCTCTTTTTTGTTCATATCCTTTTCCTCCTCCAAGAAAATTATTAAAAAACTACGAAATACTTAGAAAGTATTCGGACTTCTCACT
>JBJEOA010000016.1:23496-37148 GCA_051880475.1 Lachnospiraceae bacterium | reverse complement strand
ACCGTGTTACGTGCTCATACGGTTTAGTCTGTCAAATGCCGAAGCAAATTTGAGCGAGCTCTTTTTGCTTCGTCGCCTCAGGTACTTTTTTACTATGAAAGTCCTTCGATTGCTCCGTGCTTCGCACTCTCACAATCGTTCCCGTATTCGCACTTCTCACTACCGTGTTACGTGCTCATACGGTTTAGTCTGTCAAATGCCGAAGCAAATTTGAGCTTACTCAATTTGCTTCGTCGCTTGACAGGGACTTTCATAGTAAAAAAGGAACCACCGAAACGATGATTCCAAAATTATCCATTTTATACATCTCTCCCGCCAATTTTTTATGAAAAATCTAGATAGTCCTTCCTTAGAAACAATAAACTTCCCACTAGATAGCCTATCTTTCTCATAAAACAAGGCAGTTTACTGACTTCGGATTTCTCCTTCACAGTGGCAATGCCGTGTGAGCCTCTACTCACTTTCCTGTTCGCTCTTTCTGAGAGACCTTGTATTTGAAGTTTTTTAATTTAATTACTGTATTTTATTGTAGCACTAATTACCAAAATTATCAACATATATTTGAATATTATATTACTTTTTTATAGCTAATTATACAAAATATTGATTGACTTGAATTTCATATTTTTATACAATATTGGTATAGGGTTACAAAAAAATAGAGTAAAAAATAAGAAAAAGGAGACAAAAATCTTATTTTAAACTCTGAGAACGAGAGAAAGGAAGGTATGTAGTATGGCAAAAATTTTAATGGTTGGAAGTATTATGATTGATTTAATTCTTCAGATGCCTCGTGTACCACGCCCAAGTGAGAGTATTCTTGGGACGAAATATTCTAACGCTGGCGGTGGAAAGGGAAGCAATTCTGCGGTGGCAGCGGCAAAGGTGGGTGGCGATGTATCCGTATGTGGAACGCTCGGACAAGATGCTAACGGAGAGGCACTCCTTGGCATGTTAAAAGATGTGAATATTGATACAAGCAATATTACATTAAAAGAAGGATCTAATACGGGTATGGCAGTTATTATGCTTGAGGAAGATGGCATGAATCGTATTGCAATCTATACTGGTGCTAATAATGAAACTACACCAGAACAGGTGGAACAGGCTTTTGAAGCTGGCGAGTACGATGCCCTTATGATGCAACTTGAGATTCCACTAGAATCTAATCTTCGAGCATTTGAGCTTGCTAAGGCAAAAGGTATGATTACCTGTCTTGACGCAGGACCAGCACAAGATTATCCGATAGAGAAGTTTCAAGAGATTACCATTCTCTCTCCAAATGAGACGGAGACGGATGCACTTGTTGGAATTCTTCCAGTAGACGATGAGACTTGCCTTGCAGCAAGTAAAATTTTGAAAGAACGTTCTAATTGTAAATACGTTGTCCTCAAAATGGGAGAAAAAGGCTCTTATATTTACGGCGAGGGAATTGCCCAGATGGTTCCTACTTTTAAAGTAAATGCCGTAGACCCAACGGCGGCAGGTGACTGCTTCACAGGTGTTCTTGTAAAGAAATTTGCTGAGACTGGCGATATCATAGAGTCTGCGAGATATGCAAGTGCCGCTGCCGCTATTTCCGTTCAACAAATCGGTGCGCAGCCTTCTCTTCCTACAAAAGAAGCTGTTGAGGCATTTATGGCAGAGCGTGCATAATTATAATTTATCCATAGTGAACTACTTAGCGACAAGTTACTAAGAATTCCCGCTCAAAACTCTTAAAAGAAAAAAGGGCTATCGAAAGATAAATTTTTCATACTCACTATAGATGGTTTTAAGAATACTCCATACTATATTAAATTGAAATTTTATCTTTTCTGCTAGCCCTTCTTTTTTTCTATTTTTTATTTTTCTCTATTTTTTCTTTTTCTTATTATCTGGGTCCTCTCCAAAAAGTCCCCCATAATAATCTGATTCGACTACATTTTTTGAAAATTTCAGCTTATTTGCTACAATTTGATTCATCTTCTCAATATATTTCTTATCCTTTTTGTATCCCTTATTTGGATAATATTTTCCAGTAGAAGCGTCGTATTTTCCCTCCTTTGTCACCCAGCTATAACCTGCCCAGATTACGAGAGGTTCTGCATCTGAAAACACATCTCTTCCAACTAGAAGTCTTGAATCATATTCTGTTCCAAAAAGATTAGATAAGGTCGGCACAATATCTAAACTATAAGTAGGCTCTGAAATCTCACATGCCATATCTTTATTCTCATTTTCCAGACAGCCAGACCAAATGATACAAGCATTTCTGTCACGCTTCCAAGGTGTCTTTGGCTTATATCCATAAAGGTCGCTTAAATAATCTTCACTATTGCCATATGTACTGCTCTTAGATAGACCATACGGATAATGGTCAGCTGTAAGACAAATCACCGTATCGTCTGCTATTCCAGCTTCTTCCAATTTTTTCACCATCTTCTTTAGTCCAACCTCAAGCTCCATCTGATAACAATAATAATCAAGCGTTGTCTGCTTATAAGAATCTCCCAACACCTTTTTCACTTTTTTCTCGTATTTTTTTACTTTTGAATCACTATGCTTATATGGAAAATGTCCCGAAACAGTCATATAATAAATGCTAAATGGCTGTTTATTTATATATGTATCTAACGTCTTATCAAGCAATGGTCCATCTCCCGTCCAAAGCCCTGTAATATCTTCTAGCCCATTTCCGTAAGCCAAAAATTTATCATATCCTAAATTTTTATGTGTTTTATTTCGGTCATAGTAAGTATGAGTTCCATCGTGATAGGCAACGCTATAATATCCTAATCGCTGAAGCTGATTTCCCAGCGTAAAATAGTTATTATTATTCTTCACATCTAGCATTGTCTGCACACCGTTCATCGGAGCAAGTCCCATCACAAAAGAAAATTCTCCTGTAGAAGTCGAGCCACCCCACTGTGGCTGATAGTAATCTGAAAAATAAAATCCCTTATGAGCCAGACGATATAAGGTTGGAGTTAATTTTTTATTAATTGCCGCATCTGAAAATGCCTCTGCACAAATAAGAATTAAATTTTTTCCTTTAAAAAGACCTGTATATTTATTTTGCTTACTCGCTTTTAAGGAGGAAACATATGTATCTAATTGCTTATAAGTCTTATTCTTCTCCTTCTTAGCAAGCTGCTTAAAATTAATATCCATCTTATTTTTTCCATAGACAATAGGCTCTCCAGCCTCTCCTAATATCCGATCTATCCCTGTAAGCGGGGAAACTGGATTAAAAATTCCCTCTCCCGCTTCATTTAAAGCAATCAATTTTTTACTTCCAGATATTTGTATAATAACTGCATTTTTTAGGACTTGTTTTGTAATATCAATATTTGTCTGTCCTGTCCCAAAAACATGAGTTTGTTCTATTGAAGATTGCAAAAATTCTTCCTCTTCATCTTCTCCTTCTTGTGTCAAATCAAAACTTTTCATGCCACTATTGCCAAACAAAGCGTATTTTCCATCTAATCGTATACTAGTAAAAAGCCCAAACGTTTCCGTCGCTATATTAAATTCATATTGTCCCTTATATTTTCCTTTATTTCCACTCACATTTACAATAAAAAGTGTGAAAAGAAATAAACAAAACGATAAGAAAACGAATTCTACTGGTACAATAAGACGAAATTTTTTACTCAGCGTAAATTTTTCCCCAAATTTTGTATAAAAGATTGCTGGCCAAAAAAATAAGACAATAACAGGGATTCCTCCTAAAATTGCCCCTAAAAGTTCGCCTTTATAATCTCCCATTACATCCCCTGTCCCAGTTAACAAGGACGGAATACTCATGTAGTGCTGAAAACTGCCTCTTACGATACACTCCACCGTAAACAAAAAAGCGGTAAGATAAAGAAGAAACATAATTCCATATTGCTGTATTTTCTTGTCAAAAAAACTTAAAATGCCAATTGCAAAACCTCCCATAATCACACTGAATAAAATAGGATAGCAGATTGTTGCAAACGAAATTTTCTTTGAAAAAATACGCAATAAAATTTCATCGTACATAAATACTGCTGGCAAAAGAAAAAACCATATTAGGTTTTTACTCTGCTGCAATATTTTTTTATTATATTCAAGCAAATCTATTGCTAATTCCCTATTTACCTTTCTTCCTTTTATTTCCATTATTTTTTCATCCTCTCAAAATTCATATAAGTCTTACTAACTATTTTATATCTTATTAATAGACAACTTTAATCATTATATCACTCACAAAAAGGATTCTCAATATTTTTCTTAATAAAAATCAGAATATATATTTTGTAAAAAAAAGTAGAACTGTCAAAAATTTTGAACATTTAATGCAACAGTCCCACTTTTATTATTTTTTTATTTAAATTTTCTATTATTTTTTAATTGTTACAGCCTTTTTTTCACTCCATGCAGAACAATAATTTCCTTTGTTTACAGTCTTACTTCCCCTTATACGTACATAATATTTTTTACCTGCTTTAAGATTATAAATTACCTTAGATATATTATTTACACCTATCACTTTTACAGTCCTAGCATTTGAGAAATTACTATTCATGCTATATTGTATCTCATAATAAGTAGCTTGCGTATTTTTCTGCCATTTTACAGTCATCTGTTTTTTGACGCTGCTAGTTAAACTTGTGATAACTGGTGTCTTCACTTTGTAAGTTGCCTTCGTAGCGGATTGTTTGGATTTTAATATAGTAGAATCAAATTCTGTATAAGCTAAAATCTTATAACTATATTTTGCTCCATTTGTATTTGCCGTTGTATCCGCCCATTCTACAGTAGAACCAGAGGTAATTTTCTTTACTTTACTATATTCTCCATCATTTTTACTGCGATATATCTCATAACCTGATGCTCCAACTACCTCAGTCCACTTTACTTTAAGTCCTTTATCAACTTTACTAATTCCAGATATTGCTAGTTTTGCAGGATAAATATTAAATTTCTTTGTAATTGTTCCTTTATAATTTCCAATTCCTGTCACTATTACAGTTCCAATACCTGGCTGTACATTATTTTTGTAAGTAACCTTATAATCCACAGACTTATTTAATACTGCATCACCATTTATTATTTTTGCATATGGAGTAATTGCTTTTCCTGAATAAGTATATTTTTCTTTAGAAAGTTCTATATCCATATTTTCAATATTATAAATTTTTTGTATTACAAAGGAAGAATCCGTATATCCTGTAGATTTTACAGTAATATCATATCTGTCCTTTGCCTCCGCAAATGGAGCTGCACTCATATCGATTGTTCCGTCCTCTTTCACAATGACAACGGCACCTCTTCCACTTGCTGCGTATTCTTTTCCGTCCACAGATACAGATGTAATATTATTAATATATGCACTTAAATCGTCTGTGCTATATCCATCTGCTGTCACGAGAGCTGGAGTATCATAGTTTCCATTATAAGCGGCTGGCATATCCTCTGTTGTAAGAGTAAAACTTGCTGTTAAATCTGCATATTTTCCTGACTTATCACTTACTGTTAATGTATAATTACCAATCTTTGTTGCAGTAAATGTCATCTCGCCATCTGCTACTGCTACATTTTCAAGCCCTTCTACCTTATACTCTGGCTCAAATCCGTCTGGAAGAGATACAGACACTGCTGTTTTTCCTGCTTTTGCAGATGCATTCTCTACTATAACTAAGTTCTTTTCATTTTCTATTTTAATAGGTACATAAATATTATTTACAGGAATGTCAAAAATACCATCACTTGTATAATAAGTTATCTTTGAAATGCTCTTGCCCATTAAAGATACATAATGTGCTGGATTTGTCGGACAATTATGTACCGCCTCAATATTATTTGTACTTGTCCATGCTATTCCTCTTGTTCCAATCCATACATTTCCTAGTGGACGCATTGCATAGCTAGAACCATCTATTGTACTAACAATAACGGAATATATATTCTCGCTGTTAATATTAGAAAGACTATCTCCCGCAAAGTTTAATTGATAATCTCCATAGTTACTCTTCGTTGAGAGCGTTGTCTCTACATCTTTTAACGTTGAATTTGGTAACCAACTAATTATTTTTGAAAAAGAGAGTTCTCCATCTTCTCCTACAGATACCTCCTTATACATAGATTGAAAACCATCCAGTTTATAATAAGAATAAGAAGGATTTTCAAAAAGAGCATCTTTTCCTTTATACTCTACTGTGTTTGTCTGTCCACGGTTTGTCACTGTAATTGTTACTGCATCATCATCTGTCACCTGCTTATAGGCTGATAAATCAACACCATCTTTCACTAAAACTGGGAAAATAATACCCGTGATATCAGAACCATCTGCATTTACATGGTATGTATTTCCTACCATACTCTTTGTTCTTGTCTTATTTAATGTCGCCGATGTGAATCCATCTACCGCCACATCATTATTTAGCTCATTCTCATAAAACTTATCAAACGGAATATTCATCAACACGTACGTCTGGGCAGCAATTGAATCTTCCCCTTCTTCCTCAGCCACGGCTTCTGTCTCAGAGACATTCTCATCTACGGCAGTAGTTTCTGTAGTCACTTCCTCCGTTGCTTCTGTCTCAGAGACATTCTCATCTACTGTAGTAATTTCTGTAGTCACTTCCTCCGTTACTTGTTCGTTCGTATTCATGGTTATTTCCTCTAATTTTGTCTCCTGACCTTCTACTGCTCGTTCTTGATTTTGCTCTACAATCTGAACCAGTCCTTCTGTCTCAGAAGCAGCAAATACAGTACTAGGTGAAGAACCTAAAGCTACAGACACAGCCATCAAAAAAGCTACTGTTCTTACACCGTTTTTTCTAAATTTTCTCATTTTCGTCCTCCTTTGCCTCTACCTTGTTTTTATTACTTAGTTAAAAGTTAGTTTAAAAATGTTTGTTTTAACTTATTGATAAAAGTTGTACAGAATTATTATTAGTTGTAACTAACTATTAGTCTGAAACAAAACGCAGTTTAAACTGCGTTTTAATATAATAGAACAAAAATCATTCTATTTTTTTAATATTTTTATAGTCGCATCTGACTCAAAAGAATCCGAAATATCTTCAGAAATATAAACGATTCCCTCCTCATCAATTAAAATCGTGTCAAACTGGTCACAATGACTCTGCCAATATTTTATGGCTTCATCCTTTCCCATGACGAACAAAGATGTCGATAGTGCATCGGCCAGTGTTCCATCTTTTGAAACAATTGTCACAGAAACTAACCCGTTATTCGCTGGATAACCAGTCGTTGGATCTATGATATGATGGTATTTCACACCATCCTCCTCAAAATATCTCTCATAGCCACCAGAAGTAATCACTGCCTTATCTGACACAGACAAAATTCCAATATAATCATCTTCATTCTCTGGATCTTGAAGTGCGATTCTCCACTCACTTCCATCTGGCTTTTTTCCTAGCAAGTCGACATTTCCACCGAGATTAATCATCGCGTGTTCAATATCATAAGATTTCAAAATTTCAATCACCTTATCAGAAGTATACCCCTTCGCAATTCCACCAAAATCAATCTCCATTCCTTTTTTCTCAAAGGAAATTTTAGAATTTTTCTCATCATAGGAAATTTTAGAGGCATCCACTAGAGAGAGTGTATCCTTTAGTTTTTTCTCATTTGGCACAGCAAATGTATCACCAGCAAATCCCCACGCTTTCATCACAGGATAAATTGTGATATCAAATGCTCCATCTGTATCTTTATAAATATCCAAAGCCCTCTTCACTAGATAGCTTGTATCCTCTGAAAGCTCTCCACCAGCTTCTTTATTTATCTTTGTGACTTCACTGTCATCACTTCCAGTTGATAAAAGCTCATCTAATCGCTTAATTTCCGCCTCGGCCGCATCTACCGCCTCCTTGCATTTTTCACCGTAAGCTGTGATAGACATATACGTATCCATAGCAAAAATATCTCGCGTTGCACTTGCCTCTTGTGAATTTTTGACCTGTTTCTCGCTAATATTACTCGTAAAAGCTCCTGTTGACGCTTTTTGACATCCAACGCATAAGCTGCATCCTAATATTAATACATAAAAATATTTAAAAAATTTTCTCAAAATGGCCTCCTAATCTTATAGTAAAAAATTCTAAAAATCTCAAAATCCAGAAAATTAACCTTTTTACTTTCTAGCTTCAAGTTTATCTATTTTCTATACTTATTCTCTCTATATAAATCTAGCTCATTTTTTATAGGAATGCAAGACTTTGCTTTTTCGTTTTCCCAAACCAAAATACTCCATTTTAATCTGGAGATTTCTTAATATTTTTATTCTTTTGGAAAATTTATTAGTTTTCACTGATTAATATTACCGAAAACTATTATAAGTTAGTTATTGCTAATAGTGAAATTATAAATAGATTATTTTACTATGTCAAGGATTATTTTTCTCATTAAATTTCAATAACAAACACCGTAAACTATAACCGCCACTATCATATACTCATTAACTTTTCTTTTCTCTCATTGACATATTTTATCTTTTATTTGACTTTCTCCAAATCTTTCTCTCCTGTGCCTCCTTAATTAACTCATCTCGAAAATCAGGATGAGCAATCGAGATAAGAGCTTCCGCTCTCTCCCATGTCGAACGACCCTCAAGGTTTATAACTCCATACTCTGTCACTAAGAAATATACCTGACTTCTCGGAGAGGTAATGATATCTCCGTTAAACTGAGGACGAACTCTAGAATGTAAAATTCCTTTCTTATCTTTATAAGTAGAACTCATACAGATAAATGCCTTTCCTCCTCTAGAGGCGGACGCACCAATTAAAAAGTCGAGCTGACCTCCCGTTCCACTGATTTGCCTAGAACCTGAGCTTTCTGCCGCAACTTGTCCATATAAATCTACAGATACACAGCTATTAATCGAGACCATATTGTCAATCTGAGCGATAACGCTCGGACGATTTACATATTCCATCGGATATGCCGCGACAGAGTGATTATCATCGAGCCACTCATATAAATCTGTTGAGCCGACTGCACATCCAAATACGCCCTTTCCCTTATCAATATTCTTTTTCTTATTCGTAAGTTTTCCTGCTTTATGCAGGCTTAAAAAAGCGTCAGAACAAAGTTCTGTATGCATTCCAAGGTCTTTTAAATCGGATTGTGCTATCATTTCACCGAGCGCATCTGGCATGCTCCCAATTCCAAGCTGCAATGTGGAACCATCCACAATATAAGGAATAATATTTGCCGCCACCTTCCTGTCAATCTCTGTGAGGACAAACGGCTTTGCATTTTGAAACGGCTCATGCACTCCCTCCACAATATAATCCACCTCTGAAATATGAATACATTCTTCATATCCTCCGTGAATCTTTGGCATATGCTCATTTACCTCAACAATAACGATATCTGCCTTTCGCACGATTGGTCCAGCCACACCTGTATTTACAGAATAATTAAAATATCCGTGTTTATCCATCGGAGAGACAGTGACCATGACAACATTTACCTTTAGAAAAAACTCATAATACGCTGCGTTATTGTGAAATACCATTGGAATAAAATAGCAAAGTCCCCTGTCACAGAGTTTTCTCTCGTAAGAAGAACAATGCCAGCTATGATAAATAAAATGCTCCTGACTTTCATCACATTCTGCCACCTCAATCGGTCCTCCAATTAAAATTCCTCGTATTTTCACATCAAATAATTCATCTTTTCGTCTCGCAAGCGCCTTATCGAGCAAAACGGGCTTGCCAAGAGAACTCGTATAATCAACCCAGTCTCCACTTTTTACAACCTTTACTGCCTCATCTGGACTTCTTAATTTCTCTCGGTATTCTGGCATAAAATCCTTTAACATCTTTTTCCCTCCTCGTTTTTTGCTACCTTCTTCTTTTCATTTATTTTACCACAAACAGCTACAAATTTATCTATAAATCAAAAAAGCTGAAAATTTTTATGTTTCCAGCTTCTTCCTTTCTTATAGAAATAGTATATCCAATTTATGACATTAGGTCAAGAAAAGACAAATAAAAAGATGCGATAACTATATCCTATAGCTATCGCATCTTAAAACAAAATGAGTTTATACTCGCATCATTGCCGACATAATGCAAGAACCTGCTGCCCCAGCTTCTTTCACTGCCTTTATTTTCCCCTCGTCCAGATTAATTCCGCCAATTCCATATACTGGAATTTCAACCGCCTGACAAACGTCCTTTAAAAACGCTAGCCCGCGTGGTGCCAATCCTTTTTTGCAATCTGTCGTATAAATATGTCCCGCAGTAATATAAGTTGCACCTAGCCTTTGCGCAAGCAAGGCATCCTCGACAGAATGAGTAGATACACCAATTGTCTGAAAGAAAGCGAGACTTTCCCTAGAAGTTTTTAGATTCTCCTCAAGCTTTGATAAAGGAAGATGAATTCTATCAATATTTAATTCTCTCGCCACTTCTAAAAATGTATGAGGAATGAGCAAAACTTTATAGTTCTCACAAATCTCATTTACATCTTTTGCCAACCTATAATATTCCTCTTTTATCAAATCCTTTTCTCGAAGAATAATCGCCCTTGGTTTTTGTCTACAAACTCTCTCTATCTGCTCTAAAAATGGTCTCTCACATAAATTGCGGTTTGTTACAGTAATAATATGACTCATATTAATTTTTTTGCTCATTTTATTTCTCCTACAATTTATACTTCACAAAACACTTTACACATAAATATAATCACTCATTACTGGCTGTAAATGAATCTTAAGCAAATCATGATAAACCTCATCTACATTACGTCCATCGGATATCTCGAACTGCTCATCTCCCTTATCTTCTATCTCTTCCACATGACTTCCGATTCCAGTGCTCACACCAGCTGAAATTTTAGTAGCTGCAATATTCATCAGATTATCACGCACGCGAGCACATTCTCTCGTAGAAACTGTGATGTTTGTAAATGGCATAAATAATCGATATGCACAGACAATCTGTAAAAGCTGTGCCTCGTGGACATCCATCGGGTTAATTTTATCATTATTAATAATCGGGCGAAGTCTCGGACAAGAAAATGCTATCTCTGCGTGAGGATATTTTCTCTGTAAAAGATAGGCATGCATACCTGTTGCAAATGCATCCTTTCTAAAGTCATCAAGTCCCAATAATGCGGCAAATCCGACACCTCTCATTCCGCCTTTTAATGCTCTTTCTTGTGCATTTAAGCGATATGGAAAAATTCTCTTATGTCCCGCCAAATGCAATGTCTCATACTTATCAGAATTATAAGTTTCCTGAAATACAGTAACATAATCCACACCACATTCATGTAAATAAGCGTACTCATCCGAATTCATTGGATATACCTCAACTCCAATTACTTTAAAATATTTTCTCGCAATTTTGCACGCCTCTCCGATATATGCCACATCGGACATTTTCTTACTCTCTCCTGTTAAAATAAGAATTTCTTGAAGACCAGTCTTCGCAATAGCCTCCATCTCTTTTTCAATTTCTTCTTTATTTAATTTCGCACGCTGAATTTTATTATGACAATTAAATCCACAGTAAATACAATAATTTTCACAGTAATTGGCAATATAAATCGGTGTAAACATATAGACAGAATTTCCAAAATGTTTTCTTGTCTCTTTTTGCGCCGCCTTGGCAATTTCCTCCAAAAATGGGAGTGCCGCTGGAGATAAGAGCGCCGCAAAATCTTCTGGGGAACGATTTTCCCTCGCAATTGCTCTCTTTACATCCTCCGCGCTATATTTCATATAATCATACTCATTCATTGCATTAATTACACGATCCATAATGTCTGAATCTTCTAATATTTCCATATCTGGAAAATACTTCATATGATCTATGCGATTTTCCTTTTGATGCTCTCTAATCTCATCATTTAAAATACTTTCATTAATATGATTATTTTCACTCATTCTAACTTGTTCCTCCTACTCTTGAATAAATCCTGTCAAAGGAGAAGACGCACTTGCACCTCGCTCCATGACACGTCCAAGCCCAGAAAGATAAGCTGAACGTCCTGCCTCAATCGCCTTTCGAAATGCTTCTGCCATCGCTGGAATATTGCCCGCTGTGGCAATCGCTGTATTTGCCATCACTGCAGCCGCTCCCATCTCCATCGCCTCACATGCCTGAGAAGGTTTTCCAATTCCCGCATCTACAATAATCGGAAGATCAATTTCATCTATCAAAATCTGAATAAAATCTTTTGTACAAATTCCTTTATTCGAGCCAATTGGTGCTCCAAGAGGCATAATACATGCAGCTCCCGCATTTGCCATATCTCTTGCCGCATTTAAATCTGGATACATATATGGCATAACAATAAATCCCTCTTTTGCCAAAATCTCTGTCGCCTTAGCTGTCTCATAATTATCTGGCAAGAGATATTTAGAATCACGAATCACCTCAATTTTTACAAAATCACTCTCGCAAATTTCTCTTGAAAGTCTAGCAATTCTTACTGCCTCCTCGGCATTTCTAGCTCCCGATGTATTTGGCAAAAGTGTCACTCCCTCTGGAATATAATCTAAAATATTAGCCAGACCGCCCTCATTGGCACGTCTAAGCGCAAGTGTAATAATCTGTGCTCCTGCATTTTGTACTGCTGCCTGAATTAAGTCAAGCGAATATTTTCCTGAGCCTAAAATAAATCTTGAATTAAATTCATGTCCTCCAAGTGTAAATGTATCTTTCATTTTCCTCCACCTATTTCCTTTCTTCTATTTGTGTGAAATCTTTTTTTCTATTTAAATAATTTTTATGAGTGAATAATTAGCTCTGTGATAAGATTTGCCTCATGGGCAGCGCAAATTGCAACTCGAGGAGCCATAAGACCAAATCCCTCTCGCACTTCACTCACTTCATCTCCACAGAGATAAAAATTTTTCATAACCTGCCTCGTCTTTATATCATTACTTTTCCCATAACCTGCCATACCCGAAGCAGAAATCAGCTTTTTATCAGGAAAATTTTCCAAAATTCCATTGACAAGAATTGCCTTATACTCTGGCAAATCAAATGCCTCACAGATAATATCTTCATTTTTAAAAAGCTGCTCTATATTTTTTTCTGTCACTTTGACACAATCCGTTTTGATATCGAGATACGGATTAATCTCCAAAATTTCCTCTTTCAATGCTTCCGTCTTATAAACGCCAATATGACGCATAAAATATTGCTGACGGTTTAAATTTGTAATATCCACCTTATCAAAATCAATAAGATGGAGATGCCCAACACCAATTCTCGCAAGTGCAATCGCCACATTAGAGCCAAGCCCTCCAAGCCCTGCAATGGCAACTCGAGCCTTATTTAATTTTTCTTGTACGGATTTTGAGTGGCGCTTAGAGAGAGCATCCTGAATTTCTTCTCTCGTTAATTGCTTTTCTAATCGATTTTCCACTCGAATCAACCTCCCCCGACAAAACTTACAACTTCTATTACATCTCCGCTATGGATGAGGACGTCATTATAAGTTCTCTTTGGCACAATTTCTCCATTTTTTTCTACAGCAATGCGATTTGCCTTATATCCTTCTTTTTCTAGAAATTCTAAAACTGTCATTTCTTCTCTTAGTTCTACTTGTTTTCCATTTACTGTGATCATTTTTCCTCCTTCCTGCTGAGAGTTTTGCGATGAAAGTCCTTCGATTGCTCCGTGCTACCGCACTCTCGCAATCGC
>JBJEOA010000016.1:0-23396 GCA_051880475.1 Lachnospiraceae bacterium | reverse complement strand
TACCGCTTTCGTGCTCATTCCGTTTTGTCCGTCAAATGCCGTGACAAAAACAAGTAAACTTGTTTTGTCCCGTCGCTTGACGGGGACGGATGTAGTTTTGCGATGAAAGTCCTTCGATTGCTCCGTGCTACCGCACTCTCGCAATCGCAACTTAATTCGCACTCTCAGCTACCGCTTTCGTGCTCATTCCGTTTTGTCCGTCAAATGCCGTGACAAAAACAAGTGAACTTGTTTTGTCCCGTCGCTTGACGGGGACTTTCATCGCTAAAAAAGAGTTCACGAAGTAAGACACCCGCGGTGGTGTCCCCCTTCATGAACTCTCATTCACTCTCAACCTAATTCCATATATAATTTTCCTGATTATCGTTATGCTAAAATAAAAACGAGAGATGCAAACGCATCTCTCGAAACTTTTATCATTATGTTTCCTACGTTGGCATTATCCAAATCAGGTATATGGGTCGAAGTTCACAACTTCCTCTCAGCCTGTATACAAGCTCCCCGTTTTTTATTTACGACACTAAGTATAGCACTCTAGCTCTTGTTCGTCAAGACCTATAAAGAAGCTTTATGGAATACTTTTTTACCCTTTTTAATTTTTACTCCAGCACTTAACTGCTCTCTTGTGATGAGAGTACCGATATCTGTAACTTTCTCACCGTCAACACTAACTCCGCCTTGCTGAATTAATCTTCTTCCCTCGCTCTTGCTTGGAATTAATTTACATGCAAGCATCAAATCCATAATTGCAATTCCCTCAGCTGGAACTTGGTCGTCACTTAATTTTGTGGAAGGCATATTTGCATCATCGCCTTGTCCGCTAAAAAGTGCTTTTGAAGTTTGCTCTGCCTTCTTTGCCTCTTCCTCGCCATGCACTAATGCTGTCAACTCAAATGCTAAGATTTGCTTTTTCTCATTGATACGGCTTGCATCCCAGTTTTCCATCTCATCGATTTTCTCAAGAGGAATGAAAGTAAGCATACGGATACATTTCATAACATCTGCATCATCCACATTTCTCCAATATTGATAAAACTCAAATGGAGAAGTCTTCTCTGGGTCTAACCAAACAGCACCCTTTGCTGTCTTACCCATCTTCTTGCCCTCACTATTCATAAGAAGAGTGATTGTCATTGCGTAAGCGTCATCTCCCGTTTTTTTACGGATTAAGTTTGTTCCACCAAGCATATTGCTCCACTGGTCATCTCCGCCAAACTGCATATTACAGCCATAATGTTCATGCAAGTATAAGAAATCATAAGACTGCATAATCATATAGTTAAACTCAAGGAAGCTAAGTCCTTTTTCCATACGCTGCTTATAACATTCTGCGCGAAGCATATTATTAACGGAGAAGCAAGCTCCTACATCACGAAGCAACTCAATATAGTTTAATTTTAATAGCCAATCTGCGTTATTTACCATAATAGCTTTATCTTCTCCAAACTCAATAAATCTCTCCATCTGTTTTTTAAAGCAATCACAGTTATGCTGAATTCTCTCAGCAGTCATCATAGAACGCATATCGGTACGTCCAGATGGGTCACCAACAAAACCTGTACCACCACCAATTAAGACAACTGGTTTATTGCCTGCCATCTGAAGACGCTTCATTAAGCATAATGCCATGAAATGTCCTACATGTAGGGAATCTGCTGTCGGGTCAAAGCCAATATAAAACTTTGCACCACCATTATTAATCAATTCACGAATTTCTTGTTCATCTGTTACCTGTGCAATCAAACCTCTTGCTTGAAGTTCTTCATAAATTTGCATTTTATTTTCCTCCTTCAATATTAAAAAATAATATTTATAAATAATAATGTCTATAATAGAAAATCCCCTGTCCCTAAACTACTAGGAACAGAGGACGAATGATATCTCTATTCTAACTTTCCTCACAGGCGAGCCTATAGGGTTTTTGCCATAAAATTATAACAACAAACTTAGAAAAATGCAAGAGAAATTTTATCCCTCATGATAGTTTCCATTTTTATCCATTTCTTTTTTCAATCTCTCTGACAACTTCGTATTTCTCGCAGTAGTCATTTCATTTTTAATCGCATAATATAGTGCTTTCTTCTCTCCAATCAACACTAAAATCTTTTTCGCTCTCGTCACTCCAGTATAAAGGAGATTCCTCTGCAACATAACAAAATGACTCATCGTCATAGGCATCACAACAATCGGGTACTCACTGCCCTGTGACTTGTGAATGGTAGTGGCATAAGCGAGTGTCAGCTCATCCAACTCACTAATATCATAACTTATCTCTCTCCCATCAAAATCGACAGTGAGATTTCTCTCCTCCATATCAACCTTAGATATCATCCCGATGTCACCGTTAAATACTTCTTTATCATAGTTATTTCGAATTTGCATCACCTTATCGCAAAGACGATACTGCATTCCTCCTCTTTTTAAATAGCTTTGCGACGGATTCATTGCTTCTTGCAAAACCTGATTCAGATTCGATGCGCCACAAATTCCTTTTTGCATCGGAGTTAATACCTGAATATCAGAAAAAGCATCCACATGATAATACCGCGGAAGATTATTTGTGCAATACCTCACCAACGTCTCCACAATTTCTTCATTCGTCTCTTTTGAGGCAAAAAAGAAATCCGAGTTTTTCCCGCCACGCATATCAATGGATTCTCCTTTATTAATACGATGAGCATTCATAATAATTTTACTTCCCTGTGCCTGTCGAAAAATACGTATTAAACGTACTACAGGAATTTTCTCAGATGCAATGATATCCTTTAACACGTTTCCAGCGCCTACACTCGGAAGCTGATCTATATCTCCCACCAAAATCACCGTCATATGATCTGGAATAGCCTTTAACAAATTATACATTAATATAATATCAATCATAGAACATTCATCTAAAATTAAAACATCACCCTCAAGCGGATTTTCTTCATTTTTTTGATATCCCTGCGGAGGTTTATACTCGAGCAAACGGTGAATTGTCTTTGCCTCCATTCCAGTCGCCTCGGACAAACGCTTTGCCGCTCTCCCCGTAGGAGCAGCTAAAATTATTTCATAGCCAGACATACGATAGGCAGAAATAATACCCATAGTCGTCGTAGTCTTTCCCGTTCCCGGGCCTCCTGTCAATACCATAACTTTAGAAGAAACAGCCGTCCGAATCGCCTCTATTTGTACCTCATCATAAGAAATAGAACGATTTTTTTCTATCATATCCATTATTTTCTCGACATATATAGTTCTCTCCTGACTCGTCTCAACAAGTTTTACTAATCTTTTAGCACATCCGACTTCCGAAAAATAAAATGGCGGCAGGTATATCGCCTCCTCATCTTGAATGACATCTTCTGTGCGAAGCATCTCATCTAATGTCATTTCCAGTTCCGATATATCTACCTCTAATAGCTTTTCTGCCGTCTTTATCAACTGCTCCCTAAGAGCATAACAATGTCCACTTTCTGCAAGCTTATTTAATGTATATAAAATTCCACTTCTTAGACGAATAAATCTATCTTTTTCAATTCCTAATTTTTCCGCAATCATATCTGCCGTCTTAAATCCAATTCCCCAAATATCATCTGCCAACCGATACGGATTATCTGTGACAATCTTAATACTTTCACTCCCATACGCTTTAAAAATTTTTGTAGCACAAGCTGTACTAACTTGATGCCCCTGCAAAAATAACATAATATTTTTAATCTCTTTTTGCTCACTCCAGCTTTTTTTAATACGCTCAATTCGAACCTTTCCTATTCCTTCAACCTTAGAAAGTTCATCTGGATTATCTTCAATAACTTCCAAAGTATTCTCTCCAAACTTCTCCACAATTCGCTTAGCAAACTTTGGACCTATCCCCTTAATCAAACCAGAGCCAAGATACTTTTCTATTCCATAAACGGTTGCAGGAAGCGTCTCCTCCCATTTCTGTGCAAAAAATTGCCTGCCGTACTTAGCATCTACTTTCCAATAACCCTCCAATGTCAAGACAGAGCCAACATGAGTATCTGGCATTATACCAACCACAGTCACAAGTTCTTCATAATTTTTTACGACTACTTTAAGCACTGTGTAGCCATTTTGTGCATTTTGATATGTAATTCTCTCCACCACACAGCGTAAGTATTCCATGCTATAATCTCATCCTTTCATTTTTTCTTTACTTTACCCTATGTGCCTGTCCTTTTCAAGTTTATTTTGTGGTATCTTATAGTTTTTTTCTCATAAGCACAACAATAAAAGGAAAGTAGCTCTCCTTTTAAAACGATAGCTACTTTCCCTTTTTGTGTCTGTTATTTTTATAATATTTAGCCGATACACAGCCGAGAGAGCAAGCAGGTATATGCTCCACAAACAATAGAGAGTGGAGCGATTTTTCAATATACTAGCTTTGCTGCGGTAGCACTGTTTGAGCGAAGCGAGTTTGCGTGAGCAGCATAAATAGGCGTATGTTGAAAAATCGTGGGAACGAACGTGTTTGTGGAGCATATACCTGCTTGCCCTCTCGGCGTCTATTTCCATTATCTCAAAGCTAAATGTTTCAAAATCTATAATACTTTTAAAATCTATAATACTTTTAAAATTATATTTTCTCCCTAAATCAAATCATATTTCACAATATTCATTCTAACTGCTTTATCCGCAGAGAAGGAAATCCCATCCGCCTCTTTTTCAGTATACATAGTCGCAGTCAGCACTTGTTCACCATCATTTACAAATACTTCCACACTGAATTGGTCTAAAATCATTCTAAGTTTTAAATGTCCTTTCTCACTATTGACCTTACTTCTTCTTTGATGAATAATCGCTCTTCTAGAACCAGAAAATTTTCTATCAATTTTTAAAATATTCCCATCTGGCTTAAAACTCAATGATGTCTGATACTGTGCATTTTGGGCAAAACGTACTGCAAACTTACGATAAAGTTCCTGCTCATCTTCTGGCCAAATCTCTATCTCCATATCTACCTTACGTCCCTTAATTCCCTCTAAATTAATCGTATCAAAAATCGTAACCGACTTATATTCCACCTTTTGACATCTCATACTCTCTAATTCACGGATAGGTCTTTGATATAATCTCCCATTTTCCACGAAAAGCTCTCTTGGTAAGCTCATCTGGCCAAACCAAGGCTCCTCTTTCGTGTGAGTTGCACAAGTATCCCAGTTTTGCATCCAACCAATCATAACTCTTCTTCCGTCAGGTGTCAAAACAGTCTGAGGAGCATAAAAATCAATTCCATAATCAATCGAATGATTATATTGTTCTATAAAAGTATCTGTCTCCTCATCGTACTGGCCAATTAGACATAAAGTTCCATTTCCATTATGATATTCATATCCCTGAGGAAGCATATCCTGCGGACTTGTAAGTAATACCCATTTTCCATCTAACTCAAAAAAGTCTGGACATTCCCACATTTTTCCAAATCTATTATTATTAGAAACTAATACTTTTTTATATTTCCAGTCAAAACCATCCTCGCTCGTATAAAGTAAAATTTGACCGCTTCCGTCAGCTGGTCGGTTTCCAATGACGCAGGCATATGTGCCATCTTCCTTTCTCCACATCTTGGGATCTCGAAAGTCAAATCTACTGCTTCCCTCTGGAATATCCCTCTCATCTAATACAGGATTTTTTTCATATTTTTCGTAATCAATTCCATCTCCCACTGCAAGACACTGAGTCTGCACTTCCAAAAAATTGCCATTTTTTTGTCTTTCTTTACATGTACCTGTATACATTAATAACTGACGTCCGTCTGGCAATTCAATCGCACTTCCCGAGAAACATCCATCTTTATCATAAAATTCATCTGGCGCAAGAGCTGCTGGAAGATATTCCCAGTTTAAAAGGTCTTTGCTTACAGCATGTCCCCAGTGCATAGGTCCCCAGTGAGAATCATATGGGTGGTATTGATAGAACATATGATATATTCCATTATAATAAGAAAATCCATTTGGATCATTCATCCAGCCTGTACGTGTAGACAAATGAAAGTGTGGACGTTCCTCTTTTTTAATTAATTTTCCAGAAGCTTCTTCATATTTTCTCGCTTCACGTAGTGTCTGACTTGTCATATTTACCTCCTACAAGTTGCTCCTCATAGCAACTAAAGGCCGTCATAAAATTAAATTTTTAAACAGCCTCTTGTTGCTCTTTGGAATAACATAATGTTTTTATGTTGTTTTGTTTTTTTAATTATTGTATTTCTTTATTTTGTATATATCGATCATAAGCTGCCTGATATACATTTAGCAATTCTTCCATGCCACATTTCTCATTTAATTTTTTGACATAGCTTTGCCACTCTGCATCCGTAGGACCGCCTTCCTTTATCCAAAGTCCTTCCTGTTCAGATACTGTATTTTCAAAATCAGTCTTATAGCGGTCAATAATATCTAATTCTTCTTCTGTATATACACAGTCTACAGGATATGTAACTGTGCTATTAACATATGGCATCCAAAAATCGTATAAATCACTCAGTCTCTCAATAGCACGGTCTTCCATCTTAAACGTATTACTATAATAATCACTGAGAATTAATTTTGGTCCATATACCTCATACTCTCCCTTTAACTCTCCAGCACTCTTTCCAAATTTCTTCTTTGCATCTTCATCTGAAATACTATTCCATACTCCATTTTCATCTTGGTCTACAAAATATGTTCCAATTGGACCATACTGTAACTGCATTACATTTTCTGGAGCATACCATTGGTCGAAAAATTTCAATAAATTCGCTGGGCTCTTACATGCGCTTGTAATACTTAAATTTCCACTGCCTGTGGCACCACCAGTACGTACTGTCACATTATGTGTTCCGTCTGGACCATCAAGAACTGGGAGGAATACATAGTCCTTTGCATAGTCTCCCATCAACTCTTCAATATACCACCATGTAGATACACCTACATATCCCTGTGAACATTTTGAAATAAGCTGAGTATCACTCTGGCTAAACATTTCTATATCCATCAGACCTTCTTTATACCAATCATGGAAATAGGTCAAAGCATCACGGTATTTCTCAGATGCACAAACAAACTCTGCTTTTCCTTCTGGATTTAATACTAAATCATTGATAACATCATTTGGCCAGTTTGTAAATCCAAATCCTGCGTAAAAGATATTTTGTCCCCAACACCACTGGTCAAATCCTGTACTCATTGGAATCGTACTTCCCTTGCTATTACCATAATACGTCGCACTCATATCATTTTCTTTAAATGCCACAAGTGCTTCATGCAACTCATCAAGTGTAGTTGGCACCTCTAATCCCAACTCATCAAGCCATGCCTTATTAATCATGCTAAACTGTGGAATTGTATAAATACTATAATCATCTTCCTTGCCGATACCTGCAGTTCCCATTTTTTCTCCTGATGGAAGACCATAGATTCCTCCATCGCTCATAGTAATGGCACTCTTAATATCTGGATTTTCCTCCAAAATCTTTGTCAAATTTGGCATATATTCTTCTGTCAAATATGGAGTCAAATCAATAAATGCACCGTCACTTCCGTATGTTGTCAAATCATAGTTATTGAATCCAACACCTAAAAAAGCATCTGGGAGCTGTCTTCCTGCGATACGAATATTTACCTGTTCACTAAGAGAGTCGCTCATCACATTCCAGTCAATCTTTATTCCCGCTTTTTCCTGCATTTTATTCAAAACTTCATTATCGTCGTATCCCTTACTCAATGCGCTGATACCACCCATAATTGTAAATTCCGTCTGGGACGTATCTGTATTGGCAACACCACGCTCCATAATATATTGCTCTTGATTATTGCACGCTGCCATAGAAACGATAAGTCCAGCTATTGATATACAGGAAACTAATTTTTTCCACATTTTCAATTATCTCATCTCCTTTTCCCGAATCTCATTAGCCTTTTACTGCACCTGCCATAAAGCCTTTCTCAAAATACTTTTGTACAAATGGATAAATAATAAGCATTGGAGCTGCTGCCACAATAATAGATGAGAACTTAATCATCTCTGTCAGCTTATTTAACTCTGCGTATCCACCAGAAACTGTACTTGCCTGACTTGCGCTTGCTGAGCTCTTAATTAAAATATTTCTCAAAACAAGTGGCAAAGGAGCATTTTCCTGACCTGGCAAATAGATCAATGCAGTAAACCAATCATTCCAATAAGCAACCATACTAAATACTACCATAACTGCCATAATGGAACGACTCAATGGAACAACAATTTTAATAAATGTAGTCCATTTTGAAGCACCGTCAATCTCAGCCGCCTCAATCATTTCCTTTGGAATACTATGCTCAAAGAAGTTACGAACGATAATCATATTTCCTACCGCAACTCCACCTGGAAGAAATAATGCCCACATACTATCAATTAAACCTGTATCTCTGACAATTAAATACGTAGGCATCAAGCCTCCGCCAAAATACATAGTGATGATAAAGAAAATGCTAAGAAATTTTCTTCCCGGCAAATTTTTAATACTTAACGGATAAGCTGTTAAATATATCATAACAACTGAGAAGATAGTACCAACTACCGTGTACTTTATACTATTGATATAACCAGTAATAATACTCTTATCTGCAAAAACCGCTTTATAGCCATCTAGTGTAAAACCACTTGGGAATAAAAAAGTCTTACCCGCATACACATCATATGGATTAGAAACAGAAGCAATAAGCACATAATAAAGTGGATATGCAACTAAAAGTACAATAACAAGACAAATTGCTACTAAAATAATATCACTTGTTTTATCGGATAAGCCCTGCAGCTGTCCAGATTGTTTTTTCTTTCCCATGCCGCACCTCCTATACAAAACTTACATCTTCAGAAATCTTACTCGTTATCTTATTCACGACAATTAGCAGTATGACATTGACTACTGTATTAAATAATCCTACCGCCGTCGAATAACTGTATTTTGCATGCTCAATACCTTGCTGATAAACATATACTGCAATGACATCACTCGTTGCCTTATTCAAATCTGTCTGAAGCAAGAACACTTTCTCAAATCCAACATTCATCAAATTACCTGCACTCATAATCAACATAAGCACAATCTGTGGAACAAGTTCTGGTAAATCGATAAAACGAATTCTCTGGAACATAGATGCTCCGTCTATCTTGGCTGCCTCATAATGAGACGTATCAATATTAGCGAGTGTTGCCATATACACAATGATTCCCCATCCTGCATCCTGCCAAATACCTGATGCGATATAAATGGTTCGAAAAGCTGCAGACTCAGATAAAAAGTCGATGCTAGTACCTGCAATCAAGTTAATTAAACCACCTGATGGACTTAAAAAAACACGAAGCATACCGCATACAACCATAATGGAAATAAAATGTGGTGCATACAGTATCGTCTGTACTGTTCTTTTAAACTTATTAAATCGAATCTGATTAATCATCAATGCCAAAATAATCGGAATTGGAAAACTCCAAAGTAAACTATAAAAACTAAGTAATATAGTATTTTTTATCATTCGCAAACAGTTCGGTGAGCTAAAAAAACGTGCAAACCATTTTAGACCTACCCATTCACTGCCCCACATACCTCGAACTGATTTATAATCACGAAATGCGATTTGGATACCATACATTGGTATGTATTTATAAATAATTGTCAGTATAACAGGTACTAAAAGCATCAAGTACAACTGCCAGTATGTACCCATACGTTGTAATATCGGTTTTTCTCCGACACTTTTTGTTGGAGCTGCTGTCTTTAACTTACTCATGTAATATAATCTCTCCTTCCTTTTTACACTAGAAATTATACGCAATATTTCCAGCAGATTTTCTTTAGCAGCTAACCGGCCAATCAACTGCTCCAGCGTTTTTAAAATCGCCATTTCATGAAACGTTATTTTATCGCTATAGTTAAAATATCATTTTATCTATTGTGTGTCAAGCATTTCTATACATATTTTTGTGCATTATTACTTTTTTATCTAATTTATACAATTAATAAGTGGCTGTTTTATACATTTTATCTTCATATAACGTTTCATGAAATTTTGTGAAATTTATCTTTACAAATGCTATGAAAAGTATTATAATCATTTCATGAAACAAAAATAAAAGCGAGGTGTTCCCAAATGAGAAAGAAAAATTCTGCTCCCACAATGAAAGATGTCGCATTAGAAGCTGGTGTCGCACTCGGAACTGTATCTAAAGTTATTAATGGATTGCCAGTGGGAGAATCTTATCGACTCCGAGTAGAAGAAGCTATAAAAAAATTAAATTATCAGGTTAACAGCTATGCCCAGGGGTTAAAGGCTAGCAAAACCTATACGGTTGCATTACTCATTCCAAATACGTCAAATCCTTTTTTTTGCAGCCTTACTTATCATATTAATCTTTCTCTTTTAAAGAGAAAATATCGCATGTTACTTTGCTGTACGGAATTTGATCCAAAGGCAGAGCAAGAATATATTACGATGACACAACAAAATAAAGTAGATGGTATTATCGGCTTAACTTATAATCCCGACCTAAGTGTCGGAGAAAATATTCCTTTTGTCTCAATAGACAGAATAATGGGAGCTCATATTCCATGTATAGCTAGCGATAATTTTGCCGGAGGACAGATGGCTGCCGAAAAATTAGCAGACCTTGGCTGTAAAAATGTTGCTTTTTTGCGCATTGGCTCCTCTCTTAGCAATGAGCCCAATAAAAGAAAAGCTGGATTTGAAAACGGCTGTCTTGCACGAAATTTGAACTATAGCTTGAAAATCTTACAAGACGGTGATTCCATAGAGGAATTTGAAGTTTTCCTCACAGAACATATGCATGATGGAAAATTAGATTTTGACGGTCTTTTCTGTGTCACTGATTTTATTGCTTATAAAATTCTCAAAATATTAAAAAAATTCAACATAAGAGTTCCTGAAGATGTGCAGGTAATCGGATATGACGGGGTTCAAATGTTTGGAGATGATGATTATATTTGCTCTACAATCGTACAGCCTGTTCATGATATTGCGGAGATGTGTGTAGAGCTTTTACTACAAGAAAATATGACTGCCAAGCCTCCTCTTGTCTGTCTCCCTGTCTCCTATATGCCTGGAGGAACGACGAGAGAAGAGATAGAGTAAAGGATACCTGTGGCAGCAGATATGGAGGGTTATTGTGAAAAACTATATAAAAAATTGGTGGTATTATTATAAGTGGTATGTAATATGTGGAAGTATTTTTATCTGTATTTTCATCCAGCTTATCGGAAATGCTTTTGGTTGGTTTAAAAAATCGCCAGATATTCAGATTGCCTATGTCGCAGAGACAAGGCTTCCTACAGATACCGTTACTGCATTAGAAAATGCTTTCTCCTCTCTCGCTGAGGACTATAATAACGATGGAGAAGTACTTATACAGATTAATCAATTTATAAGTGGCAATCCAAATGATATGGATCAGGATACCATTTCCTACCGACAGGCTTCCACCATCTCCCTTATGGGTGATATTAATGACTGCGAAAGCTATTTTTTTCTAATGGAAAACCCTGAAAATATTCAAAAAGAGTTCCAAGTATTGGCTATGCCCGATGGCAGTTGTCCTGATAGCACCAATTTTTCCACAGAAGATAAAGTATTTCAGTGGAAATCTTGCAAACTTTTATCTGATATGGAGCTTGGCGATTATACTGCAACTTTGCTTGATCAGACATATTCTGGAAATAATCAAGAACTCTTAGCCAACTTGTATCTTGGAAGGCGCTGTTTTTATGATAAAAGACGCTGCGATTATAGTGATAGATGCAGTGAACTTTGGGATAAACTACAAAAAGAAATCTACTAATTATAGAAAGGAGGTTGGCTCCTCTCATGACGAAGGTCACGAGTATCTGAGCTAATAATTTATGAAGAAGGAAAAAATATTATCTATTATCTGTCTATTGCTAATTCTAACAGGCTGTATTTCCACATCCAAGACAACGAAAGATGGACAACCGTGGCTAGAAGACTGGGTTCAAATCGGAACTAAAGTTGGAGTTGATGCCCCAAACCAACTTACTCTTCTTGACAATAAAGAAACCTTAGCCGCCGAAGGATTATATTATGCGACATGGGTAGCTGGCAATTCTACCCCTTATAAAAACAGCGATGGTGATACGATAGATCTTTATGATGCCCAATTATATTTTCTCACAAGCGAGACAAAAAGCGAAGAAAAGGCAAAATCTAACTGCAATACATGGTTATCCGCTGCAAAGGAAAACTATGAGGTTCTCACAGAAAATACTATAACTCTTAACGGTCAATCTTATACCTTTATTACATATACTTGTGATAATAAAGAAAATCCGTATAGTCATGGAGTATCTGCCTTCGGTGTCTGTGACAATACCGCTCTTTGCATAGAACTTACCTGTCTTGAAAATTATACAGAGGATTTAGAAGCATTATTAACAAATTTTTTAGAAAATTGCTATTTTAAAGCAAATTAGGAGGATTTTATGGGATTTTTATTTCGTCCAAATTCATTTGTCTCAAACGGAAAACGCCTAACTGGTTTTCCAAGGTATACCGAAGTTTTAGAGCAGAATATAAAAAAATTTCTCTTTACAAATTTATTGACTTTAATAGGCTTTCTCCCTTTTGGAATTGGCGTTGCACTTTCTGTGCTCTCTTCTAGTGTTCTAGTGTTAATTCCATCTTGTATCATCGGAGGAATTTTTGCTGGACCTGCTCTTTCTTGCATGTATGATGCCATTATGCGAGGTCTTAGAGATGCGAAAGGAAAATGTTGGGAAAATTATAGGCATGCATGGAAACAAAATTGGCGTCAATCACTCCTACCTGGCATTTTATTTTGCTTTATGCTCGGATTTTATATTTTCATGGCAATGCTATTTTGGTGGTCTGCACGATTTCCAGGTTTTGGAACACTCGCCCTTTATATATTTAGTATCTTTCTATTTACAATGTTTTTTTCTATCTGTTGGCCACAGATTGCATTATTCAAACAGCCATTTCGCCAATGTGCCCGCAACTGTCTGCTGTTTATCCTTCGATTTTTCCCTAAAACTGCCGGCATTGCCATTATCCAAATATTATACTGGGCAATTATTGTCTTATTTTTGCCTTGGTCTGTCATATTGCTCCCGCTAATTGGCTTTTGGTTTATTTTATACACAGTTAACTTTCTCATTTATGATACTTTAAATGACAGTTTTCAAATAGAAAATCTAATTGCAGATGCTTTTCCAGAACAAGTTCCTTTTTACGAGGATGACGAGACATGGCTAAAGAGAAGACAGGAGGAAACAAAAAATATAAAGATAAATTAAATATATTTTTCCCCTTTTCAAGTTTCCTTTCCTATATTCAAAGAGAATTTATTTGATTTTCCTATAAATAGTTTTATTTATCCATACTTTCAATTATGATTTTCTTCCCTCTCAATTGAAATATTTTCTCTCTTTTAGTATACTAATACTCAAGGATATTTCTATATTCTCATAAGACTCAAGTATCGCCTTACTTACTTCTTTCTATACTTGAGTCTATTTTATTATATTATAAAAGTCCCTGTCACTACATTTATATAGATAAGTTATATAAATGTGCAGCAATCGGCTTTTATTTATTTTTTTGCAAAAGGGGGAACGGTAATAACAAATGAATTATGTAGGAATTGATATCGGCTCAACTGCCTCTAAGGTTGTAACAAGAGGAGATAAAAATTTTTCTTTCGTTATTCCAACTGGATGGAGCAGTAAGGAAACAACCATTTTCATTCAACAAAAATTAAAGGAAAATGGAGTCGATGTTCTCTTAGACGACACAAGGGTTGTCGCAACAGGATATGGCAGAATTGCTGTGGATTTTGCAGATTTTGTCATTACAGAAATTACTTGCCATGCAAGAGGCGGGAGAGAAATGGCGGGAGATGACTGTGCTATTATAGATGTCGGTGGACAAGATACAAAAATCATTCTTGTAGAAAACGGAATGGTCAAAGATTTCTTAATGAATGATAAATGTTCCGCTGGAACTGGAAAGTTTCTTGAAATTATGGCAAATCGCCTAGGTGTGACACTTTATGATCTCTTTTTGATGGCATCAAAAGGTGAGGTACTTCCAATCAGCTCTCTATGCACTGTCTTCGCAGAATCTGAGATTATTAGCTATATCGGAGAAGGACGAAGTCGAGAGGATATTGCGGCGGGAGTCATTGATTCTGTAGCCGCTAAAGTAGCACAGCTTGCTCTTAGAAAAGATTTACCTGATACGATTATTCTGACAGGAGGACTAAGTGACAGCGAATACTTTGCCAATATATTATCTAAAAAAATAGGACAAGTCGTTCAAACTACAAAAGACGGCAGGTATGCAGGTGCTCTTGGCGCTGCTCTGCTCGCAAAAGAAAAGAAAAAACGATAGGATAATATCGTATAAAAATTAGAGGAGGAAATAATAATGAACGTAATTAAAGATTTACCAGAAGTATTTGAAGAGTTTGCACAGCAAAGAAAAAATTCTTTCTTAGCTGTAAAGGAATTTAAGGAGAAAGGTATCCCTGTTATCGGTGCATACTGTACTTATTTTCCAAAAGAAATCGCAATGGCAATGGGCGCTGCGACAGTTGGACTTTGCTCTACATCAGACGAGACAATTCCAGCGGCAGAAAAAGATTTGCCAAAGAATTTATGTCCACTCATTAAATCTAGCTACGGTTTTGCAAAAACGGATAAATGTCCATTTTTCTATTTTTCTGACGTAGTAGTCGGTGAGACAACTTGCGACGGCAAAAAGAAAATGTACGAACTTATGTCTGAAATCAAAGATGTATTTTTAATGGAGCTTCCTAATTCACAGGGCGAAGAAGGATTAAAACTTTGGAAATCAGAAATAATTCGATTTAAGGAATATTTAGAGAAAAAATTTGATGTGACAATCACAGAAGAAGCAATTCGCGAAAGCATTAAAGTAGAAAATGAAGCTAGATTGGCACTTCGCAATCTCTACAGTATTATGAAACATGACCCAGCCCCAATTACAGGACAAGACTTGTTTAGCGTTTTATACGGCAGTGGCTTTAAATTTGATCGTACCGCTATCTCATCTGAGGTTAACGCTCTTGTTGAAAAAATTGAAAAAGAATACGCAGAAGGAAAAATGCTAGAAAAGAAACCTCGTATTTTAATAACAGGATGCCCTATCGGTGGCGCAACAGAAAAAATAATCCGCTCTATTGAAGAAAATGGCGGTGTTGTTGTTGCATATGAAAACTGTACTGGTGCGAAATCTGTGGACCAGCTAGTAGATGAAGACTGCGAAGATGTATACGACGCTTTAGCAAGAAGATATCTTGATATCGGATGCTCTGTCATGACACCAAATCCAAATCGTCTTGAACTTCTCGGAAGATTAATTGATGAGTATCAAGTAGACGGTGTTGTGGAGATGACTCTTCAAGCCTGTCATACATATAATATCGAGAGCTTTACAATTCGCAAATTTGTAAATGAGCAAAAAAATATTCCATATATTAGTATTGAGACAGATTACTCTCAGGCAGATATCGGACAGCTTAATACAAGAATTGCGGCATTTATTGAGATGTTATAAAATAAGATTTAAAACTCTCTAACTTGCCTTTAAAAATAGTTAAAATATATATCATATATAGTAAATAGTAATAGGAGTATCACAGACTATTTTTGTGATACTCCATACATTTCTTTTATTATTTTAATGAAATTTTCTTCTGCATCAGAAAGTAAATGTTGTTTTTGATACACAATATTAAGTGCTCTTCCTTCATTTTCCTGAAAAAAAGGATATTCTAATAAAACTTCTGCCACAACTTCTTCTTTCACAGCCAATTTCGATATAATCGTGATTCCAATTTCATTTCTCACTGAACGCTTGATGGATTCTGGGTTTTCCATATTTGCGACAATATTAAGAGATTTTACATCTATCCCCATTTTTTCTAAATATCTCTCTGTCTCAATTCTCGTCCCAGAGCCTTCTTCTCTCATAATAATTGACTCGTTTAAAAGCCACTCGATTCCCGTCTCTTCTTTTTGTATTTTTCGATACTTCTCTGTATTTGGCATAATAATCATAAGCTCATCTTTATAAAACGGCAAATAATAGCAGTCATTTTTGTCAAGTACCGTTCCCGTCAAACCAATATCTGCAATTCCTGCAATGATATTTTTCACTACCTTTGCACTATCTGTCTCAATAATCTTAAACTTCTTCTTTGGATATTTCTTTCCAAATACTCCAATTACTTCCGGCAAAATATACTGAGAGGGAATCGTGGAAGCTGCAATTGTAATCGTATCCTTTTTCTCATCTATTTTTTCTATAAATTCTTCTTTTATTTTATTTTTTAGAAAAATCATTTTACTTGCGTATTGATACAGAATTTTCCCTTTTTCTGTCAATACTATATTTCTCGTATCTCTCAAAAATAACTTACAATTAAGTTCATCCTCCAGTGAGGAAATATGCGCACTGACTGTAGGCTGAGTTAAATATAGACTTTTAGCTGCCCTAGAAAAATTTCCATAGTCTACTACTTTTATAAAAGATTCTAATTGTTTTAAATCCATATAATTTCCTATATTCCCTCTCGTTTTATAATATTGTCTTTTGCCTTTCTAATATTTTCTCAAAAATTCACATTGCTCATCGTTGCATTGTTTTGCAGCCTCTCTTTCAATGTCTAGATGGAAGACATGCCCCATTGTCTTGTCATCTTCCTCACCATAAGTTTTAAATATGCAGAAAATTCCAAGCTCTACCAGCTTTTCGTACATCGGTCTTGCATATTGCCTTAAAAAATCATATGTGGAAGTCATCACATAACTCGGAGGAAAATCACTAGTCAAATATTTCATCATATCGACTTGTTCTAATGTCTGCTCACGGGTCTTAATATTTTCATAAGAATCTGCCAGATAAATACGATAAAGCTCATCTTCTCCCCTTTGTATGCAGTTTTTCATATCATAAATTCCGCAATTTAATAATGCCGCTTTAATCGAAATTTTATCACTTGGGATTTGAATATTAGGATAAAGCGCAGCATACTCTGGATTTGTGAGCATAGCAGCATACTGACTGGCAAGCTGAGCCCCCGCCGAATCACCTGCGATATATAAATGCTCCAAATCTATCTCGTAACTATCAGCGTGCTCTGCCACCCAGCAAAACACTGCATTAATATCCTCAATCGCTGACGGAAATGTATTTTCTGGGGCGAGACGGTAAGAAAAATTTACAACGGTAAATCCTCTCATCGCCAAATCCATACAATAATACTGGTATAATTCTTTATTCCCATAGCACCAGCCTCCTCCGTGGATATCGATGATGGTCGGCTGTGGCCTAACTACCTCTTTTTTACAATAAATGTCTAAAAGATTCCATTTCCCGTATGGACCATAGGAAATATTTTCATATCGACGAATAGCTTCTGGTCTGACATATTTTCTATCTCTTCTTGCATCTGAAATAGATGCCCCTACTCTAAATTCTTCTACTGCTCTTGGTAGTCTCATACTTTTCTCTCCGCTTATTCTCTGTTAGTGAAATAAATCAATACTTTCTCTGCTCGTAAAAAAACTAGAGAATGTATTTTTCCCTTATGTACCTATTATTACTATTTATTACTGCGGCATTAATTCTCCCGTTTCTGTATTCATAACATATCCAGAAATCTCTACATCCTTTGGCATAAGTGGATGATTGCGAAGCAATTCTACTGCATCTGACACAGACTGCTCCACAGAGTCAAACCCACTAAGCCAACTCTTAAAATCAATTCCACAGTAATCCATCATATCGATATGGTCTTGAGAAATGCCACGCTTTTTTAGATGCTCAATCATCTCATCTGCATCCATTCCAGCCACACCACAGTCTGTATGACCAATAACCATAATCTCCTCAACACCAAGCTCAATAATGCCGACTAATAAACTTCGGACAACACTTCCAAATGGGTTTGTAATCATTCCGCCCGCATTTTTAATCATCTTAACATCTCCATTTTTAATGCCAAGTGCCGCTGGCAAAAGTTCCACAAGACGGGTATCCATACAAGTTAAAATCGCAATTTTCTTATCTGGATATTTGCTCGTTGTAAACTTTTCATATTCCTTATTAGCAACAAATTTTTTATTATACTCTAACATTTTTTTAATTTCTGGCATATTTTTCCTCCTTATAATAGCGGAAAGTTATCCACACTCACCGCAAAAAACGTTTATCCATTACCTATAATATATATTATCCTATCATTTCTATCGAAAACTCTTCTAAAGATTCAACTGAAATATCCGCCGTTTCCTTAATTTTTTCCCACTGCTTTTTACTTGAATCATCATAAATTCCAACTGTCTTAAATCCCACTTTTTTCGCCGTCTCAATTGCGTGAAGAGCATCCTCAAATACATATGTTTCCTCAATTGGAGTGTCTAAAATTTCTATTGTTTTATAAAAAACAAGTGGACTTTCCTTTCCAACTCCGACTTCCTCACAGCTTATAATACACTTAAAATATTTATCAATTCCAAGTCGCTCAAACGCTTTTTGTATATAGCTTGTATCACTCGCAGTTGCCACTGCCATCATAACCCCACTTTCTTTTAGGACTTCTAATGTTTCTCTCACTCCTGCTTTTAAAGGTGCCTCCTCCTCATAGAACCCTCTTGCAAGCTCCGTTGTCCCTTCTATAATTTCTTGAACTGTCTCCTCAAGCCCATACGCTTCTTTCATATAAACTGCTCCTTGCGTGACAGTCATTTTAAATAATACTTCACTTAAATCTGGTTGTGCTGTCAGACCTTTCTTTTCTAGATAAAGACCTCCCACATTATCCCACATAGGCATTGTATCTAGTAAGGTTCCATCCACATCAAAAATTGCTCCTTTTATCATCTTACCATTCCTGCTCCTATCTTTAATCTTTTCCAATATTTCTCATCTTTTTTATCATACCATATGTTTCGGGTAAAGTGAAGCAGGAAGTTTTCCTCTAATACTAATCATTATTTGTTAACACTAATCAAAATATTTTTCTTGTTTGACTTTCATTAATATGATATAATAAATTTTTAAGAAGAAATTAAAGTGTAGGAAACTAAAGATATAGTTTTCTCTGTTCTCTCTTGTCAGTGACAAGAATATCCAATGTATTTATCATGTGTATATAATCAGTGACATACAAAATGAAAATGCCCTCATTTACAGCAAGAATTACCTTATATTGAGAAAAGCTAAATATGAAACGAAAAGTAATAATCACCTTGATACAAAGAATATTACAGACACGGGAGGAAAACGTATGAAGGATTTTTCTTTTTGGGTAGAATATGAAGGAGCTGCCGAAGGCAGTGGACGAAGCGAGAAACTATGGCTTACGAATCCAGATACGGGACAAACTGGACTATTCAAGTTTAAAAAAGATATAGAAACTACCGACCACGTTTCAGAATGTATAGCCCATGACTTAGCAAATCTAATCGGACTTTCATGTGCCAAATTTGAAATTGGAACTTACAAAGGCAGAGAAGGATCCATGAGTTACAACATTGTTGAACATGAAGGGATGACATTAATTGAAGGAATTTATTGCATTAGTCTAAAATATCATAGTTTTGACGAAACACTATTAATGGATAGAGAAACAGGTAAAAAGTATTCCCTAGATATGATAAAAGCGTCCTTGAAGCCATTAGGACTTTTTAATGATTTTCTTCCTATTTTGATTTTCGATTTTTTAATTGGTAATACTGATAGGCATCAGAGTAACTGGGCATTAATATTGGAAAAAGGAATAATGAGCATAAGTCCATTGTACGATAACAGTTCATCTCTTTGTGCTTATGTAAAAGAATCAAAAATTAAAGATTATTTAGGAAATGACAAACTTTTATGGAAATCACTTGTTGATACTAAGTCGAAATCATTAATACGTATTAAAAGTAATGATGCAAAACAACCAACTCATCTTACAATGCTTAAATTTCTTCAAGAGAATTATTATGAACAAACAATAGAATTTGAAAAAAAGATTGAAACAGTTGTAACTGAAGAAATTATTTATACTATATTAGATAAATATAAAGAGGTACTTACCGAACAACGAAAAAACTTAATAGGTAAATTTATTTTATCAAAAGTTCAACTACTAAAAGAAGTTTACGGAAAAAAGGAGGAGGAATATGTCAGTTAAAGATGGAAAGGACTATCTATATTTGATTTGGAAATCCGAACAAACCAGAAGACAATATATTATTGGACAATTGACCAAAAACGGACAATATGAATTTCAATATGGTGAAGAAGTACAGTCTGCTATAGCTGATGGATTTAAACCTTTGCTTTGTTTTCCAGACTTGAATAAAGTATATAAAGATAACAGACTTTTTTCAATTTTTGCAAGCCGTTTACCAGACCGAAAAAGAAAAAATATCCAATCAATCTTGAACAAATACGGTTTGAAAGAATACGATGAATATATGTTGTTAAAACGAAGTGGTGCACGTCTTCCAATTGATAATCTCGAATTTATTGATCCGATACTAAGCTTAGATACAAATCTAACTAGAATCTTCTATATGGCTGGTGTTCGTCATTACCTAAATTGTGAAGGAGAAGATTGCGAGCAAGCTATAACGGTTACTCGTGGAGATGAAGTGTTCTTACGAAAAGAACCCGATAATTGTTATGATAAAAATGCGGTTCAATTTTTGGATATTTCGGGAAACGTATTAGGATATGTCCCTCGGTACTACAGCAAAGGAGTAAGCGAATTATTAACACAGGGAAAAAATATTGTATGTCATATTTATAATGTCGATAAAACCAGAAATTGCAATGAATGTATAAAAGTAATTATGCAAATTATGAAGTAATATTAAAAAGCGGTGAGTTCCATCTGACCGCTTTTTAGTTGCTAGAACTGATATTTATAAAACTTCTATCCTTAACTTGACAAGCTAAAGTAAATGAGGTTTTTAAAAAATAAATTTAAAAATATACCAAAAGAATATATCTCATCACTCTATAGGTGAAAAGACAGCTTCGTTGTTCCAAAAGATATATATTGGGCTAAACCAAAATTATAATAAAAAGAAAAAAATTTTTCACAAATATTTTATAGAAAGGACAAAATCAACATGGAATTTTGGGATATTTACGATAAAAACAAACAAAAAACTGGAAGAACTATGAAAAGAAATGACTGGTGTCTAAAAGACGATGAATATCATTTAACTGTACTTGGTGTTATCGCCAGAACTGACGGAAAATTTTTAATTACAAAACGTGTTATGACAAAGAGCTGGGCACCTGGCTGGTGGGAAGTATCTGGTGGTGCCGCCATGGCAGGGGAAGAATCAAAAGACGCTGTTATTCGCGAGGTAAAAGAAGAGACAGGACTCGATGTTTCTAATTGGGACGGAGGATACCTCTTTTCTTATAAGAGAGAAAATCCTGGTGAGGGAGATAATTACTTCGTTGATATTTATCGCTTTATCGGTGACTTTGATGAGAGTGACCTAAACTTTCAGGAAGTTGAGATAGACGGATATATGCTCGCCACAGTGGATGAAATTAAGGCTTTCGCAAAAGAAGGTATTTTCCTCCACTACGATAGTATTAAACAAGCATTTGAATTTTAGTCTAAACATACTAAAAAAAGAGCAAAGAACGGATTACGGTAAGTATCGTCTATCCATTCTTTACTCTTTTTCTTTTGTTTAATATATTATGATGCCAAAGTTAAAAGGTCAAAATATTGTTCATGCTTGCATGATAAGGCATTTGACCATTTATTTTACTTAGCATATATATCACTCTATATCATATCTAGCCCTGTGTATATCTTGACAAAAACTGCTTTGTTCTATCTTCCTGAGGATTATCAATAACCTGCTTCGCATCACCTTGCTCCACGATATAGCCGCCATCCATAAAAATAATCTGGTCAGCCACATCCCTCGCAAATGCCATCTCATGTGTGACGATAATCATCGTCGTTTTTTTCTGTGCAAGTCCTCGAATTACCTTCAAAACCTCACCTGTAAGCTCTGGGTCTAACGCAGAAGTTGGCTCATCAAAACATAAAATATCAGGATTCAGTGCTAATGCTCTCGCAATTGCCACACGCTGTTGTTGTCCGCCAGAGAGTTGGTGTGGATAATGGTCTGCGCGGTCTGCAAGTCCCATCATATCTAGCAATTCTCTTCCATGCTTTTCAATTTTTTCAAAAATTTCTTTTTTATTTTTCTTAAAATCCGCTCTCTCCTGCGCCAATAGCTGCTCGGCAAGCATCACATTTTCAAGTGCTGTATACTGTGGAAATAGATGGAACGCCTGAAATACCATTCCAAAGTGAAGTCTTTTATCACGAAGTTCTTTCTCTGTCATCTTCGTTGGGTTGGATGCATCAAAAATCTTTTCTCCATTGACTAAAATACTTCCCTTATTTGGTCTCTCCAAAAAATTCAGACAGCGAAGTAATGTTGTCTTTCCAGACCCAGAAGAACCAATAATCGCTAATGCGTTTCCCTTCTCGAGAGAAAAACTGACATCTCTTAATACCTTTGTGCTTCCAAAATGTTTTTCAATATTATTTACTTCTAACATCGCCATGGCTTTTCCCTCCTATCTAAAATAACTTAATCTGCGCTCAATATAATTAAATACTAAAGTCAAAATTCCAACAAATAAAAGATAAAAGACACCTGTATAGAATAGTGGCCATGTAATACCTGCAGATTTCATAAAAGAGAAGCCTGCGAAAGTAAGCTCATACGCGGCAATCATTCTCGCAATGGACGTATCCTTTACAAGAGTAATAATCTCATTTGACATCGGTGGAATAATTCTCTTAATCATTTGAAGCAAAGTAATTTTGAAAAAGATTTGACTCTTTGTCATACCGAGAACCTCTCCAGCTTCACGCTGACCAGCCGGCACACCCTCGATACCTCCTCTAAAAATTACAGAAAAATAACAAGAATAATTTATTGCAAATGCGACAACGGTCGCAGTGACACGTCCTGTCTCATCTCCGCTCCAAATATTATGTCCAAGCCACATACCTGGTCCATAGAAAATAATAATCAACTGAAGCATAAGTGGTGTACCACGAATAATCCAAACAAATACTTGGATGAGATAGCGAAGTGGTTTCCATTTACTCATACTTCCAAAAGCTAAAACTAGACCTAGCGGAAGTGCAAAAAGCAGCGTCAAAAAGAAAATCTGCGCTGTCGTCGCTAAACCTAGCAAAAGTTCTTGAGTTACAGTCCAAAACATTTTTTATTCTGCTACTCAAAATGTGTATAAATATATACATGATTGAGAATTGAAAGTTTTCACAAACATTTCTTACTGTTTCTACGT
>JBJEOA010000015.1:0-16075 GCA_051880475.1 Lachnospiraceae bacterium | reverse complement strand
GAATTCTCAAATGAATTTTCAAGGATGTTGTTATTGTTCAATTGTCAATGTTCTTTATTTTTATTCTTTGTCGCTTTCGCAACAACTCATTTATCTTATCACTTATTTTCCAGCTTGTCAAGTACTTTTTTTATTTTTTATTTTCAGTTCTTTAAGCTTTCCAACAGCAACTTTGATAGATTATCATATCTTTTGTCGTATGTCAAGTGTTTTTTTTATTTTTTTCAACACTATTTGATATGATGGATTTTTCATCACCTGTCTTTTCCAAAACAAGGCAATAAAAAACGGAGAAGGAGGGATTTGAACCCTCGCACCGCGCAAACGATCTACACCCTTAGCAGGGGCGCCTCTTCAGCCACTTGAGTACTTCTCCATAATGCCTAAATATAATTTCTTATTCAGTTTTGCATTGCCTCATCAACAATGCTTGATTATCTTATCAAATTGAATTTATTTTGTCAATAGTTTTTTTCAAAATTTTTTATTTTTTTTTAACAATCGTATTTTTCTGTTTTGTTTATGCTTATTTTTTCAATTTTAAGCCTTCGAGTGCAGAGTAGTAAGGAATAAAATTTAGATGTTTCATAAATTATCATACAAATAAGTACCATACTACAACAAGAATGAAATAGGGGTATTTTCTTTTAAACACGCTACGTTTCCAAATTTTAACCGCACGCCTATTTATGCTGCTCACGCGAATTCGCTTCGCTAACGCTTCCGCAGCAAAGCTAGTGCAGTTAAAATCTTTGGAAGCCTCGCTATCGTTTTAAAAGAAAATACCCCTATTTCATTCTTGCGTTTCTTAGTTTATTCTATTCTTAAAACAATAGCATATCATTTTTATAATGTTTAGCCAATACACAGCTGAGAAAGCAAGCAGGTATATGCTCCACAAACAATAGAGAGTGGAGCGATTTTTCAATATACTAGCTTTGCTGCGGTAGCACTGTTTGAGCGAAGCGAGTTTGCGTGAGCAGCATAAATAGGCGTATGTTGAAAAATCGTGGGAACGAACATGTTTGTGGAGCATATACCTGCTTGCCCTCTCAGCGTCTATTTCCATTATCTCAAAGCTAAATGTTTCAAAATCTATATTTTTTGGAACATTTAATTTCTATATATAAAAAATTTATTCCACCAAAAATTCATTTCTTTCATTGACTTTTTATCATATTTTTATTAAAATATACCTATAATTCTGATTTTATAGTCTTTTCTGTAAAATTAGTATATTTAAAAACTTACATATCTGATGCTCTAAGGTATTCCTAGAATAAAGATAAGGTGACATACAAAAAAACTATATATGAAAAATGACAGAGCAACTTACGTGGCAAGTCTTATTAGGAGTTTTCTTTTCAAAATAATATCATATATAGTATATGAAAAAGAGAAAGTTTTATTTATTTACTTTCTCCATTTCTACATAACGATGTACTTATAAGTCATTATATTATCTTTTTGGGATGATAATATAGTGGCTTTTTCTTTTTATTCTTGATGGGAAGGAGGAATTATGGAAACAAAAATTGCAATTTTAGGAATTATTGTAGAAGATAAAGCTAGCGTAAAACCAGTTAATGATTTATTACATCAATATAGCCAATACATTATCGGCAGAATGGGATTACCTTATGAGAAAAAACAGGTAAATATAATTTCTGTTGTCCTAGATGCACCCGATAAAATAATCAGTGCACTTTCTGGAAAAATTGGAAAGATTTCTGGCATTTCCGTAAAGGCAATGATGACAAAAAATTCCATAACAACTTAATCAAATATTAAACTAATATATGATTTTACAAAATCATGTAATTCCATAAGATATGGCTAAAAAATTAAATGAAAGAAAAGAGGAAAAAATTTATGTACGATCCAAAATCAAAAATTGCTGAAGAATTTATCGATGATGAGGAGATAAAAGCCTCCCTCGCATTTGCAGATGAAAACAAAAATAATCGCGAATTAATCGATTCCATTATTGAAAAAGCTAGAAACTTAAAAGGACTCTCACACAGAGAGGCATCTCTTCTTCTTGTCTGTGAAGAGGAAGACTTAAACCAAAAAATTTATGACCTTGCGATGGAAATTAAAGAAAAGTTTTACGGCAACCGTATCGTTATGTTTGCCCCACTTTATTTATCCAATTATTGCATTAACGGATGTACCTACTGTCCTTACCACTATAAAAATAAAAATATCAGAAGAAAAAAATTATCTCAGGAAGAAATTAAGCAAGAAGTTATCGCTCTTCAAGATATGGGACATAAGAGACTTGCTCTCGAAACGGGAGAACATCCAACTATGGCTTCCATCGACTATGTTCTTGAGAGTATTAAGACAATTTACAGCATTAAACATAAAAATGGAGCTATCCGCCGTGTAAATGTCAATATCGCAGCTACTACAGTCGAAAATTATAGAAGATTGAAAGAAGCTGGAATTGGAACTTATATTTTATTCCAGGAAACTTATAATAAAAAAGCTTATGAAGAACTTCACCCAACTGGACCAAAGAGCGATTATGCTTACCATACAGAGGCGATGGACCGCGCTATGGAAGGTGGAATTGATGATGTAGGATGTGGAGTTTTATTTGGACTTAATATGTATCGCTATGATTTTTGTGGTATTTTAATGCATGCAGAACATTTAGAGGCTAGATTCGGAGTCGGACCTCATACAATCAGTGTTCCTAGAATCTGTCCAGCTGATGATATCGACCCAACAGAATTCCAAAATAGTATTTCTGATGATATTTTTGCAAAAATTGTTGCTGTACTCCGTGTTGCAGTTCCTTACACCGGACTTATTGTGTCCACAAGAGAATCTCAAAAATCAAGAGAAAAAGTATTAAAACTTGGTGTTTCTCAGATTAGCGGTGCTTCTTCCACAAGTGTTGGTGGATATGCTGTCCCAGAACTTCCAGAAGATAACTCCGCACAGTTTGACAGAAGTGATACTAGAACCTTAGATGAAATTATCGGATGGCTCTTAGATTTAGGACATATTCCAAGTTTTTGTACTGCATGTTATCGCGAGGGACGTACCGGAGATAGATTTATGTCTCTTGTAAAATCTGGTCAGATTGCAAACTGCTGCCATCCAAATGCTCTTATGACTTTAAAGGAATACCTTGAAGATTACGCTTCCCCTGAGGTAAAGGCAAAAGGTGAGGCAATCATCGCAAAAGAGATTGAGAAGGTTACAAACCCTAAAGTAAAAGAAAGAGCAAAACAAAACTTAGTTGATATTGAATCTGGAGTGAGAGATTTCCGCTTCTAAATAAATAAGTTATCCACAATATTGTGTGGATATTGTGGATAACTACTACATATTGTGGATAACTTTTCTTTTTTCTCTATTTTTTGTGGATTTTTACTTTAATTCATATTCTGACTCTTGAATTCTTCGATTGCCGTCTCATATAAATTATTCCCATCTTTGTCAATTACTACGATAACTGGAAGATTTTCTACGCGAAGTTTTCGAATTGCCTCTGTTCCCAAATCATCATAGGCAATTACTTCCGACTCCTTAATACATTTTGAGAGGAGTGCCCCTGCACCTCCGACTGCCGCAAAATAAACTGCCTTATTGCGAATAACGGCGTCAATTACCTCTCTAGAACGTTTTCCTTTTCCAATCATTCCCTTTAATCCGCGGTCTAACATATCAGGAGTATATTTATCCATACGACTACTCGTTGTAGGTCCAGCAGAACCAATTACCTGTCCCTCTCTCGCCGGACTTGGTCCAAGATAATAAATGGCATTTCCCTCTAGGGAAATAGGCAAAGTTTTGCCTTCTTGAATACATTCATACATTCTCTTATGAGCTGCATCTCTCGCCGTATAAATCGTTCCTGAAATATATACATAATCTCCTGCTTTTAGTTTTTCTAATTCTTCCTGCAAAAAAGGCGCATTGATGTGTAAATTTTCCATCCTAATTCCCCCTATATGATTTCTGTAATATGACGATTTACATGGCAACAAATATTTACTCCAACTGGCATACCCGCAATATGAGTAGGATAGGTTTCTATATTGACAGCAAGAGCTGTTGTACTTCCTCCAAGACCACCAGGTCCTATTCCAAGCTGATTGATTTCTTCTAGTAAATCTTCTTCTAATTGCTTTACATAAGGAGTGTCAGAATGGCTTCCTACCTGTCTTGTCAACGCTTTTTTCGCCATCCATGCACATTTTTCAAAATTACCTCCAATGCCAACTCCAACCACCATAGGAGGGCAGGCATTTGGACCTGCATCTTTTACAGCAGTCAAAACAGCATTTTTTACGCCCTCAATTCCATCTGCTGGTTTTAGCATAAAAACTCGGCTCATGTTTTCACTTCCAAATCCTTTTGGGGCAATTGTAATTTTAATCTGATCTCCAGGAACAATCTGATAGTGAATAATAGCTGGTGTATTATCTTTTGTATTTTCACGAAGAATTGGGTCTTTTACAACAGATTTTCTCAAAAATCCATCTACATATCCTCTTCTAACACCCTCATTGATGGCTGACTCTAAATCCCCGTCAACAATATGTACTTCCTGACCAAGCTCAAAAAATACTGTCGTCATACCAGTATCTTGGCAGATTGGAATCATTTCCTCGCCGGCAATTTTCATATTTTCTTCTAATTGTGCCAAAATCTGTTTTCCTAAAGCCCCCTTTTCTTCCTTCGCTGCTTTATGAATTGCATTTTCCATATCAGGTGACAAAAAATGATTCGCCCTAATGCACATATCTTTAATTTTGTCCGTAATTATTGAAGCACTTACCTCTCTCATAAATTCCTCCTTTTTAGCATCCTAAATCATTTAATAGGGGCTGATACAAAATATTTTTATTATTTTGCTCGCCCCTCCCGTTTTGTTTTTATACTCCTAAAATCTTTTTATTTTTTCTCACTTGAAATTAAACTTCTTCAGGCTTAAATTCGACTTCAAGATTCTCTATCTCATTTTCCGCCTGCTCCGCATCTGCCTTTGCAACTTCACTGTCTCTCACTTTAGCGATACTTGCCACTTTGACATCACTGTCTAAATCAATATTAATTAATTTTACTCCAGTTGCACTTCTTCCTTGCTCAGAAATAGTGTCAACCTTCATACGAATGACAATTCCCTCTGTCGTAATCATCATAATTTCACTATCATTTTCTACCGCTTTCACACCGACAACATATCCACTCTTTTCGGACATTTTATAACAGCGAACGCCCTTTCCACCTCTTCTTTGTATAGAAAATTCATTCATATCTGTTCTCTTGCCCATTCCTTTTTCAGAAACAATCAAAAGCTGATTTCCCTGAGTATTAAGTTGCATACCGACAACCTCATCTCCGTCTGCTAAATTCATGCCAATTACACCCATAGAGACACGCCCAGTTTCCCTGATATCATTTTCGTGGAAACGAATACATTGACCATGCTTTGTCACTAAGAAAATTTCTTTCGTGGAATCTGTCGTCTTAACCTCAATTAGCTCATCTCCATCTCTTAGGTTAATCGCAGCTAAACCATGTTTTCTAATATTTCTATACTCATCAATGGAAGTTTTCTTTACGATACCATTTTTCGTTGCCATACAAAGATACTGTCCCTCTTTGTATTCGCGAATTGGAATAATCGCTGTAATCTTCTCTCCAGACTGTAATTGTAAAAGATTTACAATTGCCTGTCCTCTTGAAGTACGGCCTGACTCTTGAATCTCATATGCTTTTAGGCGATATACTTTACCGTTATTTGTGAAGAAGAAAAGATAATGATGCGTCGTCGTCATTAAAAGATCTTCGATAAAATCTTCATCTATCGGCTGCATTCCCTTAATTCCCTTACCACCTCTATTTTGACGCTTAAAATTATCTGGTGTCATTCTCTTAATATAGCCTAGTTTCGTCATAGCAATGACTGTGCTTGTTCTAGGAATCAAATCTTCTGCTGACAAATCTTCTGCGTCAAAGCCAATATGTGTTCTTCTCTCATCTGCATATTTATCTTTAATTATTAAAATTTCCTTGCGGATAACATTAAGTAATACTTTCTCATCTGCCAAAATTTCTTTTAAATCTGCGATTAATTTTTCAAGCTCATTATACTCGTTCTCTAATTTTTCTCTCTCTAAGCCTGTCAATGCTCTAAGACGCATATCAACAATCGCCTGTGCCTGATAATCAGACAATTCATATTGTTCTGTCAATTTTCCCTTAGCAGCAGCCACATTCTCAGAGGAACGAATAATGGAAATCACCTCATCAATATGGTCGAGTGCAGTTAATAAGCCCTCCAAAATATGAGCTCTTTCTTGAGCTTTATTAAGTTCATACTTTGTTCTTCTTGTGATAACGTCTTTTTGATGGTCTAAGTAATAAACTAACATTTGTTGTAAATTTAATACTTTAGGCTCATTATTTACAAGAGCAATCATATTTACTCCAAATGTATCTTGGAGCTGTGTATGCTTATAGAGACGATTTAGCAATACATTCGCATTGACATCTTTTTTAAGCTCAATACAAATTCTCATACCCTGACGGTCTGACTCATCTCGAAGGTCCGTAATTCCCTCTACTTTTTTATCTTTTACAAGCTCCGCAATTTTTTCAATCAATCTTGCTTTATTTACCATATACGGAAGCTCTGTAACGACAATTCTTTGCTTGCCATTTTTCATTGGTTCAATCTCAGACACAGCACGCACACGAATTTTTCCTCGCCCTGTGCGGTATGCACTCTCGATTCCAGATTTTCCTAAAATAGTAGCTCCAGTTGGAAAATCTGGTCCTTTTACTACTTCCAAAATTTCGTCAATATCGGTATCTCTATCTTCCTCCACTTTATTGTCGATAATTGTCACAACTGCATCAATAACTTCGCCTAAATTATGAGGAGGAATATTGGTAGCCATACCAACAGCAATTCCCTGTGCTCCATTTACAAGTAAATTTGGAAATCTTGACGGAAGCACCGCAGGTTCTTTCTCTGTCTCGTCAAAATTAGGCATAAAATCTACGGTATTTTTATTAATATCAGCAGTCATCTCCATAGAAATTTTGCTTAGTCTCGCCTCTGTATAACGCATGGCAGCGGCACCGTCACCGTCCACTGAGCCAAAGTTTCCATGTCCATCGACAAGCGGATATCTCGTAGACCAATCTTGTGCTAAGTTGACTAATGCTCCATAGATAGAGCTATCACCGTGTGGGTGATATTTACCCATCGTATCACCGACAATACGGGCACATTTTCTATGTGGCTTGTCGGGACCGTTATTTAATTCAATCATTGCATACAGAATTCTTCTCTGTACAGGTTTTAGACCATCTCTTACATCTGGAAGAGCTCTCGATACAATTACACTCATGGCATAATCAATATAAGATTTTTCCATCGTTTTTTTCAAGTCTATCTCATGAACTTTATCAAAAATATTGCTCTCATCCATACTGGTTCCTCCATTTTTAGACATCTAAATTTTGTACATATTTTGCGTTTGCCTCGATGAATTCTCTTCTAGGTTCGACCTTATCTCCCATTAATGTATCAAAAGTAACATCAAGCTCAGATGCCATCTCTTTATCTACATTCACTTTAAGTAAAATACGTCTCTCTGGGTCCATCGTCGTCTCCCAAAGCTGCTCTGCATCCATCTCTCCAAGTCCTTTATAGCGCTGGATTTTATTGTTTCCATCTCTTCCAATTTCTGTCAAAATTCGATTTAATTCCTCATCACTATACGCGTACCATACTTTTTTATTTTTCTCAACTTTGTAAAGAGGAGGCTGAGCCAAATATACATATCCTTTTTCAATCAATTGAGGCATAAAGCGATAGAAAAATGTCAATAATAACGTGGAAATATGAGCACCATCGACATCCGCATCTGTCATAATAATAATTTTATGATATCTTAGCTTAGAAATGTCAAAATCCTCTTGAATTCCTGTGCCAAATGCAGTAATCATAGCTCGAATTTCCGCATTTCCTAAAATTTTATCCATACGACTTTTTTCTACATTCAAAATCTTACCGCGAAGAGGCAAAATAGCCTGGTTTGCCCTAGACCTAGCTGTCTTTGCAGAACCACCAGCAGAATCTCCCTCTACAATGTAAATTTCGCAATTTTCCGGATTCTTATCGGAGCAATCAGCTAATTTTCCTGGAAGACTAGTACCTTCAAGAGCTGTTTTTCTTCTTGTCAAATCCTTCGCTTTTCTTGCGGCATCTCTTGCACGGGCCGCCAAGATTGCCTTATCACATATAAGCTTAGCAATAGCAGGGTTTTGCTCAAGAAAATACGTAAGCTGTTCTGACACAATACTCTCAACAGCTCCCCTTGCCTCGCTATTTCCTAATTTTTGTTTTGTCTGTCCCTCAAACTGAGGCTCTGGTATTTTAATACTAACAATGGCAACTAAACCTTCTCGATAATCCTCTCCAGTTAGGCTTGGCTCACTATCTTTTAATAAACGGTTTGCTCTCGCATAATCATTTAATGTCTTTGTGAGGGCAGATTTAAAGCCTGATAAGTGAGTTCCTCCCTCTGGGGTTGTTATATTATTTACAAAGCTATACATGCCCTCCTGAAAAGAATTTGTATGCTGCAGGGCAACTTCTACATGGATATCGCCCTTTTCTCCCTCACAATAAATGATATTCTCATAGAGAGGGTCCTTGCTCTTATTAAGGTACTCAACGTACTCCTTAATACCTCCCTCATAGTGGAACGTATTGATTTTCTCAGTTTCTTCTCTCTTATCCTTTAAAACAATTTTTAAATTCTTTGTCAAAAATGCCATCTCTCGAAGACGAGTTTTTAATGTATTATAGTCAAAAATTGTCGTTTCAAAAATTGTGTCATCTGGAAGAAATGTCACCTTCGTTCCTCTCTTTTTTGTTTTGCCGACAACAGAGAGCGGACACTTTACAACACCTCTCTCGTATCTTTGATGATAAATTAGTCCATCTCTTGCAATATCCACCTCTAACCAGTTTGAGAGCGCATTAACAACAGAGGCTCCAACTCCGTGAAGTCCACCAGATACTTTGTAGCCTCCACCGCCAAACTTTCCGCCTGCATGCAAAATTGTAAATACCATCTCAGCTGCCGGAATTCCCTTTTGTTGATTAATTCCCACCGGAATTCCTCGTCCATTATCTCTTACAGTAACAGAGTTATTTGGATTAATTGTCACATCTATCGTATCACAAAAACCAGCTAACGCTTCGTCTACCGCATTATCCACTATTTCGTAAACCAAGTGATGTAATCCTCTCTCAGAGGTGCTTCCAATATACATACCAGGTCTTTTTCTGACAGGCTCCAATCCCTCTAAAACTTGGATCTGATCCGCCCCATATTCTTGTTCACTTTTTTTATTTGAACTCATGAAATTTCCTCCTACATTTTTGTAATGACATACTTCGTCAACTTTTTATTCGAATGCTTTCAATTTGACCTTCTTTTACATGATACACTTGATCAATTGGCATTCTACTCTCCAAAAACTCCTCCACCCCTGTACAAGTGATAATTGTCTGAATATCTTTTATATGATCAAGCAAATACTTTTTTCTGTGATCGTCTAATTCCGACAATACATCATCTAAAAGTAAAATCGGCCTATCCTGAATTATATGTTCCACTAGTCTAATCTCAGAAAGCTTAAGAGATAACGCCGCTGTTCTTTGCTGACCTTGCGATCCAAATTTTCTAATGTCAATTTGATTTACTAAAAAATTAATATCATCTCGATGTGGACCAACCGCTGTAGAACAAAGTTTAAGATCCTTTTGTCTTCTAGCCAAAATAGTCTGTTTATAATCCTCGATTTTAACACTTGGCTCATAGACCAAGGAAAGTGTTTCTTTTCCCCCAGTTAAAGAAGAATGAATCTCACAAATAATTTCATTAATTGTTTGTATAAAGTATTGCCTTTTTTTTATAATCTCTATACCATATGTTATCATTTGTTCATCCCATATGTCTAGTGTTTCAGCAAAATCACTTCGAAAAATTATTTTTTTTAGTAAGTGATTTCTCTGGTTTAGTACTTTTTGGTACTGATCCAAGGCATACAAATAAGATTTATCCATGGAACAAAGTACAATATCCACAAATCTACGCCTTTCTTGTGGACCATTTTTAATAATTCGAAGGTCCTCTGGGGAAAAAAATACAGCATGAAGCATCCCAAGAAGCTCAGAAGACTTGCGAATTGGCATTTTATTAATTGCCACACCCTTTGTTTTATTTTTCTTCAGGTGCATATCAATTTGATGGCCTATTCCTTTTTTTTCTAACGAAAGTCGTATATGAGCTTCCTCTTGTCCAAATCGTATCAGTTCTTTATCTTTGCTTCCCCTGTGAGACTTTGTTGTACTGCAAAGATAAATAGACTCCAAAATATTCGTTTTTCCCTGCGCATTATCTCCAAACAAAATATTGATGCCATCTCGGAATATAATGGACATTGTCTCATAATTTCGATAATTTTGCAATTCTAATGATACTACTTTCATAATGACAATTACTTCTCAATTTTTATTGTGGCTCCCTCAAATTCCACAATATCATTTTCATATAGTTTTTTTCCTCTCTGTGTGCAGACTTCTCCGTTTACTTTTACGAATCCCTCCACAATAACTTCCTTAGCCTCTGAGCCAGATTCCACAAGCCCCACAGCCTTTAGAGCCTGCCCTAACTTAATAAATTCATCTCTTAATTTTATCGTTTCCATTAATTTTCCTCTCTTTTTTATGCATTGATATTAATTGGCAAAATAAGATAAATATAATTTTCCTTATCATCTTTAATAAAACAAGGAGCCTTTGAATTAATCAGATATAGGGTGATCTCATCATCCTCAATTACTTTCAATGCGTCTAATAAAAATTTAGGATTAAATCCAATTAAAATATCTTTTCCCTGTTTATAAATATCTAGGTCTGCTTTCATAGAACCGAGCATAGAATTAATACTAAGTTCCATATTTTGTTCAGAAATACGAAGTACAATCGGTTTTTTATCAGATTCTTTTACAAATAGAGTCGCTCTATCGATACAATTATATAATTCTTTTTTATTGACACGGATTTTCGTCTCGTAGTCTGTAGATAACATCTGGTCTATACGGAAAAAATCTCCCTCAATCAGTCTTGAAACTACTTTTGTACTTTCCATTTCAAACAGAACATGTTTTTCTGTAAAGTAAATTCTTACTTCATCATCATTTTCACCAGATAAAATTTTACTTAGCTCATTAAGTGCTTTTCCCGGCACGATAACTCTAATTTTATCTGATGCCTCATTCAATTCGATATTTCGAATAGAGATACGGTGTCCGTCCAAAGAAGCAATACGGAAATTATTTCCATTCACTTCAAATAATTCGCCAGACATAATACGGTTTGTGTCATTTTCTGCAATAGAAAATAAAGTTTGGCGAATGATTTCTTTTAACATAAAAGAAGACAACGTAATATATAATTTTTTTTGAATATTAGGAAGTGCTGTAAAATCTTCTCCGCTTCGTCCCATAATATGAAAATTAGATTTTTCACATTGTATTAATGTTTCACCAGAAGATTTTGTATTAATATAAACAGCATCGCTATCTGGCAATTTTCTTACAATCTCAGAAAAAAGTTTTGCATCAAGAGCAATTTTACCCTCTTCATTTATTTTTCCATTAACAATTGTTTCGATACCTAATTCCGTATCATTTCCAGTTAGTTTAATTTGTCCATTTTGTGCCTCGATTAAAATACAGCCTAATACATCCAAAGTGGTTTTATTTGATACTGCTTTAGAGACAATAGTTACCCCTGCAAGCAGTTCTTTTTTTGAACATAATAATTTCATAATTGTGGATAACTCCTTTCTAGTCATTTGACAAAAATTTAGGTCAAAAACATATAATATAATATATATATTTAGTAGTAGTAGTAGTAGGGGCTGTGGATATTGTGGATAACTAGGTCTAGACCGCATAAACACTAAGAAAACCTATGTGGATAACTATGTGGATAACTTGATAGTTTATCCACAATGTCCAAAAGTTATCCACAAAACAAAAATGTACTAAAAAGTTATCCACATTTTATCCACATAGTTATCCACATATAATTGTGGATAAAAAAGTAAAAAAGTGTAATTACATTTATATACTAAGAAGTAGGATCAATCTTTTTTATAATTACATCAATTGTAGTCTGAAGTGGCTCATTATTTACTAAATCATTCTCAATTCTCTCACAGCCATGTAAAATGGTAGAGTGATCTCTTCCTCCGAGTATTTTTCCAACATATTGGAGAGACTCGTCAGTCAGTTGTCTACAAAGATACATCGCAACCTGTCTAGGATAGGAGATTTTTTGGCTTTTTTTCTTAGACGTTAAATCTTGCACAGAAATCTCATAATGCTCGGCCACAACTCGAAGGATTAGTTCTGGAGTAATTACGCCTTCCCCTTCTGGAGTAATCAAATCTTTTAGTGCTTCTTCTGCAAGATTTAGGTCAATTTCTCTCTTTTCTAGGTTTGCAAAAGCACAAATCTTATTTAGAGCGCCTTCTAGTTCTCGAATATTAGATTTAATATTCGTTGCCACATAAATCATGATTTCATCATCAATGTCTAGGTGGTCTAATTCAGAGCGATTTCTAAGAATAGCCATTCTGGTCTCATAATCTGGAGCTTGAATATCTGCGGTTAATCCCCACTCAAAGCGAGAGCGAAGTCTGTCTTCTAATGTGGACATATCCTTTGGAGGACGGTCACTCGAGATAATAATTTGTTTTTTGGCTTCGTGCAAAGTATTAAAAGTGTGAAAGAATTCTTCTTGTGTACTTTCTTTCCCGACGATAAATTGAATATCATCAATGAGGAGAACGTCAATATCCCTGTATTTACTGCGAAATTCTTGGTTTTTATCATGTTTGATAGAGTCAATTAATTCATTGGTAAACTTCTCAGAAGTCACATAAAGCACCTTTTTGGTGCTGTCATTTTCTAAAATATGGTGTGCAATAGAGTGCATTAAATGGGTTTTTCCAAGACCTACTCCACCGTATAGGAAAAGCGGATTATATGCTTCTGCTGGGGATTCTGCAACTGCCACAGCGGCTGCGTGAGCTAATTTATTATTATTTCCCACGACAAAAGTGCTAAATGTGTACTTAGGATTTAGTTGTTTGAAGGGGGAATCCTCAGGAATTTCAGAAACAGGAGTCTTTTTTTCTTCTTTTTCCTCATTTAGTCGGCTTGCTAAAACAAAATTAATATTAAAAGATTTATTTGTTAATCCGCTAATTACGAGTTGGAGATATAGATCGTAATATTTGGTTTTGATGAAGTCGATTCCACGTTGATCAAAATTGCTATCTAGAATAAATGTGATGGTATCATCTGTCACTTCATGTATAGTAAGGGGTTTAATCCAAGTCTTTACTGCAATTTCAGAGACGTCATGCTCTTTTACGAGTAAGTCCATGATATGATCCCAATTGTTAATAATAAAATCTTTCATTGACAAATAACCTGCTACTTTCTATAAAATTTAAAATTTCTATGTATATAATATATAATATTTAGAAATTTTTTTCAACATCTGAATTGTGGATAACTTTCAAATTTAAAATTGTGGATAACTTTTCAATTTTTACATACATTTAATAGGAAGAAAAATTTTAAAATCATCTATTCGTGAAATAACTGTGGATAACTTTTTCCACAATATACACATCTAAAAACATAGTAATAATGCGGGTTTTATGATAGGTAAAAAAGTTATCCACATCTTATCCACAAACAATCCACATAGTTATCCACAATTTCAACTCTATGTGGATAACTCAAAAAAAATTGTGGATAACTGCCATTTTATTGTGGATAACTATGTGGATAACTTTTTTAAGAAAATTTTGTTACTAACCCCAAAATGACTCGGTGAGCTGCTTAAGGAATCCAGTTTTTTGTTCACTTCCATCTTGACAGACAGAGAGGGTAGTGATTCAAATCAGAGCGTTTGTTCTCTCAGTGAAAAAATAGATATTCTAGTTTGCCCTGATAGGGGAAAATACTAAGAAAAACAGTATGAAAAAGCCAAATTTATAAAATTTATTTTAAGAAAAATACTTGACGTTTTCTTAAAAGTCAAATATAATAAGGTGGATGTCTTAGGAAAATAAGTTCCTAATAATATATATGGAGCTTTTATATTAAATTTGATAAGGAGGTAGCTGGAATCATGAAAATGACATTTCAACCTAAAAAGAGACAAAGATCCAAAGTTCATGGATTTAGAAAAAGAATGAGCACAAGCAACGGAAGAAAAGTCTTAGCTAGTAGAAGAGCAAAAGGCAGAAATAAATTGTCAGCATAGGTCGCAGTTTTGTGACCTTTTCTTTTCTATGAGTGTGTAGAAGAAAATTATGAAGAATATAAAATCTTTGAAAAATAGTAGAGAATTCAATTTGGTGTATAGAACTGGAAGATCGATTGCCAATCGTACATTGATTATGTATGTTAGAAAAAATAATTTGGATTATAACAGAATTGGCATAACAGTCAGTAAAAAAGTAGGAAATAGCATTGTAAGACATCGCATAACCAGATTGATTCGAGAAAGTTATCGTTTAAATAAAGAAAAAATGGCCCAAGGATTTGATATTGTTGTTGTTGCAAGAAATGGTGTAAAAGACAAAGGATATTTTGAAATTGAGGGCTCCTTTTTACATTTATTGAGATTGCATAAGATTTGTGATAAAAAAAGTCAGTAGGGATTCGATGAGGAAGATAAATATCTTTAGTTTGAATAGCAAAAGGATATAAGAGCATGATTAAGAAAATTTTGTTATGGATGATTCGATTTTACAGGAAATATTTATCAGCATTAAAGGGGAAAGGCGGATGTTGTCGCTATATTCCAACTTGTTCGCAGTATGCGATGGAGGCAATTGAAAAATATGGAGCAGGGAAGGGCCTTTTACTAGCAATATGGAGGATTTTGCGGTGTAATCCATTTTCAAAGGGTGGATTTGACCCAGTTCCTTGATATTTTAGGAGGTACGTTTTATGTTATTGACCCAGTCTAATACTTTCATTATTGGATGGATTGCAAAATTATTAGGTTATATAATGGAACTGATCTTTACAGTGATGAATCAGGTAGGAATTGTAAATCTTGGTGTTTGTATTATTTTATTTACAATTGTTGTAAAACTTGCGATGTTGCCACTTACGATTAAACAGCAGCAGTTTTCAAAAATTAATACAATTATGCAGCCTGAGATTAATAAAATTCAAAAAAAATATCGAAATAAAAAAGATCAGGAATCTATGGTAAAACAAAATGAAGAAATTCAGGCTGTTTATGAAAAATATGGAGTAAGTCCAACGGGCAGCTGTCTACAGATGCTGATTCAGATGCCAATTATCTTTGCTCTATACTATGTTATCCGTAATATACCAGCGTATATTGGACCTGTTAAGCAGGTTTATGAGGTTGTTGTGAATGCAATCACTTCTGTAGGTGGATATGAAAAAACTCTTACACAGATAGGAGAATCTGCAAAATTGCTTATCAAATTGCAGGAAAATCCAACTACAAATCAGGTAATTGACTTTTTAGCACAGTTTAAGCCAGATACTTGGAAGGCTTTAGCAGATGCGATGCCATCTATCAGTGACACAATTACAACACAGGCGACTACGATTTCTCATATGAATAATTTCTTATGGGGGATTAATATTGCTGAGACTCCAAGTTTCACAAAACCAATTTATTTAATTATTCCAGTGGCAGCTGGTCTATTCCAGTGGTTATCTATGAAAACAATGAATACAAAAACAGATGATAATCCACAGTTAGCAGCGATGAATAGAACAATGATGTTTATGCCACTTATGTCTGTATGGTTTTGTTTCACATTGCCATCAGGTATCGGTATTTACTGGTCAATTAGTGCATTATTCCAAGTAATTCAGCAGATTGCAATCAATAAGTATATGGATCATATCGATATAAATAAATTGATTGAGAAGAATAGAAAGAAAG
>JBJEOA010000014.1:10184-16280 GCA_051880475.1 Lachnospiraceae bacterium | reverse complement strand
CGGGAAAGAAAAATTTTCGTTATTTAATTTGTCTACTTGACGGGTAGCACACCAAACCAAAGACTTTCGGCATTGTTTGCTAGCGTCGCTAAGAGGATTTGAACCTCCGACCTACCGCTTAGGAGGCGGTCGCTCTATCCAGCTGAGCTATAGCGACGTATGAATATCTATGATTATAGCCCGACGACAGTCGAACTGCAATCCCTTATTCAATTATTCATTCTTTATCATCATACTCTACCTAAAAGATAAAGTCAATCTTTTTATATTATAATTCAGAAATAATTCATGGAAGTCAAAGAGCAAATTTATATATAATCTAGATTTCCCTGAAGCCAAATAACCCCTTTGAATCTTCTTCCAACTTTAGGCTCCCCAAATAAATACATCTTATTAATACAAACTTCAATACTGATAGAATTACATATAATAGATAAATAATAAATTCTCTCGAATGTCTTTCGATTTATTTCTTCCCTTACCTGAACAATGGTACCCAAAATAGAATACTTATCTGTCTCAATTCCATATGGCATCCAATAAGAATCCACAATCGTTAAAACATCCTCTTTTTTTGTTCGTTTTGAAATCTGCGAATACAAGTCCATATCTTCTAATGTGAGATTTTCAATCGCATCCATATCACCTTTTCTCGCCTCTTGCACAAGCTTATCATATTTATCATTAATCTTTAACTCCTTAGCTGCTTGCCTTGGATCTTTTTTCACAGACAAAATAATCATTCCATCCACAGAGAGCCCCGATAAAATCACATTATTTATCGATGGAAATAATTCTCTATACTTTCTCATATTAAGATAATGGATAAAATTTTGTGCATAAAAAATAACAGGAATTCCTATATGTATACTCTCAAATACTCCCGCATAGGCATTTTTATCACTATGTTTTTCTACCTGTATTTCTTGGTATATTGGATTTTCTCCAATTACATACGGATAACAATACTCTACGTCAATATACCCTCTTTGATTAATTTCACCAACGACCGAGATACCAAAATGTTCTCCATATTTTTTATTATACTGAATCAGAGAGGTGCCATCCTCATTTGTCGTTCTAGCTTCCTCGTCTGGATTCTCAATTGTCTCTGATATAATTTCTCTATACTGTTCTTTTCCAGCAAAACCAATCGCTGCTAAATAATCATGCATGGATGACACCTCCTCTCTTCCTCAATTTCTCGTTAACGAATCAGCTAACTCGTTACACTCTATACTATATTTATTATTTAATAACTTTTACTCCGCCCATATAAGGAACTAATACATCTGGAATTGTAATACTTCCATCTTCATTCTGATAATTCTCTAAAATAGCGGCACTTGTTCTTCCAACTGCCACACCACTTCCGTTCAATGTATGAACGAATTTTGCTTTATCTTTAATATTATCTTTATACTTAATATTTGCTCTTCTTGCCTGGAATTCTTCAAAATTACTGCAGCTAGAAATTTCTACATAGCGATTATAACTTGGCATCCAAACCTCGATATCATATTTCATTGCCGCTGTAAATCCTAAATCTCCAATACAAATCTTTACCACACGATATGGAAGACCTAAAAGCTGAAGTACATGCTCTGCGTCTGCTGTTAATTTCTCTAACTCTTCATAAGACTGCTCTGGCTTTGTAAACTTAACAAGCTCCACCTTATTAAATTGATGCTGACGAATTAATCCTCTTGTATCTCTTCCTGCGGAACCAGCCTCTGCTCTAAAGCAAGCTGTGTAAGCGACATGTTTAATTGGCAACTGACTTCCATCTAAAATTTGCTCACGATACATATTTGTCACTGGAACCTCTGCTGTTGGAACTAAGAAATATTCTTTTCCATCCCCATATACTTTATATGCATCTTCCTCAAATTTTGGAAGTTGTCCTGTACCTGTCATACTCTCTCTGCTTACCATAAAAGGAGGAAATACTTCTGTATATCCATGCTGCTCTGTGTGAGTATCTAAGAAGAAATTTATAATTGCTCTTTCTAATTTTGCTCCCAAATCTCTGTATACTGTAAATCTTGTACCAGAAATTTTTCCAGCTGTCTCTGGATCTAAAATTCCAAGATCTTTTCCTAAATCCCAATGTGCTTTTGGCTCAAAATCAAATTTTCTTGGCTCTCCAAATTTTCTAACTTCAACATTATCCTCGTCTGTGTTTCCCGCTGGAACAGTTGGATGTGGAATATTAGGAATAGTAAGCATAAACGCATTTAAATTTTCATCTACTTCTCTAATCTGAGCATCAAGTCCCTTAATCTTCTCAGATAATTCTTTCATCTCTTTAAAAATAGGAGCAGTGTCTTCTCCCGCTTTTTTCATAGCTGGAATCTGTTTTGACACTTTATTTTGCTGACTCTTTAAAACCTCCACTTCGCTAAGTAATTCTCTTCTCTTAGAATCCAAAACTTGAAAATCATCTAAATTAAAATCTTCATTTCTTGTTTCCAATGCTTTCTTTACTTCTTCAAAATTATTTCTCAATAACTTAATATCTAACATTTTTTTCTCCTTTCAAACTCTCGTTTTTCATCCTTCTTTCGTGCACTTTATCGGAAAAGAAATTTTGTCCACATTCTTTTTTTATCCTTTAAAATCTATCCACATTCTTTCTATATTATCGTGGATTATTTAAAATACAGTTTATAAACACCCCATCACCTCACATAAATATAATGGATTCTCAACTGTAAAATTTTATAAAAGAAAAAATCTTCCGTCCATATATGGGACGAAAGATTCCGCGATACCACCCAAATTGCCATAGCGTTAAATTAGCTCTGACCTCTTGTAGTATGATAATGGATACCAACCATCTAACTTTCATTAGCAACTCCAAAAATGGACCGATTTCCCGACAAATCAATTCACACCAACCATTGACTCTCTGTATTGTCTAACGTAAATCTTTGTTTTCTTCACCGTTCTTTTGCACTATGTTTATTTTCAGTTCTCGTAGATTATACCATATTCTACCTAACTCATCAACATGAAAAATCATGTTTTTTTCGACAATCTAAGAAAATTTTCATATGTTTTTTCACAATCTCAATAGAACTGCTTTTTCCTCATATGAAGTTGACGCTCCCCATAGCTAAAGCAAGGAGTTTTACAGGCTTATTTGATAAACCCTCTTACACTCGAATAGACTGGAGCATCTCGATTAATCTCTCTAACTCTTCCTGTGAATAATATTCTATCTCAATCTTCCCTTTATTATTCTTCTTATTTTTAATTGAGACTTTACTTCCTAAAATATTTTTCACTCTCTCCTCCATCTCACGATATAAGAAAGAATAATCTTCTTTTTTCTCTATCTTTTCTTTCTTTTCCTTCATCATAGATTTAATAAGTGCCTCTGCATCACGCACACTTAATCTCTCATCCAATATCTTTGTCGCTACCTCATACTGTTTATCCCCATCTTCTAATGCTAAGAGACATCTTGCATGTCCACTTGTAATCATTTCTTCAACTAACATCTCTTGTACACGCTTATCCAGTTTCAATAATCGAAGAGAATTAGTAATAGCAACTCGACTCTTAGATACTTTAGCTGCAACCTCGTCTTGCTTTAGGTGAAATTCCTGAATCAATCTCTGATATGCAAAAGCCTCATCAATTGGATTCAAATCCTCTCTCTGAAGGTTCTCAATTAAAGAAACTTCTAAAATCTCTTGATTTCCAAATTCTTTTATTACGACTGGAACTTCCGTCAAGCCAGCCATTCTCGCAGCTCTCCACCGGCGTTCTCCCGCAATAATCTCATAATATCCCTCTTTTTTAGTAACAACAAGTGGCTGAATAATTCCATACTGACGAATAGATTCTGCTAACTCTTCGAGTGCATCCTCATCGAATTGTTTTCTCGGCTGATCACGGTTTGGCTCAATATCCAATATATTTAAGGTTTTCTCGACTTCTTTTATCACTTCCACCTCTTTGACCACTTCTTTTATAATCTCAACAGGCTTTATATCCTCTCTCTTTTTTGAGTCCTGCTTCTCTGGAATCAAGGCGTTTAGTCCTCGACCCAATCCTGTCTTTCTAGTCGCCATAAACATCCCTCCGCACCTTATTCTTTATTATTATAGATAACTTCATCTGCCAACATTCGGTAACTCTCTGCACCCGTAGATTTATTTGCGTATAATGTAATAGGCAATCCAAAACTTGGAGCTTCTGCCAGACGAACATTTCTTGGAATAATTGTCTTATAAATTCTATGATCTAAATTATCCTTCACATTTTCCACAACCTGCAAAGATAAATTTGTTCTGGCATCATACATTGTAAATACGACACCCTCTATGTATAAATCTGGATTCAAACTCTCCTGAATTAACTCAATCGTATAAATCAGCTGTGATAAACCGTCAATCGCATAAAATTCACACTGAATTGGAACTAATACAGAATTTGCAGCTGTCATAGAATTTACAGTCAACATTCCAAGCGCTGGTGGGCAATCAATAATAATAAAATCATATCTATCTCTAATTGGCTCTAATTTTTCTTTTAAAATAAATTGCATATCATCCACCGTAATCAATTCAATCTCCGCTCCCGCTAAATCTCGGTTCGCTGGTAAAACAGAGAGATTCTGAAAAAGTTCGTGGACAATGCAATTATCAATCTCCTCCTCCTCTCTCAAAACTTCATACACCGTATTTTCCAATGCATTTTTATCTAATCCTAATCCACTCGTTGTATTTCCCTGTGGATCCATATCAATTATCAAAACTTTTTTTCTTTTTTCTGCCAAACATGCCGCCAAATTAATTGCTGTCGTAGTCTTTCCTACTCCACCCTTTTGGTTGGCAACAGCTATAATTTTACTCATTAACTTTTCTCTCCTTTCAAATCTTTGCTTTTTCTCCAACTTATCTCAATTATAACATATTCATAACAGTCTTTTCTACATCTAAACTTCTAAAATACTGACACTCCAACGACTAAAGTACGCCTTGTTCTTATATACATTCACTTTCCAATATACTCGAAAGCATATAAGACTAATGAGTTTCTATAAGACTTTCACTACCAATCATTCCTATGAATGAATTAACGACAGAATAAGGCTTGTCAAAACCTATTTCTATATTCTATTTTTTTCAAATTTCTATACTACTTAAATTCTTCTTCCCCGTTAATCTATCGACTTCCAAATTATGAAATCGATAGAAATTTTCAAATCTTTCATTACACTTATTCATGTCAAATTTTTTAATCATCACTTATATTTATTATCAAGAAAGCAGAGTACATATCTCTCTGTATTTTAATTCCATTAAAGTCATTCCATCTTTGCGACAAAGATTTCTTTGTATATATTCCATCAAAATGATGAAACTGACTTGCCTTTGCCTCAAAAGTATTTATTTCAATTAACTTCTCCCCATAATATCCTAGTTTTCTATCTATGATAGTTAATAACATGGATGGTGCTTTATTCGCTAACGACTTACCAAATCGTTTCTTTCTCTTGAATTTATCTTTATCATTCTTTTCTGTATTCCTTGCACGTTTTTGAAGTCCTGCAAAATTCATTTTTTCAACATACACTTTATTGCCAATATTCTGACATACCATATTGTTTACGAATATTATTTATTTGTTTCCAAATTTCTTTATCCGATTTTTTATTTCCAGTTAATGAAGATAGAAGAGTACGATATTTCTTAGTTTTCATCATTTCTTTATAACGTTTTTGAGTTACATTAACCAAAGAATTATAAATTTATCTGCCAATTTCAAAACGTTTATTTAAAATATCTTCTTTATACTTTTCTGTTTTCAATGGAATTTCAACAAGAAAGTTTGCCATAATATTCACCCCACTTTCTGATCATTCTCTTTTCATATCTTTTCTTTTAATTTTTTATACAATATATATTATATCATAATATATGTATGTTTGAAATATTTGCATACATATTATTTTTATACTTTTACGCTATCCATCCCCCACCGAAAGGAGTGTTTCACATATTCCTTATAAACAAAAATTCATGTTTCACGTGAAACATTTTATACATTATTCTATTCTCCATGTTTCACGTGAAACATCTT
>JBJEOA010000014.1:0-10084 GCA_051880475.1 Lachnospiraceae bacterium | reverse complement strand
ATACATTATTCTATTTTCCATGTTTCACGTGAAACATCTTATACATTATTCTATTTTCCATGTTTCACGTGAAACATCTTATACATTATTCTATTATTCTATTCTCTATGTTTCACGTGAAACATCTTATACATTATTTTATTTTCCATGTTTCACGTGAAACATCTCTATTTATCTTTTTCCTATCTTAAAACTCATAAGTTTTGAAACAGTTTATTCTATTCTTAAAACAATAGCATGATATTGAGAGCAAAAGGTATTTTTCCCCCAACGGATGCCTACAAATTGCTCCATTGCTTAGCAATTCCCGCAATTCTGCAAATATTTGGACTCCACTGATTTACTACGTAAATCGCTACACAACTGTTTTTAAAATTATATGCTGTATATCATTTTTATAAAGTTTAGCCAATACACAGCCGAGAGAGCAGGCAGGAATAGGCTTCACAAACAATAGAGAGTGGAGCGATTTTTCAATATACTAGCTTTGCTGCGGTAGCACTGTTTGAGCGAAGCGAGTTTGCGTGAGCAGCATAAATAGGCGTATGTTGAAAAATCGTGGGAACGAACGTGTTTGTGAAGCGTATCTCTGCCTGCTCTCTCGGCGTCTAGGCGTCTATTTCCATCATCTCAAAGCTAAATATTTCAAAACCTACAAAAATTGTTTCACGTGAAACATCAAAAAAGCAGCGACTTTTCATCACTGCTTTTTTCTCATCCATTCTCTATTGATTTTTCATCTACTTCATCTTACATCTGCTCTGGACAACCGATTCCCAATAAATCCAATGCATCTTTTAATACTTGTTTTGTAATAACAACGACTTTTAATCTCGCATTCTTAACTTCTGCATCATCCACATTAATTTGGCAATCGTGATAAAATTTATTAAATGCCTGTGCAACTGCAACTGCATATCTAGCAATCACAAATGGCTCCAATTTATCTGCTGCATCTTTGATAACCTGAGGAAAACGATTGATTTCTTTTATCAAATTCATACTTGCATCATCTGTCAATACACCATAATTAATATCTTCCTCAATATTTTCAATTCCAGACTTTCTAAGCACGCTTGCCGCACGAGCATATGTGTATTGAACATATGGACCAGTCTCACCGTCAAAATTCAAAATCTTATCCCAATTAAAGATAACATCCTTAATTCTCTGATTATATAAGTCATTAAATAAAATTGCTCCGATTCCAACAATCTCTGCAACTTTATCTTTATCCTCAAGATTTGGGTTCTTTTCAGCGATGATTTCTTTTACTTTCTCGATAGATTCATGTAAAATTTCTTCCGCATAAATAATATTTCCACTTCTTGTAGATAATTTACCACCCTGTAAACTTACTAAACCATATGGGACATGCACTAAGTCTTTATTCCAATCATATCCCATTAATTCAATTACCTTAAACCACTGGGCAAAATGAAGTTTCTGCTCAAGACCTGTGACATAAATACATTTTGAGAAATCATAAGTTTTCTTTCTATATAATGCTGCCGAAATATCACGAGTCGCATATAGAGAGCTTCCGTCCTTCTTTGTAATCAAACAAGGAGGCATATTATATTCCTCTAAATTTACAATCTGAGCTCCCTCACTCACTGTAATAAGTCCTTTTTCCTTTAACTCCTCAATAACTGCATCCATCTTATCATTATAGAAGCTCTCTCCCGCATAAGAATCAAACTCAATCCCTAACATATCATAGACACGCAAAAATTCTTTTAAGCTAATATCACGAAACCACTTCCAAATGGATAACGCCTCTTCATCTCCATGCTCCATCTTCGTAAACCAAGCACGTGCCTGATCATTTAATGAATCATCTTTTTGTGCTTCCTCATGGAATTTTACATAAATTCTCATAAGAGCAGCAACACCTTCTTTTTCTACTTCTTCTTTATTTCCCCAGTTCTTATAAGCGACAATTAATTTTCCAAATTGAGTACCCCAGTCTCCTAAATGATTAATTCGCTCTACTTTATACCCGAGTTTTGTAAGAATTTTATAGAGAGAGTTTCCAATAATTGTTGTTCTCAAATGTCCCACATGGAAATTCTTTGCAACATTAGGCGAAGAATAATCTATACAAATTGTTTTTCCCTCTCCCTCAAAACTAGCGCCATAATCTAGAGCAGATGCCTTTTCTATGATCTGTCTCACATACATTTCCTTATTAACAAAGAAATTTACATATCCTCCAGCTGTCTCTACTTTCTCCAAAAAATCTTGCTCTCCGATTTTCTCCTTCATATCTTGTGCAATCATGTTTGGAGCTTTTCTAAAAATTTTAGCTAAACGAAAACATGGGAATGCGAAATCTCCCATATCTGCCTTTGGTGGAATTTCCAATAAATTTTCCACCTCTTGTGTTGATAATTCCACTATATTACTAGCAATTAATTCACTAATTTTCTCTTTCATGTCCTATTCCTTCCTACATATATCTTATCCACATTTCTATAAGAAAAACTTAGATTTATCCACATAATATTTAACTATTGTGGATAAATTTTTAAGATTCTATAGAAAATGTGCAATGATCTATTTTTTCTTTGTTCGCTAGAATCTCCACTTCTACTCGAAGCTTCTCTTTATTTTTTATATCTACTAAAAACACATCTGCGTTCATCTTATTTACAGATGTCTCTATTAAATTTTGAAGAATCTCAACAATATATTCATTTGTTAAGACTTCCGTCTCTTTTTTATCATCTTCTATATCAAAAAGAAGTTCTACTTTCTCATACTGCTCTTTCACAAACTGCTGAAAATTCTTCAATGTATCAGATAATAATGAGTTGACAACTATTTTGAACTCATCTGCATCTTCTGATTTTTGCTCATTTTGAATTGCTTCTGTCTCTTTTTCAGGCATCTGACAATTTTCTGACACAAATTTCTCCAAAATTTCTAGGTACTTCTGGATTTCATTTGATTCCATATCAATTGTTTCCATTTCCTTTTCCAAATTTTCAATTCGATAATTTAAATTTTTTATTTTTCTATCTTGAAAATTCTCACTTTGAGATGGATAAAAAATTGTATTCAGCGGAGAAAACATTTTCCTTCGCTCGCCACTCTCATCTGTCTGAAATAAAATTTTTCGCTTTTTATTCTTCTCTTGTTCGAGCTTTTCTCTCTCATCTAATAAATTTTTCTTTTCTTTATTTTTTTCCTCAATTTCTCTAGATAAAAATACTTTTAAACCACTACATATTTCTTGTCTATCGAATAATTCCATGGATTCACCCGCCTTTCCTATTTATTTTCACCGAGAAACTTTTTTATTTCTTCCCATAAATTATCTTACACGAAAACGACTTAAATGAAAAGATTTTTTATAAAAATATCTTCTTCTATTTCTAATATTTAAACGACTAAAACCTGCCTTATTCCTGTCCACACCGAAAGGAATAGGCTTTCCTCACAATTCTCTTGTAACTTATGTCATTTTGGCTTATAATAAATTTAATCATTAATTTTAGAAAGGAGCAATTCCATGTCAAAAACAAAAAAAATAGCTGCCCTCTCTCTGCTAGCTTCCGCTGCAAGCTTACCAATGCTTTTTACAAATAAATATATCAATATGTTTTCTACTCGCCGCGATTTACTCTACTCCGATAATGAACATTATTATAACTGGAGATTTGGACGTATTTTTTATACCAAACAGGGAAATGGAACTCCAATTCTACTTGTTCATGATATTTCACATTATGGAGCAGAAGTTGAGTTTAAGAAAATAAAAAAACAACTTTCCAAACACCATACTGTATATACAATAGATTTGCTCGGATGCGGTCGCTCAGATAAATCTAATATCACTTATACAAGCTATCTCTATGTCCAATTATTAAATGATTTTGTAAAGCAGGTTATCAAAACTCCGACAGATATTATAGCTTCTGGATTATCTTGCAGTATCGCAGTTATGGCATGCTATACAGAAGTAAATTTATATAAAAAACTATTATTAATCAATCCTACTAACTTCCAAATACTAAATAAAATACCGAACACAGCTCTAAAGGCGTATAAGGGATTTATTGACTTTCCGCTAATTGGCAGTTTCGCTTATTATATGTTAAATACGATAGATAAGACTAAAGCTACTGTGAGAAAACAATTCTATCATCCAAGTAAAGTCTCAAAAACATATTTACTCACATGCTATGAGGCTTCACATACACAGGGAATAAATTCAAAATATATTTATTCGAGCATACACTCTAGATATATGAATACTAATATTGCTCACGCTCTTCGTGAGCTGAATAATAGCATTTATATTGTTATGGGAAAGGCAGAGCCAAATTACCGAGAAACTTTAAATCAATATCTCACACAAAACTGTGCTATTGAAGCTTCCACCCTTTCTAATACAAAACATTATCCACATTTAGAAAATCCAACTGAATTTTTGGAAATTTGTAATATATTTTTTTAGGCTATATATAAGTGAACTACCGTCACCTAAAGGGAATGAACTTCTAAAGGACTTTCATTCCCTATTATTTAAGAAATTTGATATGTCACTTTCGCCCGCAAGAATTAGGCAGTCCTTCTTCTTACGGGCGTATCTACTTTTCCCTTAGAATATACAGCATTTAAACTAATAAGCTCTTATTTTTTATTTATCGTTTTTTTCACAAAAAGTGGCTCTTTTGATGGGAGTCCTGCTTTTCTTGGGTATTTCTTTGGCGTATTCCTAATTTTTCTTACCAAAACCATTCTTCTATCCATATCTGTACCTGGAAGTGTGAACTGTTTCACAGCTTCTAACTCAGCTCCAAGTGCATCAAAAGCTTTTTTTACTCCCTGCATTTCTTCATCCACTTTCTCCCCTTTATATGCCACAAACAATCCACCATTGTGGATAAAAGGCACACAATATTCTCCGAGTGTGGATAAATTTGCAACTGCTCTCGATACACATAAGTCATACTGCTCTCGATACTCTTCCTTTTTAGCTATATCCTCTGCCCTTGCGTGAACTCCCTCTATCTCTTCTAGCGAAAGAGCTTCTATCACTTCGTTTAGAAATTTAATTCTCTTATTTAGAGAATCAACAAGAGTAATTTTTAAATGCGGAAATGCAATTTTTAGAGGAATTCCTGGAAATCCAGCTCCTGTTCCTAAATCTAAAACGGTGTGAACTTCCCCCATAGAAATTACTTTTATAATTGATAAACTATCAATAAAATGCTTCTCAATCACATCATATGGCTCTGTAATTGCCGTTAAATTCATCACTTTATTCTTTTCTACTAATAATTGAAAATATTCATAGAATTGTTCTATCTGCCTGTCTGATAATTCAATTCCTAAATCATTCGCTCTACAAAAAAGAGTTTCTCTCCATTTTTTATCCATTTATTTACCAACTTTCAATGAATTTTAATCTATAGATATTGAGGTCAATCTTCTATTTTCTAAATAAATTAATAATACCGAGATATCAGCAGGGGATACTCCTGAAATTCTAGAAGCTTGTCCAATAGAATGTGGTCTTGTCTCTTCTAATTTTTGAACAGCCTCTTTTCTAAGACTTTTCACCTCACTATACTTAATATCTTCTGGAATCCATTTATACTCAAGCTTTTTAAACTGCTCTACTTGACGAATCTGTCTCTTAATATATCCATCATACTTAATATTAATATTCACCTGTTCAATCACATCATTAGCAAGAGCTGCTCTTTCATCATCAATCGGCTCTAAATCTTCATAGCATAATTCTGGTCTTCGAATTAATTCCGCCAAAGAGACTGCTGTTTTTAGAGGAGTGCTATTATGTTGTTCTAATACCTGCTGAACCTTTTTACTTGCACCGACCATTGTTTTTTCTAGCCTTGTAATCTCCTCGTTAATTTCCTTCTCTTTTTTAAGTAATGCTTCATATCGCTCCTCATCAATTAAACCAATCTCATGCCCAATTTTAGTAAGTCTTAAATCAGCATTATCTTGGCGAAGCAATAAACGATATTCTGCACGAGAAGTCATCATACGGTATGGCTCATGTGTTCCCTTCGTAACTAAATCGTCAATCAATACACCGATATACGCCTGAGAACGGTCTAAAATGATTGGCTCTTTTCCTTGAATTTTTCTTGCAGCATTAATGCCGGCGATAAGTCCCTGTGCCGCTGCCTCCTCATATCCAGAGCTGCCGTTAAACTGTCCTCCGCTAAATAATCCTCTCACTTTTTTAAATTCTAAAGAAGATTTCAACTCTAGAGGATTCACACAATCATACTCAATCGCATAGGCATTTCTCACAATTTTTGCATTTTCTAGACCTTTTACAGAGCGATACATCGCATACTGAACATCCTCTGGAAGAGAGCTTGACATACCGCCGATATACATTTCGTTTGTAAACTCTCCTTCTGGCTCAATAAAAACTTGATGCCTATTTTTATCCGCAAACTTAACAACTTTATCCTCAATAGAAGGACAATATCTAGGTCCCGTGCCCTCGATTGCCCCCGAAAATAGAGGAGAGCGATGTAAATTCTCTCGAATGATCTGGTGTGTATTTTCATTCGTGTAAGTTAACCAACAAGAAATCTGCTCTCTTTTAATATCTTCCTCGGTATTTGTAAAACTAAATGGAACAATTTTTTCATCTCCAAACTGTTCCTCCATTTTTGAAAAATCAATCGACCTTTTATCAATTCTCGCCGGCGTTCCCGTCTTAAAACGATACATTTCCACTCCAAGACTTTTAATAGAATCCGTCAAAAATCTCGCTGGTGATAATCCATTTGGACCCGTCTCATTGCTCACATCTCCGTAAATACATCTCGCTCTTAAATATGTTCCAGTTGCCAAGACAACCGCCTTTGCCTCATACGTAGCCCCAGAATACGTTTTCACTCCCTTAATTTGACCGTCTTCCACTAAAAGCTCTGTTACTTCAGCCTGACGAACTGTCAAATGTTTTGTATTTTCTAATGTTATTCTCATACTCCTAGAGTACTCAGCCTTATCAGCCTGTGCTCTTAGAGAGTGAACTGCTGGACCTTTTGACTTATTTAACATTTTTGATTGAATATATGTCTTATCAATATTCTTTCCCATCTGACCGCCAAGCGCATCAATTTCTCTTACAAGATGTCCCTTCGAGCTTCCGCCTACATTTGGATTACATGGCATCAATGCAATACTGTCAATACTTACTGTAAATACAATTGTCTCACATCCAAGCCTTGCCGCCGCTAATGCAGCCTCACATCCCGCATGACCTGCTCCTACTACTATGACATCATACTTTTCTTTTACAAAAGCCATTTTTTTCTCCTTACTTACCCATACAAAATTGCTGGAATATCTTATTTACTAAATCTTCCTCTAAAGACTCTCCTATAATAAATCCTAATTGTTCATAGGCATTCATCAAATCAATGGACAAAAAATCCTCCGGCATACCATCTTTAAAGCTTTGCTCTGCTAGTATAATACTCTCAAGTGCATTTTGCAATGCTGTTTTATGTCTCATATTTGTAATGCAGACTTCATTTTTAAAAGAAATTTCCCCTCGGAAGAACATTTCTTTTATTTTCTCGTATAAAAGATCCATGCCTTCTTCTAATTTTGCAGATATTTCTATAACAAAATCCCCAAATATATCTCTTATTTTTTTATCGTCTATTTTCTTTTCCAAATCTGATTTATTAAATAAGACAATAACTTTTTTCTCTCTGATTAACTCAATAATTTTCTCATCATTTTCTTCTAATGGTCTAGAAGAATCCACAACATATAATATCAAATCGGCATCTTCAATCCACATTTTAGCTCTATCTACACCAATTTTTTCCACAACATCCACCGTATCGTGAATCCCCGCCGTATCAATAATATGAAGAGGAATTCCCTGTAAAAGAACGGTCTCTTGTAAGCTATCTCTCGTTGTTCCAGCTACCTCTGTCACTATCGCTCTATCTTCCCCCACTAATACATTTAACAGAGAGGATTTTCCTACATTTGGCTTACCGACAATACAAGTTTTAATTCCGTCTTGCATAATTTTTCCATCATCTGCGGTGTCTAAAAGTCTCTCTATCATTTCTCTGCACTGCTTGATTTCTCTCTCAAATTTTTCACTATTATCCTCTATATTAATATGTTCAGGGTCATCTAAAGCCGATTCGATAAATGCAACATGATATAAAATCATCTCTCTTAACTGCATTACTTTATCCTTTACGCTTCCCTTTAGCTGTCTCATCGCATTCTCAATCGCCATCTCATTTTGAGAGTGAATTAAGTCCATGACAGCCTCCGCCTGAGATAAATCTAATCTTCCATTTAAAAAAGCTCTCTTTGTAAATTCTCCTGGCTGGGCAGGTCTTGCTCCCATTTTAAAAATTAACTCTAGAATCTTTTTTAAAAGAACAATACCGCCATGACACTGAATCTCTACAACATCCTCCGCCGTATAACTATGAGGGCCTCTCATCACAAGGACAATACATTCATCAAGAATCTGTTCCCCATCATAGATAGTTCCATAATGAGCTGTATAATTATTAACTTTTTCTAAATCTTTCTTTTTTTGGGGATAAAATACTTTTTTTACAATTTTTATTGCATCTTTCCCACTCACTCGGATGATTCCAATTCCAGCATCGCTCATAGCAGTCGCTATCATCGCAATTGTATCATCAAAATTCATTGTTTTTCTCCTTTCTTTGGAAAATCACATGCCTTAATACTAAAATAAGACTATTGTAAAATAAATAAATTCGTTTTACAACAGTCCTATTTCTACCTCACTGAAAAACTCATCCCTCTCAGCGAGGAAATCATTTTACGTTTCCATATAATCTCTATGATCTCTTTAGCATAATAACAACTTTTCTGTAAGGCTCTTCTCCCTCACTTTTTGTATAAACATATCTGTCATTTTGCAATGCAGAATGAATAATCCTTCTCTCATATGGATTCATCGGCTCTAAAGACACAGATTTTCTAGTTCTCTTTACTTTATATGCAATATTTTTAGCCAAATGCTCTAATGTCTCTTTTCTGCGCTCTCTATAATTTTCTGTATCCATCTTTACTCTAATATAAGAATCGCTTTCTTTATTGACATATAGACTTGTTAAGTACTGAAGAGAGTCGAGTGTCTGTCCCCTCTTCCCGATTAAAATTCCCATATCATCTCCAGATAAGTCGATATCCATATTTTTTGTATTCTCGTTATACTGTAAATTAATATTTACTTCAACTTGCATTGCATGGAATAATTTTTCTAAAAATTCTTTTGTTTTTTCTTCTACTTTATCTGCCTCAACCGCAGCTATAGTCGATTTTTCCACTGGTTTCACGGTTGGTTTTGTAAATGAAATTTCTTCTTTCTTTACTTCAACAGTAAGGGCTTCTTCCTCTTTCTTTTTTACGAGAATAACTGCTGGCTTTGCTCCAATTCCAAAAAATCCTGTTTTTCCTTCTGACTCTACTGTATATTGAAGTTCATCACTGGCAATTCCTAATTGAATACTTGCCTTAGTCAAAGCTTCCGCTACCGTTTTTCCCTCAAATTTTATAGAATCCACTATTTATTTCCCCCTTTTCCATGCATCTCATTATATTTTCTCATTAGATTTGCATTTGCAGCAATACTACCTCCTTCTTGCGATTTCTTCTTCTTTTTCTTAGTAGTACCTGCATCCTCTTTTTTATTTTCCAAAACATCAGCTAATTGATCTAGTGGATAAAGATCATCATAGTTGACATTCATATTTTTCGTATTAATCGTCGCTCTGCTTGTCATTCTTCCTACTCTTCGACCGCTAGGTGTTACTGTAAAATCTGTCGTTCCAGCATCTGCATTTTGGCTAGCACCCTCCATAAGTCTTGTAGTGAGCGATTTTTTCTTCTTCTTATTTTTCTTAGCAGCTTTCTTTCTATTCTTCTCAATCAATTTATTTATATCGATATGATCCATATACTGATTAATTACAATCTGCTGAATTACTTGAAATAATGCACTAATTGACCAATAAATAACGATACCTGATGGCAATGTAAAACAAAACCATACAGACATAAGTGGCAT
>JBJEOA010000013.1:0-16340 GCA_051880475.1 Lachnospiraceae bacterium | reverse complement strand
ACTGTGGAGTGTAAAAAAGCGAGTAGAGAAGGAGAAATCCAATCGAAGTGCTACATGTAGAAACAGTAAGAAATGTTTGTGAAAACTTTCCATTCTCAATAATGTATATGTTTATACACATTTTGAGTAGCAGAGAGATAGATGGAGCAAGAAGGGAAATTTTTGGAATCACTTGAGGAACTGAAAAATATTGCCGCTACGCAAAATAATCAGCTGACTTTAGAGGATATTAGACAGTATTTTTCTGATTTTGCGGCGGATGATACAAAAATGGAGTTAATTTATCAGTATTTTGTAAGTAGCCAGATTAAGATTGTTGGAAAAGAAGATATGATTTTGGAATCTGAGGAGGAAGAGATTGTATTAGATGAAAAAGCAGAAAAGGTACTTCAAATGTATATGGAAGAAATTGGAGATATCCGTGAGCTTAGCGTGGAGGAAGAAAAGGAATTAGTCGAGCAGATGCTTGACGGTGATGAGATGGCAAAGGTTACTTTGATTGAATCTAAATTAAAGTTAGTGGCGGATGTCGCTAAAAACTATCAAAATAGAGGATTATTACTTGGAGATTTGATTCAGGAAGGGAATATCGGACTGCTTCAGGGAGTGGAAGAATATGATGCCAAGGTAAAACTTTCCTTTCATGAGTTTTCCAAAAAGGCGATTCGAGATGCCATCGAAAAGGCGATAAGACTACAAAAGGATAATCAGGCAGTTGATAAAAAAATTGCCAATAAGGTAAATGAGCTTGATGAGGCTGCGCAAGACTTGGCGAGAGAATTAGGAAAAGAGGCGACTCCGTTGGAACTTGCAAAGTATATGCATATTACGGAGGAGGAAGTGAGAGAATTGATGAAAATATCTTTAGATGCCATTTCTGTCGTAGAACCGAATATGCAAATGCCAAAATAATACATCTAATTTACAGAGATTACTATAAATGAAAGTTTTTGGATAAGAAAAAAGGGTTTTGAAAATTTTTTAAAAAAAGAAAAGGATATTAGCAAAAAATGTAGAATATTAATATTGTAGGGGCATATATTATATTATGGAAGTCTATGTCAGAGCAGATGATAGATTTTTATAGAATGTTCCCTTCAAATTATACTCATTAATGGCAGTGCCTGTAAAGCGGGTATATTATATGGATAAACAAGGCATTTCTGCCTCAAATGAAGAGGGGAGGAGAGGCATATATGTATTATTCAGAAGAATTCGTCGAAGAAGTGAGAAATAGAAACGATATTGTAGATGTGATTTCTGGTTATGTGGCATTAAAGAAAAAAGGAAGTGATTATTTTGGACTTTGTCCATTCCATAATGAGAAATCGGCATCTTTTTCTGTCAGTAGAGATAAGCAGATGTATTATTGTTTTGGCTGCGGAAACGGAGGAAATGTCTTTACTTTTTTGATGGAATATAATAATGATTCGTTCTTGGAAGCTGTGGAACAGCTCGCTAATCGAGCTGGAATGGAGATTCCGAGGGAAGAAAAAAGCAAAAAGGATAAAAGAGCAGATGACGAGAAAGGAAAGCTTCGTCAGATGAATAAGCTTGCTGCAAATTATTTCTACTATTTATTGAGACAAGATAGGGGAGAGAAAGCGTTAGAATATCTACTAAATCGTGGCATTACGATGGAGACGATTAAGAAATTTGGGCTTGGTTATGCCGATCGCTATCGTGATGACTTGTATCGATATTTACGCAGCAAGGGATTTCACGATCAGGATTTAAAAAATTCTGGTTTAGTCTCTATTGATGAGAGGGGAGCAGTCGATAAGTTTTTTAACAGAGTTATATTCCCAATTTTAGATGTCCAAAATCGAGTCATCGGTTTTGGAGGAAGAGTGATGGGAGATGGCACCCCAAAGTATTTAAATTCAAGAGAGACAGTTTTATTTGAGAAAAGCCGAAATTTATACGGCTTAACTTATGCAAAAAAAGCGAGAAAGCCATACTTTATTGTATGTGAGGGATACATGGACGTCATTACGATGCATCAAGCTGGTTTTGACAATACGGTGGCTTCTTTAGGAACTGCTTTTACAAGCCAGCAGGCCATGCTTGTGAAGAGATATGTTGATGAAGTTATATTATCGTATGACAGTGATACGGCAGGACAAAATGCCGCTCTTAGGGCAATTCCACTTCTAAAGGAAGTGGGATGTCGAGTGAAGGTGCTTGATTTATCTCCACATAAAGATCCAGATGAGTTTATTAAGGCTTTAGGAAGAGAGGAATTAGAGCAGAGAATAGATAAAGCGATTAGCAGCTTTATGTTTGAGATTAAAGTGATTTCCCTAAAGTATAATCAGCAAGATCCAGAAAGTCGCACGACATTTCAACATGAGGTAGCGAAGAAATTGGCGACGATTGAGGAGGCATTAGAGAGGAAAAACTATATTGATGCGATTGCGAATTCTTATTTTATGAGTGGAAGAGAGCTAGAAAAATTAGTGGAAAAATATGGAAGGGAATTGCCTTTCCAAAAAGAAGCCAAAAGACAAAATGAGCTTAGGAGTGAAAATCGAAAAAGAGAAAAGATAGATGGAGGGAAGGAAGCTCAAAAGCTTCTTCTTACTTGGCTTGTCAATGAAACTTCTCTGTTTGAGAAATTAAGAGGAATCATTGACAGCAATGATTTTTTAGAGCCAGCTTATCACGCAGTTGCAATTTTACTTTTTGAGCAGTATGAGCGAGAGGGAAAGGTTACACCAGCTAAAATTATCAATCAGTTTGAAAATGTAAAGGAACAAAGTGAGATAGCTTCCTTATTTCACACTTCACTTAAAGTGGAGCCTTTGCCAAAGGATAATGAAAAAGCCATTACAGATATTGTAAAAAAGGTAAAAAAGAATCGAATTGAGTATGAAATGAGCCATTCGAACGATATTATGACATGGCAAGAACTAATAAAAGAAAAAGCAAACCTGCAGAGATTGCATATTTCTCTATAGTTTGGTTAAAATATAACAAAGTATGGAAGGATGGAAGAAAACATGGATGGAAAACCAATGGATGAAATTGCTCAGTTTAATGAAAAATTAAAAAAACTATTGGATATTGCAAAGAAAAAGAAAAATGTCCTAGAGTATACGGAGATTAATCAGTATTTTGCGGAGATGAAGCTAAGTACTGAAAAAATCGAATATATATATGAGTATTTAGAGCAAAACGGTGTGGATGTGCTTACAATTCCACAAGATGATGATGACGATATCGATCTTTCTATGGAAGACGATATTGATGTTGATGTCGATGCACTTGATATATCTGTGCTTGAGGGTGTTAGTATTGAGGACCCTGTTCGTATGTACTTAAAGGAAATCGGTAAAGTTCCTCTTCTTAGTGCGGAGGAAGAAGTTGACCTTGCACAGCGTATGGAGGATGGAGACGAGGAGGCGAAAAAGAAATTGGCAGAGGCCAATCTTCGTCTTGTTGTTAGTATTGCAAAGAGATACGTGGGAAGAGGAATGCTTTTCTTAGACTTAATTCAAGAAGGTAATCTAGGATTAATTAAGGCTGTTGAAAAGTTTGATTACCATAAAGGGTATAAATTTAGTACTTACGCCACTTGGTGGATTAGACAGGCGATTACAAGAGCGATTGCAGATCAAGCTAGAACAATTCGTATTCCTGTTCATATGGTAGAGACAATTAATAAACTTGTTCGTGTTTCTAGACAATTATTGCAGGAATTAGGAAGAGAACCGACTCCGGAGGAGATTGCAGAGGAGATGAATCTTCCTGTTGACCGTGTGAGAGAAATTCTAAAAATTTCTCAGGAACCAGTTTCCTTAGAGACGCCAATTGGTGAGGAGGAAGATAGTCATTTAGGTGATTTTATTCAGGATGATAATGTTCCGGTTCCAGCAGAGGCGGCTGCTTTTACCCTTTTAAAAGAGCAGTTAATAGAAGTGCTTGGCACTCTGACTGAGAGAGAACAAAAGGTTCTTCGTCTTCGATTTGGACTTGATGACGGTCGTGCGAGAACACTGGAAGAAGTTGGAAAAGAATTTAAAGTAACGAGAGAGCGTATTAGACAGATTGAGGCAAAGGCTCTTAGAAAATTAAGACATCCAAGCCGTAGCCGTAAACTAAAAGATTTCTTAGATTAGGGTGGAAACATGGAACTATCAAAACGATTGCAGACAGTAGCTGACGAGATACAAGGTCAGGGAGCAGTAGCAGATATCGGGACAGACCATGCGTACATACCAATCTATTTAATCTTGTCAAAAAAGATAGAGCATGCTATTGCGATGGATGTAAGAAAAGGTCCTCTTTTGAGAGCGAAGGAAAATATAAAGGCTTATCAGTTAGAAGATAAGATAGAGACAAGGCTCTCGGATGGACTAGAAAAGCTTGGAGATAAAGAGGTAGATACAATTATTATTGCGGGGATGGGAGGAGCCTTAATGGCTCGCATCCTCAGCGATGGCAGCCACGCTCTTTGTAAGAAAAAAGAATTAATTTTACAGCCACAGTCAGAGATTTATAAAGTGAGAAGACAGCTTCATAAGATGGGGTATCAGATTGCACAAGAAAAAATGCTGGTGGAAGAGGGAAAATTCTATACAGTCATAAGAGCGATTGACGGAGAAGAAAAATACGATAAAGAAATAGAGTATGATTATGGAAAATATTTGCTAGACGAAAAAAACGAAATTTTATTTCAGTTTTTGCAAAAAGAGATGGTCTCTTGTGAAAAAATAGAGAGCAATTTATGTCTCCATCATACAGAGAGTGCGAAACGACGATTGGAAGAATTAAAAAGAGAAAAACAGAAACTAAAGGAGGCGTTATCTAACTATGAAATGTAAGAAAATTATAGAAGTATTACAACAATTAGCGCCAAATTCTTATGCGATGTCATGGGATAATTCTGGATTTTTAGTCGGAAGATCCGATATTGAAGTGAAAAAGATTGGCGTGGCACTTGACGCAACCAATGAAGTGATTGAAAAGGCTGTGCAAGATAAAGTTGACATGATTATCACTCATCATCCAGTGATTTTCTCCTCCATAAAGCAAGTAAATGATCAGACTTTTCTTGGGAAAAAAATTTTAACATTAGTTGAGAATCATATTAGTTGCTATGCAATGCATACAAATTATGATATTGCAGGTGGCATGCCAGAATTAGCTGCTAAGAGGATAGGTCTTATTGCCAGAGAGCCACTAGAAATCACAAATGAGGTAGATGGAAAATTAGAGGGAATTGGAAAAATTGGTGTACTCGATAAAACACTTACCTTAGAAGAATGTGCCGAACTCGTCAAAGAAAGTTTCGAACTAAAAAATGTTCTCGTATTTGGGGATAAGGATAGAGAGATTAAGTGTGTTGCGATATCTCCTGGTTCTGGCAGAAGCATGATAAAAGAGGCGGTAAAAAAAGGCGCTGATGTTATTATTACAGGTGATATTGGGCATCACGAAGGATTAGATGCAATGGATATGGGAATTAGTGTAATTGAGGCCGGTCATTATGGTCTTGAATATATTTTCATTGACCATGTGGCAAAATATTTGAGAGATTGCATAAAAGATATTGAGGTAATTACTTATTTTTCTGGTGTTCCGTATTCTGTTTTATAAAAATATATAAAATCATACTTGCGGTAGAGGAAAAAAAGTGATATATTATCGAAGGAGAATCTTTTGATGGATTCATATAAAAAATATGAGTTGGATAAATGGTCGCGCCTGCAATCTTCGAAAGGAGGCAGGTGAGGAAAGTCCGGGCTTCGTAGGGCAGGGTGCCGGATAACGTCCGGTGGAGGCGACTCTAAGGATAGTGCAACAGAAATAAACCGCCAGATTTCTGGTAAGGATGGAAAGGCGAGGTAAGAGCTCACCGGTTTCTTGGTAACAAGAAATGCTCTGTAAACCCCACCCGAAGCAAGACCGCAGTAAAAACGATATCTTGGCCCGAGGTGTTTTTAGGTAGGTCGCTAGAGTCTGCTGGCAACAGTAGGAGTAGATGGATGATCATTCACGACATAACCCGGCTTATCGTCTGGCTCATAACGAAAAGGTACAGAAACTTCTGTATCTTTTTTTTCTTTTTTCTAATTTGTAAGAAGTTTTTAAGGAAAAGAATAAAAATTTATGATAGGATAGAGAAAAGTATAAAAATGAAATTGGGAGGTAAATAATGGAGGATATAACAATTTTAATAGCAGATGACGATGAGGAAATTGCGGAGTTAGTACAGATTTATTTAAATAACGATGGATATCGAGTATTAATTGCACATGACGGGATAGAATGTCTTGATATGTTGAATGAAAATCCAGAAATAAAATTAATTGTATTGGATATTATGATGCCAAAATTAAATGGGTTAGATGTGTGTAGAACGATTCGAAAGACAAGTAATATACCAATCATCATGCTTAGTGCAAAGGCAGAAGATATGGATAAGATTATTGGATTTGGCACAGGTGCAGATGATTATCTGACAAAGCCTTTTAATCCTCTTGAGTTAGTGGCGAGGGTAAAATCTCAACTTAAGAGATATACCGTTCTTGATATGGGGCATAAAGAGGATAAGGATATTATACATATACAACAAATTGTCATTAACCGAGCTTCTCACACCGTCCGAAAGGGGGAGAAAAATATTTCTCTTACACCGATTGAGTTTGATATTTTATATTTGCTTTCATCAAATAAGGGAAAGGTGTTTAGTACAGATGAAATTTTTGAAAGAGTTTGGAATGAAAAAGTATATGAAGTGAATAATACAGTTATGGTGCATATTAGAAGGTTAAGAGAAAAGATTGAAGAAGATTCTAGAAATCCTAAAATTTTAAAGACAGTTTGGGGGGTGGGATATAAAATTGAAGGATAATACAATAGTAAGTCTTCGATTAAAGCTTGCCTGGTATATATTATTTAGTGTTTTTTTAGTTGTAATGACGGATGCTATTATTGTATGTGGGGTTTTCTTGTATAAGAGAGAAATATTATCACAGATGGATGCAACTATGATAAAGATGATATTTATAAAATTGACCCCTTCGATGTCGAAATATTTGATTTTTGATTTAGGTATATTTATTCTTTTTTCCGTTTTATTATTTTTATTTTATTTCCTTATTTTAACGAATAATATGATTAATTATCTAAGAGAAGTTGCAGCAGGAGTAAGAAGAATGCGAGATGGAGACTTAGAGAGTAAGATAAAAGTAAAAGGGAAAGATGAGATTAGCCAGATTGCCTATGCTCTTAATGAGATGCAGGTAAAGCTTAAAACAAATCAGGAGATAAAACAACAGGCGGAACAGACAAAAGATGAATTAATTACAAATGTAGCTCACGATCTTAGAACTCCGCTTACTTCTATTATTGGATATTTAGATTTAGTAAGGCGCGATGCAATCTTAACACCAGAACAGCAAAAAAAATATATTGGCATTGCGTATGATAAGTCAAAAAGTCTAGAACGCTTAATAGAAGCATTATTTGACTATACAAGGTATGATAAACAAAAAGTAGTGATTCGACCAAAAAAAATAGATTTTTGTCAGTTTATTATGCAAATTTCAGAAGAGTTTTATCCCTCTTTTTCTGAAAAGCAGATAGAATGTAAGATGGAGATACCAAAACATCCTATCTATGTAAATGTAGACGGAGAATTGATGGCGAGAGCAATCGGAAATTTAATTAGTAATGCGATTAAGTATGGAGCTGACGGAAAACAAGTAAGGATGAAGATAGAAAAGACAGAGAATAATAAAGTAAAGTTTTCTATTATTAATTACGGAAAAGTGATTTCAGAAAAAGATTTAGAACAAATCTTCGACAAATTCTATAGGGTAGAGCAGTCACGCTCTGCTAAAACAGGAGGAACTGGTCTAGGTCTTGCCATAGCGAAGAATATTGTCAAGTTGCACGATGGAACCATTCAGGCAAAAAGCGATATTAATGGAACTATTTTTGAAATTTTGCTGGAGGAAGTTTTATAGAAGATTATGTCAAGCGAATCCAAGAGGAAAGTTTATGAAAAAATTTGGAGGTGGAAAAATGCAGAGAAAAATAAATTTTTGTATATTACTAAGTATCTTTTGTGTTTTCTGCCTTTTTGCTTGCCAAAATACTTCTCAAGATAAAGTACAGACGGTTGATAGAATAAAATCTGGAAAGAAATCTAAGATAGATATTTATCAATCAACAGACAAAAAAATATCGGTGCAATATGGATTTTGTGGATTAGTGCAAAAAGACGAGAGTTTGCCAATTGAAGTGAAGATTTACACGACGAAAGATTGGAAAGGTCGTATAAAAGTTTTAATTCCAGTGTCAACTCACAAAGAAGCCTCTTATGAAAAAGCATGTGTCGCGAAGAAGGGGACGACAGTAGAAAAAATAGTAATTCCAAATATTGAAATGGCTTCCTATTTTAAAATTTATATTGAAGATGATATAGGAAAAAAATTAGTGATGACAAAAGTAGAGACTGGAATTACGCAAGAGAATAAACTTTATATGGGAGTTTTGAGCAAAGAAGAAGAAACTTTTACATATTTTGATGGATTAAAAAAGAAAAAGGGAAAAAAACAAGCTAAAATTGTACAGGTAAAATTGGATTCTCATGAAATTCCCAAAGATGCACAAGATTTCTCTGCACTTGACTATTTATTTATAAATCAGTTTTCTGTTTCTTCTTTATCTAAAAAACAGCAAAAAGCGATACAAACTTGGGTAAAACAAGGAGGAGTCTTGATTGTTGGAATATGCGAAGAAGTAGATTCATTAGATTTTTTGTTAAGTGTAGTATCCAAAAGAGAGAGTGAGAAAAAGGAAAAGGTCTCACTGACACTGGAAAAAAATGGTAAAAAAGAAAATATTATTTTAGACCATATATCAATTCGAGTAAAAAAAGGGATAGAGTATAGTTCTCTTTTAGACAGTGAGCTATTAAAAAAAGTTTCCTATGGAAAAGGATTTTTTTGCATTTCGGAGATTGATTTATTAAATCCTCTTATAAAAAAATATCAAAAACAGATAGGAGCATTGATTTTAGATCAGATAACAACAGAGCGATTTAATTTAGCTGTGAAGGATAAAGGATTGAGTGTTCAAAGCCTTACACAGGCCCTATTTTTTAATTATGAGGGTGGCATGTCAAATATATTTCTTTATATTAGTCTGTTTTTAGTCTATATTGGATTGATTGGACCTACTGCCTATTTCTTATTAAAACATTTTGACCGAAAAACATGGTTTTTTTCAGTAGTGCTTCTTTTATCTTGCATTTTTACGGGAGTTGTTTTTGAAATAACGAATGATTATAAAAAGGAAAATCTCACTGCTAATTTTCTTGTGTTAGTGGATTCTCAAAAGAAAGATGAGACAATTTATATATCTTCACAGAGCCTAAAAAAGAAAGATTATATATTAAATCTTTCAAATGAAATTGATACAGTAGAAGTAGTGCCGGATATTAATGTATGGTATGGTGTGGATGATTTATGTATGTCTGAGGAGGCAGGATATCGTATAGAAAAAAAGAATGGAAATTTTGTGGTTCATTTTCCAAAGAAATCAATTTTAGAGCAAAATATTTTGAAGTTGACAAGAGAAAAATCCCCAAATATTGGTCGTTTTCAGTATGATTTAAATTTTGATGATGACTCCATTTATGGAAATTTAGAGAATAAGACGAAATATGATTTTTCCTATGTATTATTTTATTATCAAAAGCGATATTGGGTAGTGAAAGATTTAAAGCAAAATCAGATAGTGCAAATTGAAAATGATGAGATAAATCTTTTAGATCTCACAAAAAATGAGAGAGAATATTTTCTAAGTGAGGTGGCATATCCAATTGAGACAAAAAAACAATATTTAGAGCTTAATAATGATCAAAAAATACTTGCCTTTTTATATCATAATATATTAAAAGAAGCCGATGACGATAAGGGATATTTTATTGGACTAATGAGTGAGACGGAAGAAAAAATCTTAGAAGATGACAGTTTTAATATAAAGCAGAAATTAGTTTATATTCAGCCAGTTTATAAGGAAGATGTAGACGGTAATACCGTTATGGATATTTTAGAATTGTATTTGCAAAAAATAGATGGAGAGATATATAGCGGTGTCATTTACTCTCAAATGACGGAACTTTTTTATCAGTTCCAAGAGAAAGAAAAAGTAAATGAATTGATTCGTCTCAATGACTATTATGATGGCAAAATCTATGCTTATAATTATAAAGAGAAAAAGTATGATAGGATTTTGAAAAATAGTCAAGATAGAATTACGAAAGATAAATTAAAAAATTATATTAATGAGGAAGGCAAGATGAGGATTCAGTTAAAGACGGAGATGGATTATACGCAAGTTCCTGCGATTGCGATGACACAGGAGGAATGATATGCTGCGAGTTCATAATTTAGAAAAAAAAGTTCAAAATAGAAAAATTTTGCAGGGGATTTCCTTTACCGTACAGAAAAACGAAATTTTAGGTCTAATAGGTCCAAAGGGAGCGGGAAAAACTACGCTAGTGAAAGTATTGGCGAGTTTGATAAATTCTTTTTCTGGTAGTATCTTCATTGATGAGATAGAGATGGATACAAAATCTGCTATTTATAAAAATCAAATTGGATATATGCCAGAGGATTTTTTAGTATATTCTAATTTAAAAGTTGGGGAGTATATGGAATTTTATGCCTCTTTATATTCTGTTTCGAAGAAACAGGCGAAAGAGAGAATAAAATTTTTGCTTGAGATAATGGGACTAACAGAAAAAGAAGATCAATATATAGATTCTCTGACAAAAATTATGAGAAAGAAATTATCTTTAGCGAGATGTCTTGTGCATGACCCCAAAATACTCATTTTAGATGAACCTACGGAGGGAATGGAACTGACTGACCGATATGAAATTTTAGAATTGTTAAGCCAAATTGCCAATATGGGAAAAAGTATTATTGTCACTTCCCCTATTATATCAGAGATTAGTAGTTTTTGTTCCTCTATTGGAATCATTCATGAGGGGAAAATGCTTTTGTCAGGAACCGTGGAAGAGATACAAAATCAAGTTCGCACGGAAAAGCCGATTATTATTAAAACTTTGTCTGAGAATGAGACAGAGCTTGCTGTCACCGTTTTAAAGAAAAATAATCTTATAGAGAGAATTTCTCTGAAGAATCGAGAAATTCGAGTTGTCTTTTCTGGAAAACCAGAAGAAGAAAATGAGCTTTTGACGGATTTAATAAATCAGGGAGTAAGAGTGCAAAGTTTTTCTAGGGAAGAGGGAAGTCTAGAACATTTATTTTTAGAATTGATGAAGGAGAATGAAGATGCATTTTAAAAATCCAATTTTTGAAATGGAATTAAAACTAAAGATGAAAAATGTCAGCGTTCCGGTACTTATTATGTTGTACAATGTATTTTTTGCTCTTATTAGTACCATTAGTTTGATTAATTTTTCAGATTTAAATAGTGTTAGGTACGATAATGCTTTTTTAGACTTAATCTCCGTCTTTTTCATTCTTGGAATTTTACAATATGTTTTTATTTTTTTATTGGTGCCGATTTTTACGGCAAGCGCCATTGCGGGAGAAAGAGAGAGGGGAACATTAGATTTATTATTAGTGTCCTCAATGCGACCAGTGCAAATTATTTTGGGAAAATTAGCTGCCAATATTTCTATTATTTTATTATTTAATATATCAAGTATGCCGATTTTGTCGGTTGGTTTTATTTTGGGCGGAGTTGGACGAAGGGAAATCGCTGTCTCTTCTTTTATTTTACTTTTAATGGCATTTTATTGTAGTTCGATAGGAGTTTACTGTTCTTGTCAGGTAAATAAAAAAATAGTTGCCTGTGTTCTCACTGGTTTGATAGAATTTTTATTTACAATTGGCAATATAGGTATGATGCTTTTCTTAGAAAAAATCAAGATTTTCACAAAGGTGGCGGGATATTTATTAGTATTAAATCCACTCACTTTAGTTGTATGGCTGTATGATGAATTTACAAATGGGAATAATATGATGTATTTATTGGGAAAATTTTTTAAAGTAGAGCAGACATCACGAATATACTTTATCCTACCTAAAATCTTTCTTATTGCGAATATATTGATTCAGATAGGAATCGGAATTATTTTTATATATTTATCTGTTCGATGTTTGAGGCAAGAGCGTGAATAGAAAATAAAAATAGCTGGATTTCATAAATGGAGTTTGCTATAATGTGTTTTGTGGGATAATGAGATTGTTTTCAATTGTAAGAGATATAGCGATATCTGATTTTTGATTGAAAATACAGACTGCATTTTGGGGAGATAAAAGGTGATTGTAGGAGTAGATATCAGTTTTGAAAGGAAAACATAGATATGAGTAAAAAAGACGGAGGAAAGAACAAAATAAGAGGTAAAATGAAAAATAATAAGACCGATATTTCCAAGATTGATTTTAGGAAAGTATTTTTCTTTTTCTTTATAGTTTTTCTTATCTTATACATAGTATGTTTTGGTAAGCTTTTAAAATCAGAGAGAAAATGGAAAGAAAACATAATTTCTTCTAATCATACAAGGACTAATATGTTCTACCGTAATGGAGATTCTAAACAGGAAGAAGATTATGGAGCTAAAGAGGATGAATATCTATTCGCAGATGGTATGGTTGATACTATGCAAGAAAAAACTCTTATGCGTAATGCGAATAAGAATTATGTGCGAAAGAGGCTAACGAATGCAAGTAAGGGGATTGGAGTTGGCGATGAGATAGAGGTTGATGGAAAAAAGATTGAATTTGTAGACCAGACGATAATTGATGGGGATCAAATTAAGATATCCTATGGAGACTATGAGATTATGCAAAGAATTGTGGAGGCGGAAGCCACAGGATTAGATGAAAAAAGTAAAATTTTGGTTGCTAATGTTTTATTTAATCGTGTTCGTTCTCCAGAATTTCCAAACACAATAGAGGAGGTTGTATTCCAAGAAGTGAATGGTGTAGTACAATTCCAGCCAATTTCTGATGGAAGATATGAGACTGTAGAGATAAAAGATGATACGGTAGATGCCGTCAATAAGGCGATATTGGGAGTAGATTACTCAAAGGGAGCTCTCTATTTTTTAGCTCGTTCTGGTTCTAGAAAGAGTAGTATTACTTGGTTTGATCAAAACTTGACATGGCTTTTTGAATATGAGGGTCATGAATTTTATAAATAATAAAGGAGGAAAGGTAATGTTAAAAGAAGCAAATACATTACAGACAGCAAAAAAAGAAAAAGCACAGGGTGGAGAGGGATATGTTTTAATGAAACATCTCTTAAATGAAAAAGAGTTAAACGGAAAATGTGGTTTATTTTCTCAAGTAACGATTCCGGTGGGATGCACTCTTGGATATCATGAGCATCATGGGGAGAGTGAGACATATTATATTTTATCTGGAGAGGGAATTTATCAAGATAATGGCATAGAGTATCCGGTAAAAGCAGGAGATGTGACGTTCACACCAAGCGGATCTGGTCACGGATTAAAAAACTGTGCGGATGAAGATCTTGTATTTATGGCATTAATTATCAAAGACTGATAAAATAAGTAAAATACAAAAAATAGTTGTATATATTATAAGAGAGAGGGCTGTTACAAAGTTTTAAAAATTTGTGACAGCCCTTTAAAAGAAGAATTTTTAGATTTCTCACAGGGAGAAATGAAAATGCCTGCCAGAGACATTTACATATTATAACAAATTAAAAAGGAAGGTGGCATAATGGGAAAAATAGTGAAAAAATTAATGACAGTTTTAACAAGCAGAGTTATCTTAGTAGGAATCTCAATTTTGATTCAACTTTTTTGGACTGTTCGATTAGTGGATGAATTAACCAAAAAAGTTCCATTTTTGCACATTATTTTGCTTATAGTAAGTACAGTCATTGTATTAATGATTATGCTTCGAGATGATAATTCGGCTTATAAAATCGCCTGGGTAATTTTAATTATGTGTATGCCTATTTTTGGATCTATTTTATATATTTTAAATGGAAATAAACGTCCGACAAGATGGATGAGAAATAAAATGCAGTTTATTATAGATGAGACGAATTTCTTATTAAAACAAGACGAAAACGTATTAGAGGAACTAAAAAGAGAGGATTTAGGCATAGCAAATCAGGCGAAGTATATTGCAGATAAAGCGAAGTTTCCTATTTATAAAAATACGACGACGCAGTATTATACAATTGGAGAGGAATATTTTGAGGCACTAAAAACAGAATTAAAGAAAGCAAAACATTATATTTTTATGGAATATTTCATCATTAGTTACGGGTTTATGTGGGAGACAATTTTAGAGATTTTAAGAGAGAAAGTAGAGGAGGGAGTTGATGTCCGAATTATATATGATGATATGGGATGTATCACAACTCTTCCTTTTGGATATACAAAAAAATTAGAAGAGATGGGGATTAAAGCTCAAGCTTTCAATCGCTTTATTCCATTTTTTTCTAGTGTACTCAATCACAGAGATCACAGAAAGATTACCGTTATTGACGGACATACGGCGTTTACTGGTGGCGTCAATTTAGCGGATGAATATATCAATAAAAAAGAGAGATTTGGACATTGGAAAGATACTGGTATGAAAATTACGGGAGATGCCGTTTTTAATTTTACAATGTTATTTTTGCAGATGTGGGATGCAGAAAGCAAACAAAAAAGTGATTATCGTCAGTATTTTCCAGATAGGTATTGGAGTGGCTCAAAAGAAGAAGATGGGTATGTACAGCCTTATGGAGATAGTCCTTTAGACGAAGAAGGAGTGGGAGAAGGAGTTTATTTAAATATCATTTCGAATGCAAAAAAATATTTATATATATTTACCCCGTATTTAATTATTGGAGATGAAATGATGACTGCTCTTTGCATGGCGGCTAAAAGAGGGGTAGATGTGAGGATTATTGTACCTCATATACCAGATAAGAAGATTGTATTTTTGCTTACAAAATCTTATTATCCAAGACTTATAAAGGCAGGAATTAAGATTTATGAATATAAGCCAGGATTTTTGCATGCAAAATGCTTTGTGGCAGATGACGAAGTCGCAGTAGTTGGAACGATAAATATGGATTACAGAAGTTTATATTTGCATTTTGAGTGTGCAACTTTTATGTATCGCTCGAAAGCTGTCATGCAAGTGAAAAAAGATGTGGAGGAGACAATTGAGAAAAGTATTCTTATTCCCGAGGAAAAATGTAATACGTCATTGCCAGTCTACCTTTTTCAAGGGCTACTTCGTATTTTTGCCCCTCTATTTTAGAGAAAATTTTTGTAATTATTTTGCAATATGAGAAAACTTTTGGTATAGTGTATAGGATACGAATACCAAATTGCTAAAATAATAAGTGATTGGAGTATTAAGTAGTTAAGAGATATAGCTATATCGGATTCATATTAAGAGTTATTTGTGAGTTTTAAATATCATTCTTGAGATTGGTGGTGAGAGTATGGAAATGTATACAGGGTTTGCAAAGGCTTATGATACTTTTATGGATAATGTTCCGTATGAGGAATGGACTGAATTTATAAGAGAAAAGCTAAGACAATATAGTATAAACGATGGAATTATGCTTGATTTAGGCTGTGGAACGGGCACGCTTACAAAATTATTATCAGATGCGGGATATGATATGATTGGTGTGGATTCCTCGATAGAAATGTTAGATATCGCAAAAGAAAAATTGGGTGACAGGGAAGATATTTTATTTCTCTGCCAAGATATGAGAGAGTTTGAGCTGTATGGAACAGTGAAGGCGATTGTCTGTGTCTGTGACAGTATTAATTATATATTGGAGAAAGAAGAGCTAAAAGAAGTATTTCGCCTTGTTAATAATTATCTAGATCCAGAGGGAATTTTTTTGTTTGATTTTCGCACACCAGCTAGCTATGAAGAAATTGGCTCTGAGACAATTGCGGAAAATCGAGAAGAGATGAGTTTTATTTGGGATAATTATTATTATGAAGACGAGAGAGTGAATGAGTATGAGCTTAGCTTATTCATTAAGGAGGAAGAAAATCTTTTTCGAAAATATACAGAGATGCATTATCAAAAGGCATATTTGCTAGAAGAGATGAAAAGTCTATTAGAAGATAGTGGACTCATTTTCTTGGAGGCGAAAGATAATTATACGAGCAAAGATGCGACAAAAGATAGTAGAAGAATTGTTATGCTTGCTAAGGAGCAAGGGAAAAATAGGAGGAATGTTAAGCAATTAAAATAATTGAAAAACATGATAAAATATGTTATAATATACTCAAGGAGGTGTATTATGAACATATCAAATGGAATAAATTATAAACCAAAAGATTTTGC
>JBJEOA010000012.1:0-16572 GCA_051880475.1 Lachnospiraceae bacterium | reverse complement strand
AAGTGCTACACGTAGAAACAGTAAGAAATGTTTGTGAAAACTTTCAATTCTCAATAATGTATATGTTTATACACATTTTGAGTAGCAGGAAAAGGATTATGTCAAAGAAGAAAGTTTTATTTGTTGGTTCAGAATGTCATCCTTTTGTGAAGACAGGAGGACTTGGTGATGTTATGTATTCTCTGCCAAAAGTATTGAATGGTGAGGATTACGATGTCAGAGTTATGTTGCCAAAGTATGGCTGCATTAAAGAACAGTATAGACAAAAAATGACTTATGTCACACATTTTTATATGGACTTGGGATTAGAGCCACAAAATTATTATGTTGGAATTATGGAATACGAGATGGACGGAGTAAAGTATTACTTTATTGATAATGAGCAAATGTTCTCAGAAGGTAATCCATATACTACAATTCCAGGAGATATTGTAAAGTTTACATTTTTCTCTAAGGCAGCGTTAGCAGCACTTCCAGTTATTGGATTTATTCCAGATATTATTCACTGTCACGATTGGCAGGCAGGTTTAGTTCCAGTATTTTTGCGTACACTCTTTAAAGATACAGCAGTTGGAGGAGCAAAATCAATTATGACAATTCATAATTTAAGATTCCAGGGTGTATGTAATTCTAATACATTAAAATATTGGAGTGGTTTGCCAGAGTATTGCTTTAGATTTGACCAACTTGGAGAGAGAGACGGAAAAGACGCCAATATGTTAAAAGGTGGCTTAGTTTACGCAGACAGAATTGGTACTGTTAGCAATACTTATGCGGGAGAGATTAAGACGACAGAGTACGGCGAGGGACTAGACGGCGTAATCGGATATCATCATATGAAATTAAGTGGTATTGTGAATGGAATCGACTACGATATGTACGACCCAGAGACAGATAAGAATATTTTTGTTAATTATACAGCAAAAGATGTAATTGAGGCAAAGAAAGAGAATAAGCTAAAATTACAACAAGAACTTGGCTTGGAACAAAATGAACATAAATTTGTTATTGGTTTGATTTCCAGATTGACAGACCAAAAAGGTTTAGACTTATTAAATGCTATTTTTGATAGAGTAATCGACCCACATACACAAGTTGTTATTTTAGGAACAGGTGATAAACAGTACGAAGAAAGATTCCAATATTATGAGCACTGCAATAAGGGAACAGTATGCTCTAATATTATGTACTCTGATAATAGAGCTCATAAGATTTACGCTGGTGTAGATGCCCTCTTAGTACCTTCTCGCTTTGAGCCATGCGGACTTACACAGCTTATCGCAATGCGTTATGGAACAATTCCTATTGTTCGTGAGACAGGTGGATTAAAAGATACGGTTATTCCTTATAATGAGTATGAAAATACAGGAAGCGGATTCTCCTTTGATGCATATGATGCAGAAAAATTCTTGGGTGTTATCAACTACGCAAAGACTATTTACTTCACAAGAAGAAAAAATTGGGATGAGATGGTAGTTCGTGATATGGGAATTGATTTCTCATGGAATAATTCTGCAAAACAATATAAAGCTTTATATGAAGGTTTAATTTAATATAGTATAAAAAAGGCTCATTGTCTTATTAGATAAAAGACAATGAGCTTTTTTTTCGGAAAGGTTTTAAGCCATGAATAATATGAAGAATGAAAAAGATTTCCTTTATGTGTATGTTCTATTTTACAGGCAAGTTAATCTAGCGGATAAAACTTTTAATCCAGTTAATAAGAGAAGGATAATGTGTATTATTGTATACATCTTGTCTCATTTGGTCATTGATATATCCGTTCTTTTCCATGAGAGCAATAATTCCTTCTTGGAGTCCGGCAATTTTTCCCTCCTCAAAAGCCTTATCATAAGCCGCCTCAAATAACTCTAAAGAAGAAGGTTCTTTTTTCTTAGTTTCTGTATCTTCTATAGTTTCTGCATCTTCTATAGTTTCTACATTCTCTACATTCTCTGTGCCAGCATCCACAATTGACTGAGTTGAAGTTTCTTCTTTCGTGGAATCTTCGGTAATAGTTTCAGAAAGTTGTGGAATTTCTTTTTCATCTTCTGTTATAATTTCTGTCTGTGTCGATTCACAAATCTCTGATACCTCAGGTGAAACAGCGTATTCTGGTTCTTTTTCTTCGATAACTTCGCAAATCTCAGTTTCTTTTGTGACAGGAATTTCCTCTCCAGATAAGATTTTCTCTAATTCCATACTATAAGGCATCCAAATATCACCAGAATTTGCTCTCACATTTACACAGATAGTTCCGCCATTTACAGAAACCTTTTCTCCACTTAGAACACCAATATATTCTGCAACATTTCCAGCTTGGATAGTCATAACATAATCGCTTGTATCGTTATTTACTGTCACGATAACAGATTCTCCGTCACAATTTCTGGAAAAAGCATACTGACGAGTCTGAAGAAGAAGTTCTCTATAATCACCGTAAGAAAGTGCTTTTGAATATTTCTTTGCGATGCCAAGTTTGGCGATTAAACTTGTGCAAGGATTTGTCTTTATTGCATCCTTAAAATCTTCTAAATGAAGTGCAGGGCGAAGAGAATCATCCGAGTATCGTTCTTTTCTTCCCTCAATTCCAAATTCAGAACCATAATAAATAGATGGAATTCCAGGAAGTGTGTAGAGAAGAATATGAACAGGTGTAAAATGTGCCTTTTCGCGAAGTTTCGTATAAATTCTCTCTACATCGTGGTTATCCACAAAATTATATAGTCTAAATCCGTTCGAATTTTGTCCGCTCATATCATAGAGACGCTTTACTGTGTGAGCAATCTCAAAATAATTATGGTCATTATGTCCTGAGTAGAGTGCTTTATGCAAATGATAGTTTGTCACAGAATGTAGAGTTTCCTGATTTACCCAGCGACTGTAATCACCGTGGATAACCTCGCCCATCAACCAAAAATCAGGTTTTACTTCATTTGCCACGCGGCGAAGAGTTCTCATATACTCAAAATCTAATACATCGGCAGCGTCTAGGCGAATCCCATCTACATCAAATTCTTTTACCCAAAAACGAATAACATCGCAGATATAATCTCGAACAGCCGGATTATGTTGGTTTAATTTGACTAAGAGATTATAGCCACCCCAGTTGTCGTAAGAAAATCCATCGTTATATTCATTATTTCCCCAGAAATTTACGTTGCAGTACCAGTCTTTATAAGGCGAATTTTCGCGGTTTTTCTTAATATCTTGAAAAGCGAAGAAATCGCGACCGGTATGATTAAATACACCGTCAAAAATAACCTTGATGTCCTGATTATGACATTCTGCCACAAAATTTCTTAAATCCTCATTATCTCCGAGACGGCTATCTAATTTTTTATAATCCGTTGTCTCATAGCCATGTCCCACAGACTCAAAAAGTGGTCCTATATAAAGAGCAGTTATGCCGAGCTCTTTCATATGAGAAATCCAAGGAATGAGGTTATTTAACCTATGCTCAGAAATTTGATAAGGATTTTTCTTTGGTGCTCCTGTGAGTCCAAGTGGATAAATGTGATAAAAGATTGCTTCGTCGTACCATGCCATGCTGTTTACCTCCTAAATGTCTTAAAATTTATCTGTAATTACTTACAAAGTTATGCAAATTATATCATATTTAGTGACAAGAAACAAGGTTAAGGAAAAAACGAAAATAAGAAAATATAAATACAAAAAAATATAGTATTTTACAATTATTATTAATAAGAGCGTAGTAGTGAGAAGATAAAATTCGTATTAGAAAAAATACTTTCCTAATTTATAAAAATCATATATAATAGAGAAGAAAACGAATAAGTCCGTCTAACTACATAGTAGTATAATTTTTTTTGGGGCTATTGACTTTTCATTTATGGAAACCTGCGAAGTAAGGCATGTTGATTTATTATGGTGAAATAGGAGATGAAGATATGACGAAAATAACAAACGATATTTTGTATGTAGGTGTTAATGACCATCAGATTGATTTATTTGAGGGACAGTATATTGTGCCAAACGGAATGGCATATAATTCTTATGTAATCATGGATGAAAAGATTGCAGTTATGGATACAGTAGATGCAAACTTTGCAGATGAGTGGCTTGCAAATATTGAGGAAGCTTTAGATGGAAGACAGCCAGATTATTTGGTAGTTCAGCATATGGAGCCAGACCATTCTGCTAATATTCAAAACTTTGTAAATAAATATCCAAATGTGACAGTTGTCGGAAATGCAAAGACATTTACAATGATTGGAAACTTCTTTGATATGGATTTAGCTGGAGATAAGAAATTAGTAGTTGGAAATGGTCAGACATTAGAACTTGGAAGTCATGTGCTTACATTTGTGTTTGCACCGATGGTACACTGGCCAGAGGTTATGGTAACTTACGATAGCAAAGACAAAGTATTATTTTCAGCAGATGGATTTGGTAAATTTGGTGCATTAGATGTCGAGGAAGATTGGGCTTGCGAGGCTCGTCGTTACTATATCGGCATTGTTGGAAAATATGGTACACAGGTTCAGGCTTTGCTTAAAAAAGCGGCTACACTTGATATTGAGATTATCTGTCCACTTCACGGACCAGTTCTCACAGAAAACTTAGGATATTATATCAATTTATATGATATTTGGTCTTCCTATAAAGTTGAATCCGAGGGTGTTATGATTGCCTATGCATCTGTATATGGAAATACAAAGAAAGCAGCAGAACTTTTGGCAGAAAAATTAAAAGAAAAAGGTTGTCCAAAGGTTGTTGTATGTGACCTTGCAAGAGAGGATATGGCAGAGGCAGTGGAAGATGCATTCCGCTATGGCAAACTCGTATTGGCTTCTGTTACATATAATGCAGATATCTTCCCATGCATGAGAGAATTTATCGCTGACCTTACAGAGCGTAATTATCAAAACCGTACGATTGGTTTGATTGAGAATGGCTCTTGGGCTCCAACAGCAGCTAGAGTGATGAAGAGTAAGTTTGAAAAGAGTAAAAATATTACTTGGTTAGAGAATAATGTAAAAATTACGTCTGCCGTAAAAGCTGACACAGTTGCTCAGATTGAGGCTATGGCAGAGGAACTTTGTAAATAGAGTTTACTGCGAAAGTTTTTGTCAAGCGACAAAACAAATAGAACTTGTTTAAGTTTGTTTTAAAACCTGACAACGATAAAAAATAAAAATCCCTTTAAAGCAAATAAATCTATCTGCTTTGCAGAAATTATTTATGTAATGAGAGTTTTTATATTGCTTTAGAGGGATTTTTTGTAAAATATTGAGTAGTAAGTAATGGAAAAATATGATAAAATAAAAAATATGAAAAAATGAAAAATATAAGAATTGATATGAGATAGAATCAATAAAAAATTGACGGAGGAAAAGTAGAATGGAATATGTAATTTTAGGAAAAACTGGATTAAAAATATCTAAAATAGGGCTTGGAGGAATTCCAATTCAAAAGAGTAGTGCAAAAGATGTCAAAGAATTAGTGCATTTTCTTTCAGAACAAGGGGTAAACTATATCGATACAGCGAGAGGATATACTGTTAGTGAAAGTTTGCTTGGAGAAGCTTTAGAGGGAATTAGAGATAAATTTGTTTTGGCCACAAAAAGTATGTCAAGAACAAAAGAAGCGATGGCAAAAGATATTGAGATTAGTCTTGGAAATCTAAAAACAGACTATATTGATTTATATCAGGTGCATAATCCAAGTGAGGCAGATTTAGATAAAGTGCTTGCCGAAAATGGAGCGTTAGAGGCATTGTTTGAGGCGAAGGCAGCAGGAAAAATTGGACATATTGGTTTGACTGCACATTCCATTAAAGTATTTGAGAGAGCGTTAGAACTAGACTGGGTGGAAACAATTATGTTTCCTTATAATATTGTCGAGTCACAGGGCGAGGAATTGATGGAGAAATGTCGTCAAAAAAATATTGGATTTATTGATATGAAACCATTAGCAGGAGGAGCTATTGAGGATGCTACATTAGCACTTCGCTATATTTGTGCAAATCCAAATGTAACAGTTGTCATTCCTGGAATGTATAGTTTAAAAGAGGCAAAAGAAAACTTAGCGAGCGTAGAAGATACATCTCCAATTTCAAAAGAAGAAGAGCAGAAATTTGAGGAAGTGAGAAAACAACTTGGCACTAATTTCTGCCGTCGCTGTAATTACTGTCAGCCTTGTGCTGCCGGAATTAATATTTCAGGTGTATTTTTATTTGCAGGATATTTGCAAAGATATGGGTTAGAGGACTGGGCGTACTCTCGCTATCAGACAGTACAAGTAAAACCAGACGCTTGCTTAGACTGTGGAGCGTGTGAGAAACGATGTCCATATGAATTGCCAATTCGTAAGATGCTTAAAAAATGCTCTGATGATTTTAAGGCATATGAGAGAGAAAAAGGAATTTGCTAGAACGATTGAAAAATCCAATTATGTGAAAGGGGTTTATTATGAAAGCAGAAGAATTACTAAAAGAAGCGGCTGATTTGCAGCCACAGTTACAAGAAATTCGCCGTAATTTGCATAAACATCCAGAGTTGGGATTTGATTTAGTATATACAAAAGCATTTGTTCGAGAGAAATTAGAAGAAATGGGATATAAGCCACAAGACTGTGGAAAATCTGGCATAATAGCTCTTGCGGGTGGAAAGCGTCCCGGAAAAGTTATTATGCTCCGAGCCGATATGGATGCACTTCCGATTTGTGAGGAGGCAGATATTGAGTATTGTAGTGAAATAGAGGGAAGGATGCATGGCTGTGGACATGATATGCATACAGCGATGTTGCTTGGCGCAGCAAAATTATTAAAAGAACATGAGGAAGAATTAGAAGGAACTGTAAAATTAGAATTTCAGCCTGCCGAGGAAATTTTTCAGGGTTCTGTTGATATGTTAAAAAATGGTGTATTAGATAATCCAAAGGTAGACGCTGCGTTTATGATTCATGTCCTTGCTGGAATGCCGATACCATCAGGAAGTTTATTAATACCGGGTGGTGGTGTAAATATGGCTTCTTGCGAGCAGTATAAAATTACGGTAAAAGGTAAGGGCGGTCACGGTTCTATGCCGCATGTTGCTATTGACCCACTCACTGCGGCTGCTCATATTCATCTTGCACTGCAAGAAATTAATAGCAGAGAATTAGATCCGAGCGAGTATGGGGTATTTACAACTTGTCGCATCGAAGCTGGAAGAACCTCTAATGTCATTCCAGATAGTGCCACAATGTGGGGAACAATCCGCACAGCAGATTTGGAAAATCAAGTTGGTGAGCAAATTAAAACGAGAATATCAGAAATTAGTAAAGGGGTTGGAACAGCCCTTCGCTGTGAAGTTATGACAGAGTTTTATGATTATTGCCCTTGCATGATTATTAATCCGCAGCTATCAGATGCTGCCCAAAAGTATATGACAGAATTATTTGGAAAAGGTGCATTAAATATGTCTTCCATAACAGGTGGAAAAGCTGGTGGAGGAAGTGAGGACTTTGCATTTGTAAGTCATCAAGTGCCGACAATTGGCTTATTTTTAGTAGCTGGAAATTCTAACGAGGGATATGAGTATAGTCAGCATCATCCAAAGGTGAGATTTGATGATTCTGTATTATACTGTGGAAGTGCCGCTTATACTTATATGGCGATGCGCTGGTTGGAAGAAAATATAAATAGCTAATAGTTGCCAAAATAATATTTACAATGTAGAGAGAAAGATGGTTAATAGCCATCTTTTTTTCTTGACATTTTTAAAAATAGTAGTACAATAAGGATAAAATATTTCATAATATAAAATTTAATTCCATATTATGAAATTATGCAACCCATTTAAATAAAAACGTATTCAAAGAAAAAGGAGGAATGTATTATGAAAAAAGAATTTGATTTATTGTCTCTAGGAGAAATTTTATTACGTTTATCTGCGCCAAATAATGAGAGAATTGTGGGCGGAGATATATTTGAAAAACAGGTTGGTGGAGCAGAGCTTAATGTCGTATCTGGTGTTTCTTTATTAGGTCTTCGCTCTGGTATTATTTCAAAAATTCCAGATTCTAGTATAGGAATTTTTGTAAAGAACAAAATTCGTTTTTGTGGAATTAGCGATGACTATCTTGTATATGATAAGGAAAAAGATGCAAGACTTGGCATTTATTATTATGAGAAAGGAGCTTATCCAAGAAAACCTAGCGTTGTCTATGATAGAGCATATACTTCGATGACGAAAATTTCGACAGATGAATTTCCTGAAAGTATGTACGATGCAGCAAAATGTTTCCATATATCTGGAATTACACTAGCTCTTAGTGAGAAGACTAGAAAAACAGGTATTGAAATGATAAAAAAATTTAAAGAGCATGGGGCGTTGATTTCTTTTGACGTGAACTTTAGAGGAAATCTATGGAGTGGTGAAGAGGCGAGAGAATGCATCGAGAAAATTTTGCCATATGTAGATATTTTCTTTTGTTCAGAAGATACAGCGAGACTTACCTTTAAAAAAGAGGGAAATATATATGAGATTATGAAAAGTTTTGCACAGGAATATCCGATTTCTGTCATAGCATCTACACAGAGAACTGTTCATAGTCCAAAATGTCATAGTTTTACTTCTATCATGTATGATGCGAGAGAAAAATGTTATTATGAAGATAAGCCTTATAAAAATATTGATGTCGTAGATCGCATTGGAAGTGGCGATGCCTATATTGCGGGTGCTCTATATGGACTTCTCTGTGAGGGTGGAAATTGTAAAAAAGCAGTTATGTATGGAAATGCTACAAGTGCTACGAAGAACACGATTCCTGGAGACTTGCCTTCTCTTAACTTAGCTGAGATTGATGAGATTATTGAGGAACATAAGTTAGATGGGTATGGAAGTGAGATGAAACGATAAAACGATAAAACGAAAAGCGATAAGAGAAGGTGGCAAAATTTCTCTTATCGCTTTTTCGTTAACTATTAAGAAAATGCAATTACTTGAATAATAAGCTTGGGAGGATATCATTTAAGTAATTGTGAGCATTAAATATATAAAATAAATTTAATAAAGATATTAAGGGTAAGTGGCAAAATGGTATCAATTATATTATTTTATATATTTAATATTGGTTTGCTTTTTAGGCAACATGTTTGGGGTTATTGAGTTACAAGATAGATTTTTTTCTGTCCTCATGACATCGGCAACTGACATGGAGACAAAAAAGAAATCTCGTAGATAATATTTCCAATAAGTATTCCATAATATAAAACTAAGAATCATAATATGAAACAACTTATAGTTTTATTATAAAATGTTTTTTTTAAATGTCAAGAGATTTTATATATTTTTTTTTATAAATTTAGAGTAAGCCTTAAAATTATTTGCCCAGAGCCTTTGTTTATGTTAAAATAATGCGTGCAACAGATTATAGATTAGAAAAGGGGAACTATTATGGAAGAAAAAAACCCAATACAAGTGGCAGATAGAATCTTTGCAGTATTAGAGAGGTTGGCTGAAAAAGGTGCAGTTGGATTAATTGAGTTAAGTAAGGAGTTAAAATTAAATAAAAGTACAACACATAGACTTTTAAATTCTCTTATGTATATGGGATATGTGAAGCAAAATGAGGATACTTTAAAATATGAGTTGACTTATAAAATTTGCAGAGTAGCTAATAATTTGATGAGTCAGGTGGATTTGATTCAGATTGCGAAGCCTTATTTAAAAGAACTCTCAAGAAAAACAGGAGAAACTGTACATTTGGTAGAGCGAGAGGAAAACATGGCAGTCTATATTGATAAAGTAGAAAATTCTACGAATGCAGTTCGACTTGTGTCTAAGATAGGAAAAAGTATTCCTCTTTATTGCTCGGGTGTCGGTAAGGCGATGATGGCAGAAATGTCGGAGGAAAAGGTAAGAGAAATCTGGAATAAAAGTGAAATTATTCCTTATACTGATATGACAATTGTGGATATCGAAGAATTTTTTGAGCAGCTTGAGATTGTGAGAAAAAAAGGGTATGCGATAGACGATGAGGAAAATGAGATTGGCGTGCGTTGCGTAGCGATTGCAATTCCAGATATAGATGGGAAAAACCGCTATGCAATTAGTATATCAGCTCCAGAAATTCGTATGACAGATGAAAAAATAGAAAAATGTGCAAAAGCCCTAAAAGGTGTTAAGGCGAAAATAAAACAAGCTTGGAGGTAAGAAAAGAGTACAGAATTTGAATCATTATAAAATAATACAATGATTGACAGAACACAGCGAGAAAAAATAGGAGTATTGTCTTTAAAACGATAGCAAGGTTTCCAAAGCCGACGGTTAAAATTTGGAAACGCAGCGTGTTAAAAAACAATACTCCTATTTCATTTTCGTATTTTTTAACTTATTAGTTTTTTAATCTATCAGTTTCACAATCTATGTATGAATCATTCCTATAACTTAGCTGCCACAATCTCACCTGCAATAGCTGTCGCAGCTGCGGTAGCAGGGGATGCGAGATAAATCTGTACCTTAGAAGTTCCCATACGTCCGAGGAAATTACGGTTATTTGTCGCAACAACGCGCTCTCCGTCAGAGAGAATACCGCCAGTACGTCCACAGCAAAGGCCACATCCTGGATGAGTAATAATAGCGCCAGCCTCAGATAAAATTTCAAGTGTTCCGTCTGCCATAGCCTCTCGATAAATTTTACGGCTGGCAGGAGTTACAATAAGTTTCACAAATGGAGCTACTTTTTTACCTTTTAAGATAGAAGCTGCTCGCTGCAAATCTTCAAGACGTCCGTTTGTACAAGAACCGATAAATACTTGGTCGATTTTTGTCCCTGTAAGCTCACTCACAGGCTTGATATTATCAACTTGAGATGGACAAGCTAAGACAGGCTCAAAATCTTCTGCATTATAAACTAGTTCTTTGCAATACACGGCATCGTCATCTCCAACTAAGCTCTTTTGGAAGTCATCGAGTTCAATCTCGCAGTATGCTGCTGTTTTTTCATCAGGGGAGAATACACCGCATTTTGCTCCTGCCTCAATTGCCATATTAGACATCGTCATACGACTTGCGACAGACATATTTGCGATAGTAGAGCCAGTAAATTCGAGTGATTTATAAGTCGCTCCATCTGCTCCGAGATCTCCAATCAGACGAAGAATGATATCTTTTGAAGTTACATTTGCAGGAAGTGTTCCGTTTATAGTTACCTTAATTGTCTCTGGAATTTTAACCCAGAGTTCACCAGTTCCTAAAATACTTGCCATTTCTGTATAGCCGATTCCAGAGGAAAATGCGCCGACACAACCGTAAGTTGTCGTGTGACTGTCAGTACCAAATACGACATTTCCTGGTTTTACATAGCCCGCCTCTGTCATAAGCTGATGGCAGATTCCGTCAGAGCGGTGGACATTTTTCATACCATATTTTCTTACAAATGCATCGCCAACCTGAAAATGTCTTGCATCATCTAGCTGGCTTGCTGGCACTAAATGGTCGTAGATTAAAACGACTTTATCAGGGTCCCAAAGTTTTGAAAATCCCATTTCTTCAAATTTATCTGCCACAAATGGAATGAAAATATCGTGAATCATAACACGGTCAACTTTGACTGTCACGATGTCACCTGCCTTTGCAGTTTCCATTCCTGTATTATGTCTCATAATTTTTTCGATAATTGTTGCTCCCATATGACATATTCCTCCTAATCTAAGCCGTTACGCTTGCACATTGCCTTTACAAGACCGCCAGCGTTAATGATTTCCAATAGGTTATCAGGCAGGGAAGAGATAGGATAGGATTTCTCATTATATTTTACATAAGAACCTATATTTACCTCGATCGTATCTCCCTCTTTTATATCATCGCGAAGATTTGCATTTTCAATTAAGAGAAGTCCATTATTAATCGAGTTTCGATAGAAAATACGGGCGAAAGATTTTGCGATAATACATTTAATTCCAAGAGCTTGGATAACTTCTGGAGCTTGCTCACGGGAAGAACCGCATCCAAAGTTTTTGCCGGCAACAATAATATCGCCTGGCTGAATTAATCCTGCTAATTCAGGACGGAGAGGACTAAAAGCGAAAGGCTTCATATCCTCAACTGTTTTTAAAGCGAGATACTCTGTTGGGATAATAATATCTGTATCGATATCGTCTCCGAGTACCCAAACTTTTCCAGTATATATTTCACTCATTTTTATTTCTCCTTTTTTACTTATGTTAAAGTCACAGTTTTTCACGGAAATATAAAATATAAGACCGCTTAATTTTGGCATTATACCATATCAGCCGTGGCAATCTCTCCCTTGATGGCAGAAGCAGTAACAGTAGCTGCACTTGCCAAATATACGAAGGAATCACGATGTCCAGCTCGTCCCTTGAAGTTACGAGTACCTGTGCTAATTAGCACTTCTCCCTCTCCAATAACTCCCTGACAGCTTCCCCAACATACACTACAGTTAGGGTTCATTACGATTGCACCAGCATCCATGAAAATGTCTAAAATTCCCTCTTTCATTGCCTGCTGATAAATAGCACGACTTGCAGGAACGACTAAGAAGCGAACTTCTGGGCTAACTTTTTTACCTTTAATAATGGAAGCACCAACTCTTAAGTCCTCTAAACGACCGTTATTACAGGAGCCTAAAAATGCTTCATTAATTTTCACTCCAAGACTTTCTTTGGCTGGAACAACATTGTCCACAAAATGAGGTTTTGCAACGATTGGAGTAATCTCACTTAAATCAATATCATAAACCTTAGCGAAATTAGCATCCTCATCGCTTTTAAAGATTGCCTTTGGCTTACGTCCATGTTCGTTTAAATAATCCATAGCAATCTCGTCCACTTCCATAAGTGCTGTCTTAGCTCCAGCTTCTACACAGAGATTACAAATAGAAATACGGTCACTCATTGTGAGATTTTTTAGTCCTTCACCGCCAAATTCCATCGCCTTATAATTTGCGCCATTTGCACCAATTTTTCCGATAATCGTAAGAATTAAATCACGCGCATAGACACCTTCTGGAAGTTTTCCTTTTAAATTGAAGCGAAGTGTCTCAGGAACTAAAAGCCAGGAAGTTCCAGTTACCATAGCATATAAATAATCTGTACAGCCAACGCCAGTACCAAATGCACCGAGTGCACCGTAAGCACAAGTATGGCTGTCAGCACCAAAAATAAGTTCTCCTGGGCGGACGTGATTTTCCATCATAACTTGGTGACATACTCCCTCGCCCTCGTAAAATTTAATGCCATGCTCTCTTGCAAAGTCACGCATTTTTTTATGTGAGGCAGCTGTCTTTGGACTGTCAGATGGAATATTGTGGTCTACAATCCAGACAAGCTTATTTACATCAGCGATATGTGGATTTTTTAGTTTTGTATTATACATATCAATTGTGAGATGAGTTGTTCCGTCATTACTCATTAATCTATCTAATTCTACTGTCTGAATATCACCGGCCTTACAGCTTTCTACGCCAGCGGCACAGGCAATAATTTTTTCTGCCATTGTCATTCCCATAATTATACCTCCTCCTTATTAAGTGACGCAATAAGACCGCCCTGGTCGAGGATACTTTGCATTTTTGCAGGAAGCTTTGTGCAAGTAAATGTCTGTCCATTTGCCTTGATAATACCTTCCTCTAAGAGAAGTTCCATCTCATCTTGGTCCTCTACATAATCATATAAATCTTTACATATAATAACAGGGAGACCAATATTAATTGCATTTCGATAAAAAATTCTAGCAAATGATTTGGCGATTACTGCTTTTACACCGAGAGCTTTTAAAACACTTGGTGCCTGTTCTCTAGAAGAGCCGCATCCAAAGTTTTCACATGCGACAACGAAATCTCCAGGCTGTACTTTTTTTGCAAAATCAGGGTCTAGAGATTCAAAAGTATATTTTTTCATTTCCTCGATTGTAGGAAATAAAAGATACTGGGAAGCTATGATTTGATCTGTATCTACATCAGTGTGAAATCTAAAAATTTTTCCCATAAAAATTCCTCCTTTATTTGAATACGTATTGACTGAATCATTAAATATTTATAATTAGTGTTTATGTTCAAATCTTTTCTTATTATAAAGGAGAGTAATGAGAAAATCAATAATAGGACTATGTATCTTTGAAAAACTTATTTGTTTTCAAAAAAGAACAATATTGTTTTTGAAAAAAATAATTGGTGGGTTGACAATGAGAAAATTCATTGATATAGTAAAAAAAAGGGAGTAGCTGGCATATCAATTTATTAGATATGTTTGCTTTTCGTCAATACGATTGTTTATTCAATCCGGGAAGTGACTAAGTAGCGAGACTTTTGTTGTAAGGCAGCAAGAGTCTTATTTTTGTTGTCAATTGAGCAATATGAGAGCAAAAAAATAAAACTAGGAGGACAAAAAGAATGACAATCATCATACAAGCGGTTTTATTGGTAGTAGGATTATTTATGTTAGTGAAGGGGGCGGACCTATTTGTGGACGGTGCGTCGGATATCGCCACAAAATTTGGAATTCCTCAGCTAGTAGTAGGTCTTACTATTGTGGCTATAGGAACGAGCTTACCAGAGCTTTCTGTCAGCATCACGGCAGCGACAAAAGGAAACGCAGGAATTACTCTTGGAAATGTTCTTGGAAGCAATATATTAAATGTCTTAGTAATTTTGGGAATTACCTCTACAATTGTTCCGATTTTAATACCGAGAACAGCGTTGAAGTATGATATTCCATTTTGCACTTTTGTCACAGTAGTTGTCTTGGCATTAGGATGGATTGGTGGAGAACTCATGTTTTTAGAGGGTATGATTTTATTACTCTTATTTGTCGGATACTCGATTTATCTCTTCTTTTTATCAAGAGGAAGCATTAAAAAAGAGAAAAAGGAGAAGAAACCAAGCACAATGCCAATGTGGAAATGTTTATTTTTTGTAATTTTAGGCGGGGTATGTGTTGTATTTGGAAGTGATTTGACGGTAGATAGTGCGACTGCAATTGCCAGAACAATTGGACTTAGTGAGCGAATTATCGGACTTACAATTATCGCATTTGGAACTTCTCTTCCAGAACTGGTAACTTCTGTTATGGCGGCTCGTAAGGGAAATGCGGATATCGCAATTGGAAATGTAATTGGAAGTAATCTTTTTAATATTTTATTTGTAACAGGATTGACAGCGACAATCTCGACCATTCCATTTGAAAAGAGCTTTGTTGTGGATTCGCTCATAGCAATTTTGGCACTTGTAATTTTGTGGATTGGAAGTAGAAAGCATCGAGAGTTAAGAAGACCATGTGGTTTGTTTATGCTTGGTGTATATGCAGTCTATTTTGTAGTTTTGACAGTATTATAAAATAAGAAAAAGGGAAAGTAGCGATTGTTTAAAAAGGAGAGCTACCTTCCCTTTTTTTCTGTGCTATGGAAGTTGATATGATATTCGTTTGAATGACGTTAAATTTATTTTTTTCTTCTTTACTTTACCGTAACGCTGTGATAGAATAGTAGCAAAATGTATATGCTATATTTGGGCTACAAAATAAGGAGGATTATATTAAAATGAGAAAAAAAATCGCAATATTTTTAAGTATGGCAATGATGACGATGTCTTTGGCAGCTTGTGGTGGTTCCAGCAATTCAAATAGTACAACAGCGTCAGATAATAAGGAAGAGAGCAAGATTGTTTACGCTGTAGAGGCAGGTTCCGCAGGTGAGGCAGTAGCAAAGGAAAAGGGATATCAGTATAATTCCGTTGCCTCTCAGGCAGATGCTCTTATGGAGGTAAAGGCAGGTACATCAAATGCGGCTATTATTGACCTTTTAATGGCAGGAGCTATGATTGGTGAGGGAACAAGTTATCCAGATATGGAGCATACAGAGGAACTAACAACAGAAGAGTACGGTGTTGGATGTCGTAAAGGTTCCGATCTTGCAGAATTTATTAATTCTATTTTCTACGAGACATATAAAGATGGCTCTATGGCCAATATAGCTAAAAAATACGGTGTGCAGGAATCTTTAGTAGAACAGCAGGAAAATACATACGAAGAGAAAGCAGACGGTGACGTTGCTTATATTAAAGGTAAGGGTACTCTTATTGTTGGTATCACAGATTTTGCTCCAATGGATTATAAAGAGGGCGATGAGTGGATTGGATTTGACGCTGATATGGCTCGTGTGGTAGCTGAGAAACTTGGCGTAGAAGTTCAGTTTGTAGAGATTGACTGGGATACAAAGTCTATGGAGCTTGATTCTAAAAACATCGACGTTGTATGGAATGGTATGACACTTACAGACGAAGTAAAAGAATCTATGGAATGTACAGTTCCTTACTGTAATAATGCTCAGGTTGTTGTAGTTCCAACAAAATAATGTACGAAATAAGAAGGAAAATATAAAGGGATGTTGCAAGCTAAACATTCTTTTCTCAAGGGGGAGAGGATATAGCAACATCCTTTTCTATTGTAGTATAAAAAAGGAGGAATGTTAAGCAATTAAAAAAATTGAAAAACAGGATAAAATATGCTATAATATACTCAAGGAGGTGTATTATGAACATATCAAATAGAATAAATTATAAACCAAAAGATTTTGCAAAATTAATCGGTGTTTCTGTAAAAAC
>JBJEOA010000011.1:0-3097 GCA_051880475.1 Lachnospiraceae bacterium | reverse complement strand
CTGTTGTAACTTGCCATTTATTAGTGAAACTGCTATACTGTTCGTATAATTGAGAAATAATTTTCTTATAACATTGTGAGATACGGAGGAAAATCCCATGAAAATTATAATTGCGGGAATTGGAAAGATAGGAACCTTATTAGTCAAACAATTAAGTGCCGCAGAATATGATATTACAATTATTGATTTAAAACAAAATATTTTAGAGGATATGGTAGGGCGCTATGATATTATGGCTGTTCAGGGAAACTGTGCCTCTATGAGTGTATTATTACAGGCAGAAGTTGAAAAAGCAGATTTACTAATCGCAATGACAGAGAGAGATGAAGTAAATTTACTTAGCTGTATGACAGCACATGGAGTAAATCCACGCCTAAATACAATCGCCAAAATTCGCAATCCAGAATACTCAGATCAAGTATACAAAATGAGAGATACTTTTGCTCTTTCTCTTGTCGTAAATCCAGATAGACAAGCCGCAAGAGAAGTCGAGCGACTACTAAAATTTCCAGGTTTTTTAAAGCGAGATACTTTCGCAAAGGGAAGAGTTGAGATTGTAGAACTTCTCGTAGAAAAAAACAGCAAACTAGATAATCTTGCCTTAAATGATTTATACAAAATTATAAAGGGAAAGGTTTTAGTAAGTGCAGTTGCAAGAAATGGAGAAAATATTACCCCAGATGGAAATTTCATTTTAAGAGGCGGAGACCATATTTTCGTAACAGCGACAATGAAAGAGCTTACCATTATGCTTAAAAACTTAGGAATCATCGCCCACAAAGTAAAACGAATTATCATCTGCGGTGGCGGACGTATGAGTTTTTACCTTGCTCAGCAACTAGAGCGAAGTGGCATTACGGTACAAATTATTGAACAAAATTATGATAGATGTGTAGAACTTGCGAATTTACTTCCTGGAGCCTACATCGTACACGGTGATGCAAGCAGTACGACTTTTCTTGAGAGCGAAGGAATCGCAGACTGCGACGCTCTAATTACAGCAACGGGATTAGACGAGATGAATATGGTAATTGCCCTATATGGAAATAATTATAAAATTCCTCAAGTTATTACTAAAATAAGTCACCTTGAGCAAACTGAAATTATTAACTCTCTCCAACTTGGAAGTATTATTAGTCCAAAACAGCTTTGCTGTAATAATATTGTAAGATATGTAAGAGCAATGAATAATCAGACAGGGCAAGCAGAAGCTGTTCACTCAGTCATTGAAAATAAAGTAGAAGCGATAGAATTTCGTGTAGATGAAAAAACATTACATTGCAAAGAGCCTTTAAAATCTATTGCACTCAAGCCAAATATATTAATCTCTTGCATTATTCACGGCATGGAGACAAAAATTCCTGATGGAAACTCTTATTTTCAAATTGGGGACACCGTGATTATCGTTTCAAGTGTAAAAAATACGATTTATCAATTAAATGATATTTTTGCGTAATTTGAGGTAAAAAAAATGAACTATAAAATGATGGGACGCTTTATCGCGTCAGTTATATTGATCGAGGCAGTGTTTATGACTCCAGCCTTACTTATTAGTTTAATTTATAACGAAGCCGCAGCTATAAAAGGATTTTTAGGAAGTATCGTTTTAATCATAATCATAGCTAGTATTTTGCTTTTTATCTGTCGAAAAGAGCGAGGAGGCTTTTACGCCAGAGAAGGATTAGTCTGTGTTGGACTTAGCTGGATTATAATGAGTATTCTTGGATGCTTACCCTTTTATATTTCCAGAGAAATTCCTCACTATCTAGATGCTCTTTTTGAAATTGTATCTGGATTCACAACGACAGGTTCTACGATTTTATCAGATGTCGAAGTATTATCCAAAGGAATATTGTATTGGAGAAGTTTTAGTCATTGGCTTGGTGGTATGGGCGTATTAGTATTTTTATTAGCCCTTGCTCCAGTAAGCAAGCAAAATGGATTTATGATGCATATTTTAAGAGCAGAGAGTCCTGGACCAGACGTAGGAAAATTAGTTCCAAAAATTAAGCAGACAGCGAGAATTTTGTACATACTATATATTGTTCTCACTGTTTTAAATATAATATTTTTATTGATCGGAAAAATGCCAGTATTCGACGCTATCTGCACAGCATTTGGAACAGCTGGAACAGGAGGATTTGGAATTAAAAATGACAGTATCGCAGGATACAGCCCATATATCCAAAATGTATGTACTATATTTATGTTACTTTTTGGTATAAACTTTAGCTGCTACTATTTATTTATTATGGGACAGGCAAAAACAGTCTTTAAAGACGAAGAATTTAGAACTTATATTGGGATTATACTTGGAAGTATCCTTTTGATTACATGGAATTTAAAGGACGTAGCGACAAGTCTTGGATACAGCAGTATCGGTGAAACAATAAGACATGTAGCTTTTCAGGTCGCAACGATTGTGACAACAACAGGTTTTGCAACAACAGATTTTGACTTATGGCCAAGTTTTTCAAAATCTATTCTCGTTTGTTTGATGATAATTGGAGCTAGTGCGGGAAGTACTGGAGGTGGATTTAAATGCGGTCGTATGATTTTAGTAATAAAAAGCTTAAGGCGAAATATCCGAAAAATTTTATATCCTCAAAAAATTCAGGTTGTAAAGAATAATGGCCGTATGGTCGATGAGAAAGTCATCGAAAACACAAATGCTTACCTTGCAGCATACGTCATTATTATTATCATAAGTTTTGTAATTATCTCACTAGATGGTTTTTCTACAACAACAAATTTTACTGCTGTTTTAGCTTGTTTTAATAATATCGGACCAGGTCTTGAGGCAGTAGGTCCTACATGCAACTTTAGTGGATTTAGTATCTTATCAAAGCTTGTGCTTATTATGGATATGCTCGCAGGTCGTCTTGAGATATTTCCAATTTTGATTTTATTTTCTAGAAGCACTTGGATGAGACGGTAAATTTTTCCACAAATTAAGGAATTAGAAAACTAAAAAACTAAAAAATAAGAAAAGAAAGAAAACTAAGAAAACTAAGAAACGCGCGATGGAAATGGTATCTCTTCTTTTAAAACACGCTGCGTTTCCAAATTTTAACCGCACGCTTATTTATGCTGCTCA
>JBJEOA010000010.1:59051-154988 GCA_051880475.1 Lachnospiraceae bacterium | reverse complement strand
CTCGGCCTCCAGAGCCACAATCTGGCGCGCTAACCAACTGCGCCATACCCACCATAAAGCGTGCCCACAGGGATTCGAACCCCGGACACATGGCTTAGAAGGCCATTGCTCTATCCAACTGAGCTATGAGCACACGCTTTAAATAGTTAATCTCACTATATGAAATTTTAAAAATTAACCTTTGTCACAAAGTGATGAGCTATCTTGTCACTTCATAACAAGAGCGGGTGATGGGAATCGAACCCACGTATCTAGCTTGGAAGGCTAGTGTTCTACCATTGAACTACACCCGCTTAATTATCGGGGTGACAGGATTCGAACCTGCGACCCCTTGATCCCAAATCAAGTACTCTAGCCAAACTGAGCCACACCCCGATGTAAGCTTTGATGTTTTTGATGTTTTCGTTTTCCCTTAACGACAAAACTTATTATAGACTAAGGTATTCATTTTGTCAACACCTTTTTTTAATTTTTTTTAATTTTTTTTGAATATATAAAATATTGCTACAATTACCTCTTTTTTATGGGCTAAAACACTCACTTTTCTCTTTGATTTATCCTATGTTTCTCCCTTCTTTTTTCCACAAATATAATGGTATAGTTCCATTGATAGACATTCGTTTAGTGAAAAACATCTTTTGGCACCAACATCATTATTATGATAAATACCGTTATATTTGCAGGAGTGCTCTATGCAATAGCGGCACTAATATATAATTTTATACATTGCTTTAATACATTCTCTGTTGGATTAAACTCTGGATGATGATTTGGATACGATTTTTCTCCCCCTGCTCCTACAAATGCAAAACATCCTCTCATTTTCTTTTGATAATTTGAAAAGTCCTCACCAAGCATCATCTTATTAACATGAATCCACTCATCTTCTTTAAAATACTTTCTAGCAACTATCATAATCTTTTCTATGAGAGCTTTATCATTGATAAGAGGTGGATGCGCCGCTTTCTCAAACTCAACTTTAGCCTTTGCACGAAAAGTTATTGCTGTATCCTCAGATATCCTCTCAATCGCAACTAAAATTTTTTCTGCTACCTCATCAGAGAAACTTCGAACCGTCCCCTCAAGATACGCCTCTTTTGATATAATATTATAGGCAGTTCCAGAATGTAATTGTCCCACTGTGACAACTGCCGTCTCGATCGGGTCAAGCTCTCTGCTTACAATCGACTGCAAATTTAATACAAGAGATGCAGCTGCCACTGTAGCGTCAATACATTGATGAGGTTTTCCAGCATGTCCTCCAACTCCCTCCACTTTAATCTTAAACTTATCTGTCCTTGCCATTCGCTCACCAGATTCAAGGGAAATTTTTCCAGATTCAATATCAGTAAAAATATGAATTCCAAATATTTCCTCAACATTATCCAAAACTCCCGTCTCCATCATAAAATTAGCACCTTTACAATTTTCTTCTGATGGCTGAAAAACAAATAAAACTCCTTCTTTCAACTTTTCCTCCATCTGTTTTAATAAAATGGCACTATATAATAAAGAGGTCGTATGAAAATCATGACCACATGCGTGCATAAATCCCTCTCTTTTTGAACAATACGATACTTTTGTTTGCTCTAAAACTTTAAGAGCATCCATATCTGCTCTTAATGCTTTCTTATAAGGAGGTTTTCCCATATACGCCACTACACCACTTGGGGAAAAAGACTTATATCGAATTTCATATTTTTCCAAAACTTCCACAATTGCCGCCGTTGTTTTTACTTCCTCCATTCCAAGTTCTGGATACTCATGCAATTTTCTTCGAAAACGCACTGCTTCATCGTAAATTTTTTCTATTTCTCTATCTATCTGTTTCATTTTTTCCTCCTTTGTTTCCCGGATATTCCATCAATGGCGTTATTATTTTTCTTATCCAATTGCTTCCTAAAAACAATACAAAAAACACTGTACTCGTCACTAAAAAAAGCCACTGTACTGCCTCTGCCCTTAAAAATCTATAAATATCCCATTTGCGAAGTATTTTCATAATAAACCCATGAAGCAAGAAAATCTGCATACTATTTTGTCCCAAATAAGAAAATATCATTCTCTTTTTTGGCATCCATATGATAATGCAAAAAATAATAGAAAATGCCATCAAATATAAAAGCAGTCGCATATACCACTGTATTCCACATTCACTATACGGATACGCACCATACACAGCCTTTGGTCTTAAATATTTATATATCAAAATATAAATCAGCATAATAAAACCAAATAATACTATATTTTTTTGTTTGTCACTCTTACTGTACTGTTTTTTCATGAAATCCCAGTTATGAAACTTTCTCATTGCATATCCTAGCAAAAAATATGGCCAAAAGACAATCGTTCTAGATAAACTAAAGTCTATTCCAATTTGATTATCAAATCCTACAAGCACTCCCATAATAAGAGATACCAAAATTAAGATTACTGTATTTTTTCTTTTTTTAAACACCTCTTCTACAAAAGGTATTGACATCATCCAAAAGAAAAAAGAAAATAAATACCATAATATCCAATACGGTGAAAAAATAGTAATCGCATAATCTGACTCCCTAAAATATAGTACTTCGAATACTAAATATGCTATCTGAAAAATAATATAAGGGTAGATAATTTTATATTTTACTCTATCCACACTAAATTTTGCAAAATATCCAGTACATAAAATAAATAACGGCATATGAAATAAATAAATAAACAAATACAAAAATCGAATAGAACCTCCGTATAAAGGCTCCATATTATGGGCAAACACAACTAGAAAAATAAGCATAGCCTTTATATTATCTATTTTATAATTTCGCTTTTTCTCCATGGTACTTCTCCTTATTTTCTTCTAGGCATTAACAGAAATTTAAAAGGCTTATAATAATACCACTTTTCCTTTGTCTAACCCAAAAATAACTTTTCTTTCTTCTTGAATTTTCGCTGTATTTTTCGTTATCTCGACTATTTTTTCCTTTATCTTTTTTTCTTTTTCCTCTAAGACAATAATCGAAATATTTACTTTTTCTGTATAATCTATTCCCATTACAGGAATTTCTTCCTCCGCTAATGTATACTGAAATTTTCCAAGTTCTGTGTACTCAATTTGTACTTTTAGGAAACTCCCCCGTAATCTCTCCAACACAATGCAGTTTTTTAGTCCTTCCTTTGTGGATTCCTGATAAGCTCTAACTAAACCACCAGTTCCAAGCAAAGTCCCCCCAAAATACCTTGTCACAACAACAACAATATTATGTAAATTGTGAGATGTAAGTATCTCAAGCATTGGTTTTCCCGCTGTTCCACTTGGCTCTCCATCATCACTACATCTACTTTTTGGCATATCATCTCCAACTACAAAGGCATAGCAATTATGTCTAGCATCCCAATATTTTTTCTTTATCTGCTCAATAAAAGCTTCCGCCTCTTCAACCGTCTCTACTTTTTCAATATGTGCAATAAAGCGAGATTTTTTCTCTATAATTTCTCCGCTTCCTCCTCTATATAAAATATACTCTCTCGTATCTTTCATAAATTATTTTCTCCTATTACTCTTATCTTTTATCAAATATTTCTTTTTAAGTATACCTTATCAAAATCTGCTTTGCAATGTATGACTTGATTTTCCTTTAGAAAGTTTTAAATTTTTCTAAAATCTCATCTAGACTCTCCGCAATATTAATCGGTGTAACCATATATTTTTTGCATTGTAACCCTATTGTTTCAGCTTCATTTTCAGACTCCGTTAATCCATCAATCCAATCCCATTCTATCTTATTTTCTCCCTCTTTTTCTTGAGAAGAAAGGATGAAAATTCCATAGACATTCCTCATTCGTTTCGTTACATAATAATAAATCCAACTTTTATTTCCTATCTTATTCTTTCCAAGAAATTTTTTTTGCATCTTATTTCCCCCTGTCCTCACTATATATTATCTCCTTCCCATTATAGCAAATATAAACAGAAATTCTATTTTTTTCCTTCGTATTCTTCTTTCATATTTTTTTTCTTTTCGACCTCTGTTTTTTCTTCACTTTTCCTTTATTAAATGTGTATTTTTTGGTATACTATATAAAGAAGGAGGGGCATTATGAATTACGATAAGAAATCTACTATGAAAAAACAAGAACAAATTAATTCCTACAGAGAAAAAACTAAGACAAAACGTTTTTTGCGTTTTGGACGGTACTTTTTATTTTTTATTATGATAACAGGTATCATTGCCATAGCTGCAACCGCTTTTCTTGTGCATGATATTATTAAAGAAGCACCAAACATTGCAAAAAACTCATTAACGCCTTCCAAACAAAAGTCTATTGTATACGACATGGATGGAGAAGTAATCAAGGAACTATCGAACTATCAATCAAATCGAATTATCATTTCCTCGGAGCAGATGCCAAAAAATTTAAAAAATGCCTTTATAGCCATAGAAGATGCCAGATTTTATAAACATAACGGTATTGATTTAAAAGGAATTGCCCGAGCCGTTTTTTCAAATATTAAAAGTCTTTCTTTCAGGGAAGGGGCTAGCACCATTACGCAACAGCTCTTAAAAAACAATATATTTGATGCAGGCGGCGAAAATAATATGATAGATAAAGTCAAAAGAAAAATCCAAGAACAATATCTCGCTATAAAGATAGAGCAGCAATATACAAAGGATGAAATTTTGACAAACTATCTAAACACAATTAATCTCGGTCAGGGAGTTTTAGGAGTTCAAGCTGCATCAAAGCTATACTTCAACAAAGATACCTCTGATTTGACCTTATCAGAATGTGCTGTTTTAGCTTCCATTACTCAAAACCCTTCTAATTTAGAACCGATAGATCATCCAGAAAAAAACAAAGCTCGCCGCACAATCGTCCTCAATAATATGCTAAAACAAAATTTAATCTCAGAAAGTGAGTATAAAACTGCCATGGCAGATGACGTATATAAACGTATTAATCTTGTGAATACAAAAGAAAGTTCCAAGGGAGAGGGTTCCTACTTCGTAGATGCCTTAATAAAAGATTTAGTAAATACGTTACGAAAAGAAAAAAATTATACTCTCGCTGAGGCATATCAGCTTATTTATGGCGGCGGATTAAGAATTTACAGTACACAAGATACAAAAATTCAGTCTCTTTGTTCCGATATCATTAATGACCCTGACTATTATCCTACCGATACTCATGTATCACTTACGTATCGCCTAACAATTACAAGAGAAGATGGAACAGAAGAAAATTATTCTGAGTATGATGTACAATCTTATTTTCGTAAGCTAAATGACGACCCTGACTATGATATTATTTATAAAAATAAAAAAGCAGCAAGAAAAGCTTGCGATAAGTTTAAGAAAAATCTTCAAAAAGCTGACGATCAATCTGCTGTGGAGAGATTTTCCGTTATGCTCCAACCTCAAACTTCTTTTACTTTGATAGAACAAAAAACAGGGGAAGTCAGAGCGTTAATTGGTGGGAGCGACCGTGAAAAAGAAGATTCTAGTATTTTTTTAAACCGCGCAATCGAGACAACTCGCCAGCCTGGTTCTACTTTTAAAATTTTAGCTGCATACCTTCCAGGTCTTGATAATCAAACTATTACTTTGGCCAGTATTTTTGACGATGCTCCTTATTCATATGTAGACAGTGGAAAAAAAGTAAAAAACTGGGATGGACAGTATCAAGGATTAACTACTGTAAGAAAAGCTATTAAAGATTCTATCAACGTAGTTGCAGCTAAAGCGATTATGAAATCAACTCCTCAAGCTGGATATGACTATTTACTTTCTCTTGGATTTACAACATTAGTAGAAAAAGAGACAGATGAACAAACTGGTGAAATTATCTCTGATATTATCCAGCCTCTCGCTCTTGGAGGTATTACAGAAGGCGTGACGAACTTAGAATTAACTGGAGCCTATGCTGCGATTGCAAATAACGGTAAATATATTGAACCGACTCTTTTTACAAAAGTAGTAGATGCCAATGGAAATATTATTTTACAAAGCGATCAAAAAACAAAAAAAGTAATGCAATCTAGCACTGCTTGGCTTTTAACAAATGCAATGAAAGAAGTGGTGACAGACGGAACAGGAACTGCTGTCTCTCTATCTTCCAATATGCCAGTTGCAGGAAAAACAGGGACTACCTCTAATAATGTAGACTCTTGGTTTACCGGATATACCCCTTATTATACTGCTTCTATCTGGATGGGATACGATATTAATAAAAAATTTTCCAGTGAAAACTACCATAAAAAAATATGGAAAGCCATTATGGATAAAGTTATCTCTGTAAAGAAACTAAAAATAAAAGATTTCGATGATTGTGACAAGATTACGAGTGCCTATATTTGTTCAAAATCTGGAAAACTTGCGATTAACGGTGTTTGTGACCATGAAATTAATCCCAACAGCTCTTCTGGCATAAAAAATGAAATTCGAAAAGAATATTTTTCAAAGGGGACAGAACCTACAGAATACTGTGATATCCATATAAAAGTCACTCTATGTTCCTCTTCCAACTTATTGGCGAGGAAAACCTGTCCAAAAGATAAATTATATACAAGAGTATATTTGGCAAAAATAGAAGATGACCAGTTAGATACGTTAGATTATAATAAACTTCTTCCTTCTAGGTTAGAATCACAATATTGCACAAAAGATCATTCTATCCCTAAAAAGATTATATCCGAACTTTCCAAAGGCAAAAATAAACTGTCTTCTACAAGAACTTCCACTGCTTCAACTACCGCGACGACGACTGCCACGACGACTGCTACTACTGCTACTCGGGTTGATGAGGAAAGTTCCAATGAGGGAAATGAAGAATAAAATATTTTTTTAAAATAGTGAAAGGTTGAATATATGCCATCTCTCTTAGCCTATATTCAACCTTCTCTTATTGACGAAAATATGTCATTTATAATAAAATCCATATCTCTTAAAAACCAATTTTCCATCTATTTTTTCATCTTTGGTTGAAAGATAAGAGAGGCCAAATAAGAAAAAATAAGTGCACTTGATGTTCCAATCGCTGCCGCTTGAAATCCTCCCTTAAATAATCCAATCCATCCATACTCTCCAATCGCCTCTTTCATCCCCTTCCAGAGATTATATCCAAATCCAGATAGCGGAACAGACGCCCCACAGCCTGCCCATTTTAAGATAGGCTCATAAATTCCTATCGCACCTAAAATAACTCCTGACAAAACTAAAATAACCATGATTCTTCCTGGAAGCAATTTTGTCTTTTCCATTAAAATCTGGGCCAACGCACAAATAATTCCACCGACAATAAATGCTCTTATATATTCCATCTATATTCACACCTCATTTTCTAATATGATGCCATGAGCAATGCCTGGCACAGATTTTCCCTCATTAAAACTCACTGTTGACAAAAGAGCACCAGTTGGAACAAAAAGTACTCTCTTCCACTCCCCTTTTTTTATTTTATTTGCAATAAATCCCGCCAAGATAACTGCACTGCAAGCACATCCTGAACCTCCTGAGTTTGTATTTTGTGTCTCTTTATCAAAAATTTCTATGCCACAATCCATATGCTTATCACGAATGGCATATCCATTTTCCCGAAGTAATTTGCATAAAATTTCTTGTCCAACCTCTCCCAAATCTCCCGTAATAATTTTATCAAAATCTTTTACCTGAAAATCAAAATCTTTTAAACATTGATAAATTACATGACTAGCGGCAGGTGCCATCGCACCTCCCATATTTTGTGCGTCTTTTACCCCATAATCTATAATCTTGCCCGTTGTAATCCCTCTCACTTTTATATTTGTCTTTTTTCTACCTATAACAAATGCTCCACTTCCAGTTACAGTCCATGTAGAAGAAAGTGGTCTCTGATTCCCATATTCTAGTGGAAAGCGAAATTGTTTTTCTGCACTTCCAAAATGACTAGAACTTACTGCCAATGTATAATCAGCGAATCCAGCCGAGGTTATCATAGATGCCAGTGATATAGCCATCCCGATATTAGAACAAGCTCCATACACTCCAAAAAGCGGTAATTCAAGAGACATCATCCCAAAAGATGTGGCAATCAACTGTCCAAGCAAATCTCCGGCAAAGGCGTAACGGATATTTTCTTTTTGCAAATCAGCTTTTCTTATGGCAATCTCTGCCGCTGTCTTCATAAATTTACTCTCACTCTCCTCCCAACTTTTGGTATCAAAGTAAGGATCCTCCACAATCATATCAAACGTATTTTTCATCGGTCCCTCTCCTTCTTTTTGTCCGACAACCGAGGCGGAGGATTTAATATAAACTGGCTCTAAAAATTCTACACTTTGTCTTCCTCTCATTTTATTCGTTCCCATCTATATCACCCCCACTCTCAGCAAAATATAATAAATAATGCCCAAAATAAAAGAAGAAAAAATACCATATAAAATAACCGGACCTGCTATAGTAAATATTTTTACTCCTATTCCGAAAACTTGCCCTTCTTTTTGATACTCAATAGCTGGAGAACATACAGAGTTGGCAAAACCTGTAATCGGAACAAGCCCTCCCGCTCCTCCGAAATTTACAATACTTCCGTATATATTCCAACCTGTCAGTAATACACTACTTAATACTAATACAATCGTTACAACCGCCGTCGCATTTTCTTGCGTCATACCAAACCGCAATATGCTAAATTGTTTTATTATTTCACCTATCGTACAAATGATTCCCCCGACAAAAAAGGCTTTTAAGCAATTAAAAAAACAATTTGCCTTTGGAGTCACTTTTTCTACATACTCATTATACGCTTCTTTGGATGGCTCCTTTTTCATAAGTCTCACTCCTTTTCTTTTTTACTTATGCTACTTGGAAGAAAGTCTTCCTTCCGATAGTATAAACAAAAAATGAAAAAAAATACCCCGACATTATCGTCGGGGTTAAATTTATCGAATTTTTATATGAGTCTCACGAAGCTGAAGCTCTGTAACTTCACTAGGAGCACCGCACATCAAATCTTGTGCATTTCCGTTCATAGGGAATGGAATAATTTCTCGAATATTTTCTTCTTCTCGAAGCAACATAATCATGCGGTCTATTCCTGGTGCCATACCCGCATGTGGAGGTGCACCAAACTGGAAGGCATTATATAATGCTCCAAATTTCTTTTGCAAATCTTCCTCGTTATATCCGGCAATCTCAAACGCTTTCACCATAATATCTAAATCATGATTACGAACTGCACCAGATGATAATTCTACACCGTTACATACAATATCATACTGATATGCCAAAATTTCCTCTGGTTTTTTTGTATTTAATGCCTCAAGGCCACCCTGTGGCATAGAGAACGGATTATGAGTAAAGACAATTTTTCTCTCTTTCTCATCATACTCATACATAGGAAAATCATTAATAAAACAAAAACGATACGCATTCTTTTCTAGTAAATCAAGTCGAGCTGCAATTTCTGTGCGAAGCTGACCTGCAAATAAAGCAGCTCTTTTTTCTCTGTCAGAAATGAAAAACAACGTATCTCCCGGCTGTAGACCAATCAATTTGGCAAGTTCTTCTTTCATTTGCTCTGGAATAAATTTATCAATTGGTCCTTTATAAGACATATCATCTTGAATTTGGAGATATCCAAGCCCACCCATACCAATGGATTTTGCAAACTCTTCTAATTTTTTATGGAAATTTTTAGACATCTGCTGATGTACATTAATCGCACGAACGGTTTTCTTATGAAATGGCTCAAACGTACATCTTTGGAAAAACTCTGTTACATCAACAATGCGAAGAGGATTTCTAAGATCTGGTTTATCCGTGCCAAACTCTAACATAGCCTGTTTATAACTAATAACCGGATAAGGTGCCATACTTACTTTACTTCCCTCAGGAGCAAATTTCTCAAAAGTAGCACTTAATACTTCCTCTCCAACTCGAAATACGTCTTCTTGAGTGGCAAAACTCATCTCAAAATCTAGCTGATAAAACTCTCCCGGAGAGCGGTCTGCTCGCGCATCTTCGTCTCTAAAACAAGGAGCTATCTGAAAATACTTATCAATTCCAGAAACCATAAGTAACTGCTTATACTGCTGCGGAGCCTGAGGAAGTGCATAAAACTTTCCTTTAAATTTACGGGAAGGAACGATATAATCTCTTGCTCCCTCTGGAGATGAGGCACAAAGAATTGGTGTCTGAACTTCTAAAAATCCCATTTCTGTCATCTTTTGTCTTAAATAGCCAATTACCTGTGAGCGAAAAATCATATTTTCTTTTACTTTTTTATTTCGTAAATCTAAATATCGATATTTTAATCTAATATCTTCTCTCACTTCCTTAGAAGTCATAATCTCAAAGGGAAGCTGTTTTTTTACTTTACCTAAAATATTTACAGACTGTGCCTCTAGCTCAATCGTTCCCGTTGGAATCTTAGGATTATAAGTTTCCTCGTCACGCTTTTCTATGATACCTTCAATAGAAACACAATCTTCTTTTGAAATACCATCCAATAGTTTTGTATTACGCATAACAATCTGCAATACGCCATACATATCTCTTAAATCGATAAAGGATACCCCACCGTGGTCACGAATATTTTCTACCCAACCTGCAACCCTTAATATAGATCCAATATCTTGTTCACTAATTTCATTTAGTAATCTGTTACGGTAAATATTTGCTGTTTTCATAATAAGTTTCTCCTTTTTTGCTTGTGTTATTTCAGGACGAACAATCTGTCCGCGGTACCACCTGAATTACTGCTATGCAGTCACTTGCTGGTTGAAAAACCTTGCCAACTAACGTATGGCTTACGTCGCCCCTACTAAATGACTCCTAAAACTTAATTTCTGTTCGAAAAAGTTTTATAATACATCTTTCAGTTTGCAGCTGTTAAAGTGTTATTCACATAAATTCACTCTGCGAGGTTTTCACTATCCCACGCTCACTGTAAGCGATAAATTATGCTACTTCTCTTCGTCATCGCTATTTTCCACATATCATACCGTAAAAAATAAGAACTTGTCAATAGAATTAGCTCCATTAAAATGAAACTTTCATTTCTTAATCCTTCACAAAATTTTATAAACCTCTATTTCGCCAAAAGAAAAAATTGGATAAAACTTCCAATTCCTTTTCCTAGAGCGAGGCTATATACAATATATGGCATTCCTTTTCTCATCTTAATTCTTCTCGATAAAATAGGAACTGTCGTTACCGTCTCAGATAGAGCAGCTACCAAACATCCTAGAAAAATACCGCCAAACAGCCCATATATCGCACATCCAATTCTTCCCACTGGAACAAAAATATGATAAAGAGAAATCAGATTTCCAAGAACTGCTCCCCAGATAAAACAATCTTCATATAAAACAACATCTTTCATTGTCTTCGTAACTGCCGCCAATCTCGGCACAACTCCAATCAAACTTATGAAGGCTAAGAAACTTCCTGCCACCAAATTTCCCGCACAAAATGCGATAATGGCTAAGGCAATATTACTCATCCACATCTTTTTCTTTCTCCTTCCTTCCAGCACCAATAATAAAGGTATCATTGACATCTCTCTCATATAGTCTCATCTGTACTTCAAAAGGAGTTGGGTCATCTGTGAGTCTCTTCCTCATAATATGATTAAAAAATACGAGAACTCCCACTGTTAATCCAATTGAATAAAAAAGATGAATCACCGTAGGTTCCTCTGTTTTGATACCAGTAAAAAGAAAATAAAGATTAGAAAAAAGTTTGTCAATATCTACGTCATTATTATAGGCCATAATTGTGATTGCGGCACCAAAAAATACAATAACACAGATACTCATAATTTTTGCATATTGCCAATATTTATTTTGTGGCTTTGGACAGTGATAAAAAACAATAATATCTGACTCACCTATATTTTGAACCTCAATATCTCGATATTCTTTTTTCATTAATTCAATTAGTTTTAATACAGATATCACTTGCTTATTATCTTTTTTCTTAGGAAATTCCAAAATCTCTAACTTTTCTAAATTATGTTTTATCTCAAGATCTCTGCAATAAATTGTGGCAATATCTTTTAATTTTACCTTTTCATCTCTTAATGCCACGCTCTGTTCCCCTTTTAAATAAACCATTATATTAGACATAAATGCTCCTCATTTCCATTTTGTTTACCTCTTTAGTATCTTCCTTCCTCCACAAAATATACAAAACTAAACTATAAAAGGCATTGAAACGAATAAACTCATCTCAATGCCTCTTTCTTCTTATTATTTTATTTATTTTGGATTTTCTATATCTGCTTCGTTTAATTCTGTCAATGAAAAAGCGATATTAATTGCATGGTCAGAACATCTTTCTAAGTCAGATGTCATATCTTTAAAAATAACGTCTGCCTGTGGACTGCAAATACCATCCATAACTCGCTGAATATGTGCGTTTACTACTTTTTCTTCCGTATCATCTACAATTTCTTCTAATCTCTGTGCCTCTGGCAAGCGCTCATATTCTTCTGTCACAAAAATGCTAATAGATTCCTGTACAGATTCCAAGCATTGTTCTCCCATGATTTTCAATTCTTTTTTCGCTTCCTCTGATAACGCTACTTGTCTTTCTTGTAAATCACGCGCATACTCAATAATATTTTCTGCATGGTCGGAAATACGCTCTAAATCTGTTACTGTCAAAATCAAGTGATAAATTTTATTCATATCCTTTTGAGACATCGTCATCGTATTTAGCTCAACTAACTTATCAATAATTGCATTATTCAAATAATTTACTGTCTCTTCTCTCTCTAGCACCAACTCTGCCTTTTCTGCGTTTTGCTCAAAAAAACTCTGCAATGCCATCTCTAAATTATTATATGCAAGTGAAGCCATACGACCAATCTCTTGCTTTGCCTGAGTAACTGCAAGCGCCGTAGGAATATTTGTCGTATTAACCATATATAATAACTGGCGTTCTTCTTGCTCTCTCTTTTCCTCTGGCAGTTCCGGTAAAATCTTCATAGAAAGTTTTACAATAAAATCTGAAAAAGGAAGCATCACAAGTACTGCAAAAATAGCGAAAATAGTATGAGTATTTGCTATCTGACGTCCCACATCTCCTGGAGATAATTTTTGAATCAACTCAAGAATAACTGGGAAAATCGTAATCAAAGTTAAGAGAATGACTGCCCTAAATATATTAAATAATAAATTCAATATGGCAGACCTTTTTCCATTTCGGTTGGTTGTAAGGGATGCTAAAAGATTTGGTGTTACGGATCCAATAGCGGCTCCAATAACTAAATAAACACAAATCTTATAATCAATAATTCCTTGTACGGCAAATGCCTGGAAAATAACTGTTGCTGAGGACGAACTTTGTAGCAGCGCTGTAAATGCAACGCCAAATAATACCGTTACCAATGGATTTGATAACGCTGAGATGAAAGTTATAAAAGCTTGCGACTGAGCCAACGGCGCAATTGCAGATTTCATCATTCCAATTCCCTGAAATAGCATGCCAAACCCCATTAAGACAGAGCCTATGTATTTTAATAATTCTTTTTTCACAAATAAATATAATACTGCTCCAACAAAAAGGATAAACGGTGTATAAGTTGATAAATTAAACGCTGTCATCTGAGCTGTAATTGTGGTACCAATATTAGCACCCATAATAACACCGATTGCCTGATATAACGTCATAAGACCTGAGTTTACAAATCCGATAACCATGACATCGGTTGCTGATGAGCTTTGAATCAGCATCGTAACAAGAATACCGACTCCAACAGCTAACAGCTTATTTTTCGTTGCTCTCTCTAAAATTCCCTGCAAATTGTCACCGCAGGCGCCTTTTAAACCAGAGGACATCATAGTCATTCCGAATAGGAATAATCCGACTCCTCCTAAAAGGCTAAACATTTCAACTATTGTCATTTGCAAATTCCTCCGATTTCCCAAAAACTTGTATAGCATACTTAAAATTTTTCTAATCATATACCGCTATACAGCATGGAAGTTGCCCAAATCTTGAAAGAATTTTTGCCAAATCTTCAAAATTCAGTACATGAAAATAGCACATGCAAACAGCCTGTGCTAAAAATTGTAAATCCCCTAAATTAGTTCGTCATTTTTCAGCAATTTATCCCTTATTCCTTTGTTATTGTATCTCAAACCCTATTTATTTGTCAACGTTTTTAAAGAGAAAGTAATGTTTTTGTTAAATATATGTAAAATTTTCAAAAAATTTTAGTTTATTTTAAAATAAAAATACCCCAAAAGATGGATGTTCTCCATCTTTTGGGGTATCAAAACATTATCCCATCTGTAATACCGGCTGTGGCTGTCCATACATATTTGCCATTATATCATTAAAAAACTTAGGCATACCAACATTTTTTCGATATGTGACAACAATATCTGAATGTCTCTTCTGTGATAATCTCCTCAATTCCTCTTCGCTCTCTTGCTTTAATAAATCATGCCCTAAATGTCTAATATCCTTATCAAACAAAACTTGGGAACTTCCAAGGTCTACAATTTCTCTTGTAAACTCATATACCATACTAAGCTCTAACTGATTCATCTTAAGTTCCCAATATAGCTCATTTAATAACTTTAAGGAGCTTTTTTGCATCCATTCTATCTTTCCTTTGGAAATCTGTTCATACTGTCCTCTCGTAATTGGCTCCCTAATTTTATAGTATACTCCATCTCGGTTACTAATCTTTTCTACGAATAATTTCTCTGTTCCTATCTCATCCAAATAAATAGAATACGTATCTGAATTTTTGTTGTATAAATTTCTTGTATCAATCTGAGAATTCTGGGTCACAAAAAATCTTTTTCGAAACACACGACTCTCTGTCTTTCCTTTCCCCTTTTTTGTAAAGTGAACAATCATCTTAATATAATCATTCAATGTGACAACCATCTTCTCTTGAGTAAATGCCTTATACCTCATACTTATCCCTCCTAGACATTGCTCTTATTCTGGTTATTTATTGTATATTTTCACTAATTTTACATTTTTATCCCTTCTCTTTATGATATAAATTATACCATATCTAATGCAAAAATCCAATGTCTTTTCTATGAACTTTTTATTATATTTTTCTTACAAAAAAGTGTTTTTAATGTGAAAAAAAAAGAATATTACAAATCTGCTTCTCACATTTGCAACATTCTTTTTTCATTTTACTGACTACTTCCACAGGCAAGCCTGTTCGTTTTTCGCCACAAAATGATAACTGGCTGTCAACAACAACCTTTTATCATCTATTTATTTCTATAAATAATATCATCTCTCGCTGGTCCATTGGAAATAAGAGTAATAGGATATCCAAGTTTTTCTTCCACAAACTCGATATATTTTCTACAATTTTCTGGTAAATCTTCGTATTTTTTAATTCCTCTAATATCTTGTTTCCATCCTGGCAATACCTCTAAAATTGGTTTTGCCTTTTCAAGTTTTGTTGTGATTGGAAAATCTGTTGTCACTTCACCGTCAATCTCATATCCAACACATACTGGAATTTCATCTAAATATCCGAGTACATCAAGAACAGTAAAAGCAACATCTGTTGTTCCCTGAAGTCGACATCCGTAGCGACTTGCAACTACGTCAAACCAACCTACACGTCTTGGTCTTCCTGTCGTAGCACCGTACTCTCCACCGTCTCCGCCACGTCTTCTAAGCTCCTCTGCCTCATCTCCAAAAAGTTCGCTTACAAAAGCACCTGCTCCAACTGCGCTAGAGTATGCCTTTACAACTGTAATAATTTTCTTAATCTCATAAGGAGGGAGTCCTGCTCCAATTGCACCGTAAGCTGCCAAAGTAGACGAAGATGTTACCATAGGATAAATTCCATGGTCTGGGTCTTTTAATGTTCCCAACTGACCTTCTAACAAAACTTCTTTTCCTTCTTTTAATGCTTTATCCAAATAAGCGGAAACATCGCATACATATGGGTCAATCATCTCTCTCCACTCTACCAATGTCTCAAACAGCTCTTTTGGATCTAAGAGTGGTTTATGATATAAATGCTCTAATAATACATTTTTCATATTGCATACACGCTCGATTTTCTCCATCAAGTACTCTTCATCGTATAGCTCGCTTACCTGAAATCCAATCTTAGCATATTTATCAGAATAAAAAGGTGCGATTCCTGACTTTGTAGAACCAAAAGATTTTCCTCCTAATCTTTCCTCTTCATATTCGTCAAACAAAATATGATATGGCATTACCATCTGTGCACGATTGGACACTAAAAGTTTTGGGGTAGGTACTCCTTTTGCCACTATCTCATTTAATTCCTTTAATAATACTGGAATATTGAGGGCTACACCATTTCCAATAATACTTGTTGTGTGATCATAAAACACTCCTGATGGAAGTGTGTGTAATGCAAATTTTCCGTAATTATTTACAATAGTATGTCCTGCATTTGCTCCGCCTTGGAAACGAATAATAATATCCGATTCTTTTGCTAACATATCTGTTATCTTTCCTTTTCCCTCATCGCCCCAATTGGCTCCAACAATTGCTTTTACCATATAAATTATTCCTCCTAATCTCGCAGATACAAATAATTTATCTCTGCTCAAGTTTATATATTAGTTGCTCTAGACAATCTATCTTAAAGTATATCATATTAGTGAGTGAAAGTGAACCCTATTATTCTACATTTTCTAAGAAATCTTTTACTTTTAGGGCAACTTCCTCATCATTTTCTCCTTCTGTTTTGATAAAAACGATATCATTTTGGCGAATATTAAGATTCATCAAACCAAAAAGATCTGTTGCCAATACCTCATCTTTTCCTTCTGCACAAATCCAAATTTTTCCTTCTAAATTTCTTGCGAAACTGCAAAGCTCTGCAACTGGTCTGGCGTGTAAACCTCTTTGTGCTGTTACTACTGCGCTTGTTTTCATTCTTCTCTCCTTTTCAGCTTATCTTCTTAATGTATTCGTTATAATTTTAGTATATACTAAAAAGAAAAATCTGTCTATTTAATAATCTTCAAAAAGAAAAGCCCAGAAAACATCTTTATGTATTCTAGGCTCTTTTAGGTTGACCTATCAAGTCTTATTATTTTTTATAAAAACGTTTTTCTCTATACATTAATTTCCGCTTTTAATCCAAGCAATTCTTTGTTCTCCTCCAAAATCGGAGCGATAACTTCCTCTAAAAATTCTTCCGTCTGTACTGGGGCACGACCTACAAAATTCTTTGGATCCATAATTGCATTTAACTGTTCCATCGTCATATTAAAGGCAGGGTCATTTGCAATTCTCTCTAATAAATCGTTTTCTTTTCCTTCTTCCTTTACAACTTTTCCAGCTGCCATGGAATGAACACGAATTCTCTCATGCAATTCCTGTCTATCTCCACCAGCCTTTACAGCATCCATCATAATATTTTCTGTAGCCATGAATGGAAGTTCCTTCATAAGACGTGACTCAATTACTTTTGGATACACAACAAGACCATCTACTATATTCATATATAAGTCTAAAATTCCATCCACTGCCAAGAATGCCTCTGGAACCGAGATACGCTTATTAGCGGAATCATCTAATGTTCTCTCAAACCACTGTGTAGCAGCTGTGATAGCTGGATTAATAGAGTCTGCAATCACATAATTTGCCAAAGATGCAATTCGCTCACTTCTCATTGGATTTCTCTTATATGCCATAGCAGAAGATCCAATTTGATTTTTCTCGAATGGTTCTTCAATCTCTTTTAAATGCTGGAGAAGACGAATATCATTAGAAAACTTATGAGCGGACTGTGCAATTCCACTTAATACATTTAATACGCGACTGTCAACTTTTCTAGAATATGTCTGTCCAGACACTGGGAAACAGGCTTCAAATCCCATCTTCTGTGCAATTTTTTGATCAATTTGGCGAATAACTTCATGATTTCCCTCAAAAAGTTCTAAAAAGCTTGCCTGTGTTCCCGTAGTTCCTTTAGAACCGAGTAATTTCATCTCTCCAATTACATGATCGATATCTTCCAAATCAAGAACTAATTCCATCATCCAAAGAGTTGCTCTCTTTCCAACTGTAGTTGGCTGTGCTGGCTGAAAATGTGTAAAGGCTAAAGTAGGTAAATCTTTATTTTCCTTTGCAAACTTAGATAACTCATAAATAACATTTACTAATTTCTTACGAACAAGACGAAGTGCCTCTGTCATAATAATAATATCTGTATTATCGCCAACATAACAAGAGGTTGCTCCTAAGTGGATAATTCCCTTTGCCTTTGGACATTGCTGACCATAAGCATATACATGGGACATAACATCATGGCGCACTTCCTTTTCTCTTTGAATTGCAACTTCATAGTTAATATCCTCTGCATGAGCCTTAAGTTCTTCAATCTGCTCATCTGTAATATTTAGTCCTAGCTCTTTTTCTGTCTCAGCAAGGGCAATCCATAATTTTCTCCATGTCTTAAATTTTTTATCTGGTGAGAAAATATACTGCATTTCTCTGCTTGCATAGCGCTCTGCTAAAGGACTTTGGTATCTATCTCTCATTTGTATTTCCTCCTTTTATTCCATCTCTTGTCGAATACTTTTTGTCGGTGGATCTAGCGGATACTTTCCTGTAAAGCAACCATTACAGTAAGAAAGTCCTGGAGCTAACTTGCTTAAATCCTCCACTCTTAAATATCCAAGAGAATCAGCTCCTATTATTTCACAAATTTCCTCCACAGTACGATTATATGCGATTAATTGTTTTTCATCTGGAATATCTGTTCCAAAATAGCAAGGATGTAAAAACGGAGGTGAGCTAATTCTCACATGTACTTCTTTTGCTCCTGCATCCTTTAGCATACTAACAATTCGATCACTCGTTGTTCCGCGAACGATTGAGTCATCAATCATGATAATTCGCTTTCCCTTGACAACACTGCGAATCGCATTTAGTTTCACATTGACACTGGAAACTCGCTCTGTCTGCTTTGGTTTAATAAACGTTCTGCCCACATAACTATTTTTCATAAATCCAATTCCATAAGGAATACCTGATTCTAAAGCATATCCAATCGCTGCCGCATTTCCCGATTCTGGAACACCAATAACCAAATCCGCATCTACGGGACTTGACTGTGCTAAGCAGCGTCCGGCCATAATTCTAGCATCATATACATTTTGACCATCAATATCACTATCTGGTCTGGCAAAATAAATATACTCAAAAATACATCTTGCTTCTCTCTCTTTTGGCAGACAAAGAGATTTATCACTTGTTATTCCCTCTTTTGTAATCGCCACAATCTCTCCAGGCTCTACATCTCGGACAAACTGCGCACCGATTGTATCAAGTGCACAGGTCTCTGAGGCTAAAATATAGGCGTGATCTTTTTTTCCAATACAAAGTGGCTTAAATCCATACGGATCTCTCGCACCAATTAATTTTCTTGGACTCATAACAATTAATGCATATGCCCCTTTTATCTTCTTCATCGCATTTTTTACTGCGCCCTCGACATTTTTTGCCTGAAGCCTCTCTCTTGCAATATGATATGCAATAACCTCGGAATCGATTGTTGTTTGAAAAATTGCTCCTGTGTATTCAAGCTCCCTGCGAAGCTCTAAAGCATTAATTAAATTTCCATTATGGGCAAGGCCAAGCGTTCCTTTCCAGTAATTTAATACTAAAGGCTGTGCATTCTCTCTCGTACTTGCACCAGCGGTTGAATATCTAACGTGTCCAACACCAATATCACCCTTTAGATTTTTAAAATCATCTGGGCAAAAAACTTCATTAACTAATCCCATTCCTTTTTTTGATGGTACATTTCTCACTGGACCATTTGTATCAGAAACAGCAATACCACAACTTTCTTGTCCCCTATGCTGAAGGGCAAAAAGTCCATAGTAAATTGTCGAAGCTACGTCATTTCCCTCAAAATCATACATCCCAAATACGCCACATTCTTCTCCCAGTTTATCATCCATCGGATACAAATATTGTTCTTCACACATTGATATATTCAATTCCTTTCATTGCTTCCATATGAGATAAGAGATTTGATATATCCACTCTCACAGATAACTATAAATAAAAACCTTATCTCAATCTTTTTAATACTTCTTCATAGACAGCATGGCAATCTTTTGAATTATAATCTCCGACCCATTTTTTTCCTGTCTCTAAATCCCATAAGTGACAAGTATCTGGAGAGATTTGATCTGCCAAAATAATTTGTCCCTTATAGCGTCCAAATTCCAATTTAAAATCAACAAGACAAATGCCAATTTCTTGAAATTTTTCTCTTAATATTTCATTTACTTTAAAAGCCAACTCTTTCATTCTCTCGATTTCTTCTCTTTTTGCCACGCCAATAGCAGTTGCATAAGAGTCATTAATCATAGGATTATTAAGCTCCTCATTTTCATAATAAATCTCTTGGGTTGGCTCTAACAGTGTAAACCCCTCCTCAATCCCCAATTTTTTTGAGAAACTGCCTGCAGCAATATTGCGGATGACTATCCCAAGAGGGATAATCTCTACTTTTTTTACAACTGTCTCTGTGTCACTTAACTCTTGCACATAGTGCGTAGGAACCCCTTTTATCTCAAGTAATTTACATAGAATATTTGTCATTCTATTATTTATAGATCCTCCACTTGTCCTGCCCTGAGACATCTTTTCATCTGTCTCATCTTTGTACTCGACAATCAGCAAGTCTTCGTCTTCTGTCGTAAATACTTTCTTTGCTTTTCCCTCATATAATAAACCAATTTTTTCCATTCTCGCACCTATCTTTCCTTACAAAAAAGTGTACCTCTCACTCTTTCATAATAGAAGTACAATTTTTCCGCTTAACACTAAAGTAACAGGCGGACTTTTTGCACTAACACTGTAACATACAATTTACAAAAAAACAAGACTAATTCTTATTTCTCTATAAGGGTTGTATCCTCGCTAATTACATTCCTCTCCAATTTTACACTTAAAATTCTCTTGACCGCTTCGTCTATTTCTTTTTCTTCTATCTCCCCCTCCTCTACTGCTTCCCTAATTCCCTCAAAAGCACTTTTTAAATCATTTGGCATTAAAATCATATCATTTCCAGCCTTTATTGCCATAACTGCTGCCTCTTCATCTTCATAAAATTTTGTGATAGCTTGCATATTCATCGCATCTGTAATAATAATCTTTTCAAATCCAAGCTCTCCTCGCAAAATTTCTTTTATTACTAATTTTGATAGAGAAGACGGTGTCTCATTTTGTGTCACCTTATTAATATTAATATGGGATACCATAATAAAATCACATCCCTCATCAATTCCAGCCTTAAATGGAAGAAATTCACGTTTTCTCAATGTCTTAATTCCATTATCTGATGCCACATAACCTTTATGCGTGTCCAAACTTACATCTCCATGTCCTGGAAAATGCTTTAATGTCGCACTCACGTTTTCTTCCTGCAATCCTCTCACCTCGGAGGCAACCATTTTAGCAACAAGTTCTGGATCAGAGCCAAAGCTTCTTACTCCTATCTCTACATTTTTTTCATTGGAAAGCACATCGGCAACAGGAGCAAAATCTAAGTTAAATCCAAGCTTACTAATATCATTTCCTATCGTCTTTCCTACTTCATACGCTTTTTTTTCATCTTTTGTCTTTCCTATCTCACTCATATCTGGAAAAGACGTTGTCTTCATCTTTTCATTGGAAGATATTCTTGCTACAGTACCTCCCTCTTCGTCAACGGAAATAAACATTGGAATTTTACTGGCATCTTGTAAATCTGAATTTAATTGCTTTGTCTGCTTTCTTGTATTAATATCTCTCGCAAATAAAACAATTCCACCTACGTGATATTTTTCTATTGATTTTTTCATATTATCCGTAAGCTTTCTCTCTTCATTATCGTCATTTGGATCTAGCGTATCCAAGTTCACAATAAATAACTGTCCGATTTTTTCTTCTAATGTCATATTTTTTAAAATATCTTCCACCATTCCTTGAACAGTCACTTCATCTATCTGACTCGTCGTTGTATCCTTTTCTTCTTGTTTTGTCTGTTCACTTGTACTCTCTCCTTTTAAGTTGCCACAGCCAAATATAGATAACATAGCTACAATAACGAAGAAAAAAAGTTTTACTTTTTTATTCACTTAAAAATCCTCCTTTGGGCTTATTTTAAATGCAGGTTCAAACCTACGTTTTTCCAGCTTTTTTTCTAATTTTTGTCTCTCTAAAGCCTCCTCGCAAAAATACATTTGTGAGTCTAGTTTAGGTTTTCCTCTTCTATCTATCTTTTCATAACTTCCATCTTCCTTCAAAAGATGTGCTTTCATAGTATCTCTCAATTGAATATTCAAAATTTCTATTACTCTTTTTTTAATTTCCTCCTGCTCCACAGGGAAGACAATTTCTACTCTTCGGTCTAAATTTCTTGGCATCCAATCGGCACTGCCCATATAGACTTCCTCCATTCCATCGTTATAGAAATAAAAAATACGGCTATGTTCCAAAAAAGTTCCCACTATGGAACGCACAGTAATATTTTCTGAAAGTCCCTTTCTTCCCGCTACAAGACAACAGATCCCCCGCACAATAAGTTCTATTTCCACCCCTGCGTTTGAAGCCTCATAGAGCGCTAAAATCATCATTGGATCACATAGTGAATTCATCTTCGCCTTAATTTTAGCTTTCTTTCCTTTCTTTGCATTTTCTATCTCTCTATGAATCAATTTTAAGAAATTATCTCGAAGCCAATACGGAGCAACCGATAATTTTTCCCATCTTGCTGGCTCTGAGTATCCAGAAAGCATATTAAAGACAGCTGTTGCATCCTCTCCAATAGAATCGCTCGCCGTAAATATCCCCATATCTGTATATAGCTTTGCTGTAGAATCATTATAATTTCCCGTTCCAAGATGCACATATCTTCGAATTCCATCTTCTTCTCTTCTCACGACAAGCGCTATCTTACAGTGCGTTTTAAGTCCAACTAATCCATAGATAACATGACATCCTGCCTGCTCAAGTTTTTTCGCCCATAAAATATTATTTTCTTCGTCAAAACGAGCTTTTAACTCCACTAAGACAGTAACTTGCTTTCCATTTTCTGCTGCCATAGCTAAAGAGGCAATGATTGGTGAATTTCCACTTACACGGTATAGAGTTTGCTTAATTGCTAAAACATCAGGGTCTTTTGCCGCCTGTTTAATAAAATCGACAACTGGGTCAAAAGATTCATATGGATGAAAAAGTAAAATATCTTTTTCTTTAATCTGGTCAAATAATGGTATATCCGTTCTTATCTGTGGCGAAGGCTGAGGCTTATAACTTGGCTGTTTCAAGTGCGAAAATCCTTTTAATCCATATACTTTCATCAAAAATGTTAAATCAAGTGGTCCGTTAATTGCATACATATCATTATTAGAAATTTGAAGCTGTTTTTTTAAGTATTTAATAAGCTGTTTACTCATTCCCTCTTGATACTCTAATCGAATCACTTCTCCCCACTGTCGTTTCTTTAACTGTTTTTGAATTTCCTCAAGTAAATCTGCCGCATCATCAATTGTTAAATCTGCATTTCTCATAATTCGATACGGATACGCACATTTCACCTCATAGTTTAAAAAAAGCTGTGATATATTCTTTTCAATAATCTCCTCAAGTAAAATAATTTCTGTCCTTCCACTCTCACTCGCAGGAAGTTTTACAATTCTTGGCAAAACAGATGGAACTTGTACTGTGGCAACCTCATAATCTTCCCCGTTAATTTTCTTTTTAATCAACGCTGCAATATTTAATGTCTTATTTCGAAGAAGAGGAAAAGGTCTCGAAGAGTCAATTGCCATCGGTGTTAAGACAGGATAGACATTTTTATGGAAGTACTGATCGACAAATTCTCCCTGCTTTTCTGTCAAATCCTCATATCTCTCAACTAAAAAGAGATTATTTTCTCTAAGAAGAGGAACTAACGAGCGATTCCACGTTGAATACTGCATATCTACCATCCTATGTGTCTCCTCCGATAGTTTCTCTAACTGCTCTTTTGGAGTTAAGCCGGCAATATCTGGCTTTGTGTAATCAGCATGTACCAAATCCTTTAAAGATGCAATACGAACCATAAAAAATTCATCTAAATTAGAAGCCGTAATGCTTAAGAATTTCAATCGCTCAAAGAGCATTGTCTTTTTATCTCTCGCCTCGCTTAATACACGGTAATTAAATTGTAGCCAACTAAGTTCTCGATTCCAAAAATTTTCCTTTTTATTCCATTTACTATAATCAACCATTCATCTGCTCACTCCTTTGTATAATTACTGGGCGAATTCCATATACCTCCTCAAAAGAATTTGCCGCAGTTTGAAATAAAACCTTTTCTAATGTAATACTTTCATCTGTTAAAACTGTAATAAGAAGCTCATTTTTCTTTTTTGTTATCGTGTAATTAACAAACTTTTGTTTGCTATCTCTATTTAATACATTGGCAACTCGGAGAATAGCACTTAATTTCACAATAATAAGGTAATCCTTTACGGGAATCTCATGCAAGTCTTGTGTTGGATCACATTGATACAATACAATATAAGCAATCAACTGTCTCTCTCTGTGAGAAAGTCCAATAATTTCTGTCGAGCGGATTAAATGATAGCTGTTAAGCCCTGTTTCATTCATATTAATAAATTTTCCACAGTCGTGCAAAATACAAGCAATTTGTAATAAGAATTTTTCTCTCGCTCCTAAGCCATGATATTTCTTCATACGGTCAAATATGGTAAGAGCAAATTTCTCCACAATCTCCGTATGCATTTTATTGCAGCGATATTTTTTCGCCAAATTTCTCGCTGTAGCAATAATATCTTGATTAAAATCATGAACAATCGTTATCTTTTTCTCTCTCTCCACAAAATCCACTGCGACTCCATCGCATAAATCCGTCTGGCTAATCCAAATATGGTCCGCCTTTGCCTGCTCTAAAAATATTTTATAAATCAAAATAGAAGGAAGTGTAAATCTAGCCGTCTCAAATGGAATATCATATTTGGCTGCAATTTGTCTCGTTGTCGCCTTTCGAATTTTTTTATAAAGATACTCCAAATTTTCCATCGTCACATGGTCTCCAATTTGTAGTTCTGGGGCAATCTTATTCCAAATATTATTATCTTGTCCAATAATAATAATATTTTTAATCAGCTTATCTTTTAAATATATACTCTGAAAAATACTTAACTCATATCTCACATACTGCTCTACAACAGAAGCGTAATCTAAATCTCTCCCCTCAATTTTAGAGAGTAGATTTTGAATATTTAATGTTCGAATCGGTATATTCTGCGTCGTATAAAGTTCTCCCTTACTAAAAAGAGAAATCTGAACACTGCCTGCTCCCACATCCAAAATTGCCGTATTTTTCTCGATAATTTGATTAAAATTTTCTTGTTTTCTCATCATTCCCTTATACATTAAAAGTCTCAGCTCTGAATTACTAGGAATAATAAGAGAAAATCCTGTACGAACTTCTATATGGTTAGCGACCATTTCCTTATTTTTTGCCTCTCTTATCGCACTTGTGGCATAGCATTTTGTCTGAGTCACCTGATATTCCTTTAATTTTCTCGAAAATCCACTCAGAATTTCACAAATCTCTTCAATCTGACCTAGACTAATCTTCTTCTCCACATATCCCTCTCGACCTATCTCCATCGGACAATTTATATAATCTAATTGTCTTATTTGATTTTTCGAAGATATCTCATATATTTTCAAGGATATATCTTTAGAACCTAATACAATGACTCCAAATGTAAAATAGTTCATTTTCCTCACCCTTTCTCTTCTCTTTCTCCCACTCTCAAAAAATTTATCTCCCACAAGTTACACTTATAGAACAGCTTTTTTCATACCCTACAGAAAAAAACAACTTCATTACCTTATGGTTCTATTATAACAGATATTCATGCAAGTTGGAAATAAAAAGACAACTATTCTATCTCCTTTTTGAGATAAAATAGCTGCCCTTTTTAATCAAAAAACTTTTCGTATCTATGCTTTGTATCAATTAAATTATTATACTGAAGAATCTGATATTTTAAAATATCATTTTTGTATGGAGAATCTTCATCAAATGTATAATGTTTTCCGTCATCTCCAATATAGCCAACTGCATTGAGAACTGGAATCTTCTTTTGCAAATCTAACAAAAATCTATCATATCCTGACATCTCAAGACCTGCTAGCTCTAAGAGAAAGGATGACAAATAATTGGCACTCATATCTCTTTTTTCCTCCCTAATATCGTAATTTGCCCATACGATATATGGAGTTTGATATTTTTTTTGTAATTCCTCCTGTGTTAAATCAGAAAGTTTTTTTCCATATAGTTTTTCGTAAAACTCATCGTTAATACTTGGCTGATGGTCTCCAAACATTACAAGTATTGTAGGTTCTTTGACCGTCTCAAAATACTTAACTAATTTTTTAAATGCCTCATCCGTCTTTCGAATTAAAGATAAATACTGATTTGCCTGCTTGTTTCCATTCTCGTCCGTAATTTTTACGTCAGTTTTAAAATTATCAAAATTCGATGTATAGCCACCATGATTTTGCATCGTTACATTAAAGAGATAAAAAGGATCTTCTTTTTCTGACTTCTCATAAAGTTCTATTACTTTTTCAAAATTAGATTCATCTGATATATAATTTCTTATTAGCTTTGGATTTTCAAAATCATCTTGGCTAATAAAAGATTCAAATCCAAGCCACTTATACACGTTTGGACGATTCCATCCATCTGCTATATAAGGATGTAACGCATAATTTCCTGTATATCCCTGATTTTTTAAAGTAGAAGTAAAGCCTGGAAGTTTCTCTTTTATAAACTGCGTATATCCAATACTTCCATTTGGCAAAAATGCCATTGTATTGCCAGTTAAAAACTCCATCTCTGTATTACATGTATTTCCTCCAAAAACAGAAACATAAAGTTGACCTCTTATTGTATTTTCCTTTAGGCCATCTATAAACGGCATATATTTTTTATTCGTCTTAAATGAATGAATAACCGATAAATCACTAAACGCCTCATTCATAATGACAATAATATTTGGCTTTTTATCTTGTATTTTTCCCTCTGGCTCTTCCTCATACATATAATTATTTGCTATTTTTTGTACTTCTTTTATCGAATATCCCTCTGGTTTTTTTACTGATAAATATTTACAATTCATAGCAAAGCCAAAAACAGTTCCATTTTTAGTATACCCTTTTTTTTGATTCCAAACATTTACTTTAATATCATAATTTTCCAAAAATTTTTCTTGTTTTATAAAACCAAAATTTATCAAAATTCCAACGATTATAAATGGCAAAACGATTGCCCTTGCTCTAATATTTACATACTTAAATTTCTTATTTTTACATATGATTGTGCAAATATAAAGCAATATAATTAAATTACTAATAAACTCTATTGTAATTGTATAACTATAATTAGAAGCCACATTTTTCGCTGTCCCCATAGAGGCAATATCCGATGGCAAAATCGGAGTGCCACGAAAGCTTAAAACAAAATAATTAGCTGCACCAATAATATAGGCAAGCGTTAAATACAAAATAGTCGTTATTTTTTTATTTCCAAAAATAAAATATATCGCTCCAAATATACAATAATAAATAATAATATTAAATAGAATGGAAAGTGGATAAATGGTCGACCAGCTATTTTTCGTAAAATGTTCTACCATATAAAACCCAAAAAGTGGAACAGCAAAAAACAAAAAATTTGCCACGACATTCCAGTTTGAACTTAACTCACTATTGTCATATTTCTTGTTTGATGGGATATAAATACTACCAATGAATCCTAGTAAAGCCAAAATAAAAATAAGCCCTATCATCTGTATAATCCCCTTACTTGGATATACATAAAAAGCATATAAGCTTCCCTTCATCTTCTTTCCATTTTGCGTAAGCTGCTCATTTGGAGCATTCACTTTAGATACACGATATAAAATCGGTCCTTGCCCAATTTCAATCTCACTTCCTGTAATAAAAATAGAATATATCTTCGCTCTTTTCATTCTCTTTTCTACTTTAAAAGTAAGATAGTTTAAGTTTTGTACCTCTTTTGCGGGTACAATCATCTTTTTTATCTGCTCACCCTCTTCATTTTTTAGAGTGATGATCAAATTCCCCTCGCTTTTTCCATAATAATTATTTCCAAAGTAGAGATTTATCTGTTTTAAGTAAAGACCATTCCCCTTGAATTTTTGAACTATCTCATTCTTTTCATCTACAGTTCTTGATTCACTCGCCACGCCATTATTAATTGGCATCTGTGCCTCTTTTTGTAGCTTTCCATAATTTTTTATAATAAAAATTGATAGAACAAACAAAAAAATCAAAAAGACAATTCGCAAATTTTTATTTTCTCCTCGCCTTTCATCACGTTTTTGATTTCTTCTCCTAGTCATATAAACCTCAATTCTAATAATTGCCTAAAATTTTGAAATCCGCTACTTCCTCACGAATTCCTTTTAACGCATTTTTTACAGCAGAGCTATTTAAATTTCCTGTAAAATCAATAAAGAAGCGATACTCCCACTGTCTATTTGGAAGAGGAACAGATTCAATATTTGTCATATTAAGATCATTAAAAATAAAATGAGATAAAATATTATAAAGTGTACCACTCTCATGAGGAAGTGCAAAAGAAATACTGATTTTTTGTGCAGCTTCTGTATACTGACGCTTCTTCGATATAATAACAAAACGAGTAGAATTATTTGTCTCGTGATTTAACTTCGTATCTAGAATCTCAAGGTCGTACATATTTGCCACCCACTCACCTGCAATAGCTGCCTGCGTTTTATCTGCATCTTCCTTTATCTTTTTTGCGGCCTCTGCTGTATTATTTAAGCTAATTTTCTTTGCACTACATTGAGATAAATATTTTTTACACTGCATAAGTGCCTGTGGATGGGAATATACAACTTGAATATCTTCTAATTTACTTCCACGAATTCCAAGGAGTGCATGGTCAACTTTTACAATCTCTTCCCCGACAATGCAAACATCATTTTCAAGTAAAATATCATAAATTCCCTCTACATTTCCAGCAGAAGAATTCTCAATCGGAAGAACACCGTAATCCGCATCTCCGTTGCTAAGCGCAAGCGCAACCTCCTTAAATGTTTTCACATGATAATGGTCTACTCCTTCACCAAAAAATTGAAGTAACGCTTTTTGACTATAAGCTCCAGGTACCCCCTGATACACGACTCTTGTATCTGGATACATCTCAAGATTTGCTACTCTTTGAAAATAATTTTCAATATAGCGATCTCTTTGATCTAACATATGATATTGATACTTTCGACTCAAAGACATGATTTGAGAAAAAAGTTCTGAGACTGTCTTTTTTACATACTCATCTTCGACATAGCTACAAATCTTTTTCTTCTTTTCCTCTTCTCTCTCTTTATCAAAAATTGCTTTATTCGTTAATTTTTTATATTCTGCAACCTCTTTCGCAAGTTCCATTCTTTCTTGAAATAATGTCACAATTTCCTTATCAATACGGTCAATCTCCACTCGTATTTCTGGTAGTTCTCTCATTTTATTTTTGCCTCCTAGTTTTTGTCCAATTGTTCTTTTAATTGTTCCATACTAAGTAAAAATAAAGGATGTCTTACATGACTTGCAATTTCACAAAGTGGCTCAAGCACAAACATTCTTTTATGTAATTCCTTATGTGGAATAATTAAATCCTCACTATCTATTATTTTATCATCATAGAGTAAAATATCAAGGTCCAATGTCCGTGGACCCCAATGTATCACTCGCTCCCTCTTCGCTCTAGCTTCTATCTGATGAAAAGTATCCAAAAGTTCTCTGGGCGTCTGCAATGTTTCAATACAAGCACAGGCGTTTAAAAAAGTATCTTGTTCTTTATAGCCATACGGCTCCGTTTCATAAAAACTAGATACCTTTTTCACTTTTATCTCTTTCTCACTGTCTAATTGTTCTAATGCATTTTCTAAATACTTCTTTTTATCTCCCAAATTAGAACCAAGACCTACATAAACCTTATGCCAGCCCCTCTCAATCGTGACAGAAACGGTTTCAAGAGGCAATAAAATCGGTGCCCACGGTTTCTTTATCTCTAATTCCATCTTTCGTATAAGTGGATAAGTAAGCAAAACTTCCTCACATACAATCTCAGCTGCTCTCTCTAAAAGTGCAAATGTATTTTCCTCCAAAACTTTTTTTATAAGCAATGCCATCTCACCATAGTGAATAGTTTTTGTCAAATCATCACTTTTTCCTGCCTCTCTCGTATCGAGATAAGCCGTAGCTGAGACAATAAATTTTTGTCCAAGTTTATTTTCCTCTTCCAAAACGCCGTGGTATCCAAATATCTCTAAATTTTTAATTTTAATCTGATCCACTATATTTCTCCTAATCTTATTTCTGCTGCAAAATAGCCTCCGTCATCATAAGAGCTCTCTTATTTTTCTTTACATCATGCACTCTAAAAATACTACATCCCTTCATTCTTCCAACAACAGTTGTAGCTAGTGTACCTTCCTCTCTCTCCTCTACAGGAAGATTGAGAGCATTTCCTATCATGGATTTTCTAGATGTTCCAAGTAAAATTGGAACTTCCCATTTTGCCAATAATTCTAAATGATTCATTATCATTAAATTCATCTTATAATCTTTAGCAAAGCCAATGCCAGGATCTAAAATAATCTTTTCCTTTTCAATTCCTGCCCAGCATGCAATATCTAAAATTTCCTCGATATCTGACCTAAAATCATTCATAAAATCCATATAATTAATTTCTCTTCGGTTATGCATTAGGCAACATGGAAGTCCTGACTCTGCGATAATAGGAGCCATATTTCCATCCCATTTTAAGCCCCATATATCATTGATTAAGTCGATTCCCACTTTAATTCCTTCTTTTGCCACCTCAGCCTTATAAGTATCAAGAGAGACAGGTATATCAAACTCAGCTTTAATCCGTTCGATAACTGGCACAACTCTGTGGATTTCTTCTGTATCACTAATTTTTTCATGACCAGGTCTTGTCGATTCACCTCCAATATCAATGATATCTGCCCCTTCTTTTATCATCTGCTCTGCATGAAAAAGAGCAGCATCTATTGTATTATAATTTCCTCCATCTGAAAAAGAATCTGGGGTAATATTTAAAATTCCCATAATATAAGCATGATTTTTCAAATCAAACTCTCTATTCCCTATTTTCATTTTTAATTTCCTCCATATTGCATTTTTGAATTTTTTCTATTTCAATATAATTCATGCAATGATATCTAATAATTTAATAATTTAGTTTTTTATTTTTTTCATTCTCTGTCCAGTTACATTCCTCTCTCACTTTACAGTACATACAGTTTCTAGACCATTTATCGGCTCTATGTATGCTCTCGTAGAGTTTATGAACTTCATCCTCTCTTCCATAACGATGATTTTCAATTGCCCCTAATATGAGAGAAATTTCATCCTTTTCATATTCACAAGATTTCAAAATTGGATACGCCAGCTTTACTCCCGCCTTCTCGTGAGGAATTTTTTTTCGATATTGCTCTATTTTCCCTATATCATGTAATAATGCTGTCGCATACACAATATCTTTTTTTATATCTACATTCGACTCTAGGAGAAAAATATAGGATATTCGAGCCACATCTAATAAATGTTGTATTCCATGACAACAAAAAATTCGATTTTCTTCTTCTCTTTCAATTTCTTTTAGATAGTTCAGAAAATCTTTATGCTCCATAATTTTTTGCACACGCTCCATTCGTTATTCCTCCTCATCTAGCACCATTTTTATCTCACTCATAAAGGATAAAGATCCAAATACAAAAATAATATCCTCTTTTCTTGCCATTTTCATTGCCTCTGAATAGGCAGATTTTAGAGAACTCATCGCTTTTACATGAGGATTTTCTTTTTTTACTTCCTGCTCTAATATTTTTGCATCTAGTGCACGAGGATTATTCGGAGTAATTGTAAAAATATACGCTGCTAAATTTGCTGTCCGCCTTATCATCTTTTTATATTCTTTATCTGCCAATACTCCTATTATATAAATGATTCTCTTATTTGTAAAATGTTTTTGAATAAAATTAGATAAATACTTCGCTGCATCTTCATTATGAGCTCCATCTAAAAAAATAAGAGGGTCTTTTTTTACCAATTCTAATCTCGCTGACCATTTCGTATGTGAAAGACCTTTTTTTATTTTTTCTTTTGGGAGATGATAAATTTTTCCTAAATACTCTAATGCCAAAACTGCCGTGGCTGCATTATAAACTTGATGTTCTCCTAGAAGAGGAATACTATATTCTTCACTGTCCCCATAAGAAAATCTCTGCATCTCATAATTTTCTTCTAATATTTTTATCTTTGTCTTATCTGTTAAATAAAATGGACTCTTTTTCTTCTTTGCCTCCTGCCTTATCACTTCCACCGCTTTTTCATCACTCATATAGCAAATAACGGGGCAATATTCTTTTATAATTCCTGCTTTTTGTTTGGCAATCTCTTCTATAGAATTCCCCAAAAAATTCATATGATCCATACTAATCGAGGCAAAAATAGTAAGAATCGGATGCTCCACTACATTTGTTGCGTCAAGCAAACCGCCCATTCCTGTCTCTAACAATACAATATCTACCTCTTGATCTACAAAATATAAAAAAGCTAAGGCAGTCTCAATCTCAAATACAGTCGGAAGAGGTCTCTCTTCTTCTCTCATTCGTTCTGAAACTACCTTGATTTTCTCCATATAGGCAAGTAATTTATCGATTGGAATTGGATTTTGGTCATATAAAAATTGTTCTCCATATGCTCCAATACAAGGAGAAGTGTATTTTCCAGTATGATAACCACATTCTATCATTACGGTCTCTATCATAGTCAAAATAGATCCCTTTCCATTTGTTCCTGCTATATGAACAATTTTTAATTTTTGCTGTGGATTTCCAAGTCGATAGAGCAATTCTCGGATTGTATCAAGACCATATATACTTCCTTTTTTACCCATTTTATCTAAAAATTGTTTTGCTTCTAACTGTGTCATAGCTGCCTCCCACTACTTTAAGCAGATATTTTCTAAAACTTTAACTCGCTATAGATTTTAATGTAGTTTAGGCTGTTTGTCAATACGGGAACTAATTAACTGGGGTGATGGATATAATTGATGTGATGGATATAATTGACGTAAAGAGAGAGAAGCTTATATTTTAAACACGTTTGTTCTCTCAATTTTTTGTCACGCGCTTATTTATGCTGCTCTGTGCAAACTCGTCCTACGGACTCAAACAGTGCACCCGCAGCAAAGCTAGCGCAACAAAAAATTGGTTCACTGCACTATCGTTTTAAATATAAGCTTCTCTCTTTTACTGTGCTATGGCACCATGATGCTTATTCTAATACTACTATACCACTTCTGTAATAATCTTCGCTCTTCTTACTATGATAATTTAATATTAAAAAACGATTTTAAAAATATATAATGCGTATAAATATTGCTTTTTTTCAAATCCTATATTTAATAGATGACGCTTTTACCATATATTTTACTTTTCATATGATAAATTAAAATTAAGAAGGAGAAAAAACAAATGCCAAAAAAAAGAAAAATTTATAATAATATTATGATAATAGCAATATTTTTTACCTTATTTGGATTGGGATTTTGGGGAGAAAACGTCTGGAAAGAGGAATCTTTCCAGACAATGAGTGAAATAAAAGAAGAAAAAGATAGCGTCTCAAAAAAAGCATATCTCACATTTGATGATGGTCCCTCAGATAATACCGAAAAAATTTTAGATATTTTAAAGGAAAAAAATGTAAAGGCGACATTTTTTGTTGTGGGAAGGGAAGGAGAAAATGCAAAAAAGATATATCAAAGAATTTTAGCAGAGGGAAATACACTTGGACTTCACTCCTATAGCCATGATTATGATAAAATCTATTCTTCTATAGAAGAGTATAAAAAGGATTTAGATAAACTTAGAAAATATTTAAAGCAGGTAACGGGAAGAGAGATTAAATTTTATCGCTTTCCAGGCGGAAGCAGCAACTCTATCGCTAAAATTGATTTAGCCAAATGTGCAAAATACTTAAGAGAAAATGGAATTACTTATTATGATTGGAATGCTCTAAACAATGATGCCGTTTGCTTTAAAAATACACCTGAAATTCTCAATAAAGAAATTATGAAAGACGTAAAAGGGAAAAATACAGTTATGATTTTAATGCATGATTTACATGAATGCACAACAACCGTAGATGCTCTCCCAAGTTTGATTGACGAGTTAAAAACAGAGGGATATGATATCCTCCCTATTACAGATAAGACAAAACCTATTCAACATAAAAAGTTTTATTAAAATCATTTTTCATAATACAGCTGGAAGAGAAAATGCCCTATATTTTTTAAACAATAGTGCAGTGAACCAATTTTTTATTGCGCTAGCTTTGCTGCGGAAGTGTGTCTGAGAAAAAAGTCAATTGCGAAAACACGAAGTGTGGAGCAATCGGACTTTTTTCGAGTTCGCGAAAGCAACATAAATAGGCACGTAACAAAAAATTGCGAGAACAAACGTGTTTAAAAAATATAGGGCATTTTTTTCTCTTTTGCCGTCTGTTAATCCATCTAGCACTTTAAGAAAGCATAAAAAGCCGCCGTAAGAGCAAAATCTTACAGCGACCCTTTTTTCATAATTAGGAAATCTATAATGCGATAAATGATTTTTTATAAACTTAGTTTTTAAATTAAACCTCAAACAACATATCACCGTAGCTTGGGAATGGCCATGCAGCTTTATCTACAAGCATCTCTAACTTATCTGCAGGTGTTCTAAGCTCAGCCATAGCTGTAAATACAGCATCATGGTAGTATCTAGCCTGTACCTGAACTTCATCAATCGCCTGAGCTTTTGCTGTGACATCTTCCAATTTTTGTAAGTTCTCATAGAGAGGTACTAAATTATCAGCGATATCTGCAAGTAATTTTTCCTGTACGGATGTATTAATAGCTGGTGATGCCTTCTTAATAGAATTAATAGACTCAGCTAAACTTGCCTGATAACTAATAACTGCTGGCACAATCTGTTTTTTAGCCATATCAATCATAGCTAACGCCTCAATATTAATTACTTTTGCGTACTGCTCATAGTAAATCTCACTTCTTGACTCTAACTCAAGCTTTGTGAATACACCATGTTTCTCAAATAATGTAACTGCCTTTTCTGTTGTAAGAGCAGGAACTGCGTCTACCATAGAGCGTAAGTTTGGAAGTCCTCTTCTTTCTGCCTCTTCTACCCAAGCCTGTGAGTATCCGTCTCCGTTAAAGATGATTCTCTTATGAGCTGAGATTGTATCTTTAATTAAATCATGAACAGCTGACTCAAAGTTTTGTGCTTTCTCTAATTTATCTGCCATATCACATAATACGTCAGCTACAATTGTATTTAATACAACATTAGGGTCTGCGATAGACTGTGTAGAACCAACCATTCTAAACTCAAACTTATTACCTGTGAACGCAAATGGTGATGTACGGTTACGGTCTGTAGCATCTTTTTGGAATACTGGCAATGTATGTACGCCTGAAATAAGTGGTGTACCCTGTTTTGACTTCACTGCCTCTCCCTTTGTATCTAACTGTCTAAGAACATCATCTAACTGTTCTCCAAGGAAAATAGAGATAATCGCTGGTGGAGCCTCATTTGCTCCTAATCTATGGTCATTACCTGGTGTGGAAGCAGAAAGACGAAGTAAATCTGCATGCTCATCCACCGCACGGATAACTGCTGCTAAGAATAATAAGAATTGTACATTCTCATGAGGTGTTTTTCCTGGATCTAATAAATTCTGTCCATCGTCTGTCACCATAGACCAGTTATTATGCTTACCAGAACCATTAATTCCAGCAAATGGTTTCTCATGAAGCAAGCAAACCATGCCCTGCTTATCAGCAACTCTCTTCATTGTCTCCATTACTAACTGGTTATGATCTGTTGCGATATTATTCTGGTCATAAATTGGAGCTAACTCATGCTGAGCTGGAGCAACCTCATTATGCTGTGTCTTCGCTGTAATTCCAAGTTTCCAAAGCTCCTCATTTAACTCTCTCATAAATCCTGCAATTCTCTCAGGAATAATTCCAAAATAATGATCATCAAGCTCTTGTCCCTTTGGAGGAAGAGCACCAAATAAAGTACGTCCTGTAAAAATTAAATCTTTTCTCTTTAAATATTTTTTCTTATCAATTAAGAAATATTCCTGCTCTGGTCCTACAGATGTTGTAACAGAACTTGCTGTCGTATTTCCAAATAATCTCAAAATTCTCATTGCCTGAATATCAAGAGCCTGCATGGATCGAAGAAGTGGTGTCTTTTTATCAAGAGCCTCTCCTGTATAAGAGCAAAATGCTGTTGGAATACAAAGAATTGTCAAATTATCGGATTCCTTAATAAAGGCTGGAGATGTACAATCCCATGCTGTATATCCTCTCGCCTCAAAAGTTGCTCTAAGTCCACCTGATGGGAAAGAAGAAGCATCTGGCTCACCTTTAATTAACTCTTTTCCTGAGAACTCAAGTAATACTTTTCCTCCGTCTGTTGGGGAGATAAAGGAGTCATGTTTCTCCGCTGTAATACCTGTCATTGGCTGGAACCAGTGAGTAAAATGAGTAGCACCTTTCTCAATAGCCCACTCTTTCATCTCATTTGCAACAACATCTGCGATAGCTGGATTTAATTCCTCACCTTTCTCAATTGTCTTCTTAAGCTGTTTATAAGTTGCCTTTGGAAGACGAGATTTCATCACAGTATCATTAAATACATTTGAGCCAAAGATTTCATCTACTTTTATTTTTGCCATATTTTCCATCCTTTCTAAAATTCGTGAAATTTTTCAAATAGTGTAAAGAGAAAAGAGTCCTCAAGTCGTCTGCCGACAATGAGAACTCCTTTGTTCGTACTTTTTATTATATTAGCATTGCTGCTAAACTATTCTTTTCTTTCACAATGAAATTTTTTTGATTTAATAATTCATTTTTTGATTCATTGCTTTTTTTAAGCTAAACTTAAGATACATTATTTCTTCTGAAAAATCAAGTACTTTTTCTCATTTTTATCGGATTTTATTCATTTTTAGTTATTTTCTACGAATTTTAATATGATAAAAATATTTTTTTATTCAGATTCATCATACTAAATTTTCAAAAAGCGTTGCAATTTTTATTTTTTTACGCTTCATCAATTGCTTTTCCGATGTCATTTCTTTTGTATTTATTGGCAAATTCTACCCACTCTGTCGCTCTGTAAGCGTTTGCTCTCGCCTCTTTTAATGTATTTCCCTTTGCCACAACGCCAAGAACTCTTCCTCCATTTGTGACAATCTCTCCATCTTGTTTTTTTGTTCCAGCATGGAAAATATAATATCCTTCTTTATCTTTTACTGAATCTAATCCAGAGATAGGAAATCCTTTCTCATATTTTTCTGGATATCCGTCAGACGCTAAGACAACACAAACTGCTGCATTATCCTCAAATTCAAGAGTAATTTCTTCTAATCTACCGTCAATACAAGCCTCCATTACCTCAATAATATCATTCTTCATTCTAGGAAGAACGACTTGAGCTTCTGGGTCACCAAAACGAGCATTATACTCAAGTACCTTAGGTCCATCTTCTGTAATCATAAGACCTGTGAATAAAATTCCTGTGAAAGGTCTTCCCTCAGCCGCCATCGCATCGATTGTTGGCTGATAGACGTATTTTTCACAAAATTCCTGCACCTCGCCCTCATAAAATGGACTTGGAGAGAAGGTTCCCATACCACCTGTATTAAGTCCTTTATCTCCATCTTTTGCTCTCTTATGGTCTTGTGCAGATGTCATACATTTTACAGTTTTTCCGTCACAAAATGCCAAGACAGAAACTTCTCTTCCTGTCATAAATTCTTCGATTACGATTGTATTTCCAGCATCACCAAATTGCTTATCAAGCATTAATGTTCTAACACCCTCTTTGGCCTCCTCCAAGGTATTACAAATAAGTACGCCTTTTCCAAGTGCGAGACCGTCAGCTTTTAATACAATTGGCATTTTAGCCGTCTCTAAATAAGCCAATGCCTCCTCAGCAGATGTAAAATTTTCATAAGCTGCCGTTGGAATATGATATTTTTTCATTAAATTTTTAGAAAACGCCTTAGATCCTTCAATGATTGCCGCATTTTTTCTAGGTCCAAATACGCGAAGTCCCTCTGCCTCAAATGCGTCTACAACACCGCCAACTAAAGGATCATCCATACCGATAATAGTAAGATCAATCTCCTTTTCCTTGGCAAATGCAACTAATTTGTCAAATTCCATCGCACCAATTGCTACACATTCAGCGTACTCCTCGATTCCAGCATTTCCCGGTGCACAGTAAATTTTATCTACTTTTGGACTTTTTTGTACTGCCCAGGCGATTGCATGCTCTCTTCCTCCGCTTCCAACAATTAAAACTTTCATCTTTTTTCCTTTCTATGCGTTAGTCTATTATAATAAACGAGGTTATTTTTATTTTTTATTGTGCAATATGAACCTTGCCATCTACTACAGTTATTTTCCCATTTGCAATAAGATCAATAACACGAGGCAAAATCACCCACTCTGCCTGCTCCATAACACGAAGCTGAAGCTCCTTTGGAGTATCATTTTCCAAAACTTCCACCGGCTTTTGCATAATAATTGGACCTGTATCTGTCCCCTTATCCACAAAATGCACAGTGGCTCCTGTATATTTTACTCCTCTCTCAAGTGCTTTCTCATGAACAGTGAGACCATAAAATCCCTTTCCACAAAAAGCTGGTATAAGAGAAGGATGAATATTAATCATACGATTTTCAAATGTATCAATAATTTTCTCTGGAATGACAACGAGACATCCTGCCAATACGACAAGGTCTACCTCTCGAGTTACAAGAGCTTCATAAAGCGCCTCATTAAATTTAGCTTTGTCTGGAAAATCTTTTCTTGTAATCGCTACTGCCTCTATACCGTGATTTTTGGCACGCTCTAGAGCATAGGCATTAGCATTATTACTAATAACAACAGAAATTTTTGCATTTGTAATCTTACCACTCTCTATCGCATCAATAATCGCCTGAAGGTTTGTTCCACCTCCTGAGACAAGCACTGCAAGTTTTAGCATAATTCTACTCCCTTTTCGCCCTCTTCAATCTGACCTACTACATAAGCTGTCTCTCCAGCATCTTTTAGAGCTTTTAAAGTTGCATCCACATCTTTTTCGTCAACTGCAACCATCATACCGATACCCATATTATAAGTATTATACATCATTTCTTCTGCAATATCGCCTGTCTTTGCAAGTAATTTGAAAATAGCTGGTACTTCATAGCTATCTTTTTTCACAACTGCTTTTACTCCATCTTTTAACATTCTAGGAATATTCTCATAAAATCCACCGCCTGTGATATGGCTGCAAGCTTTTACTGTCACGCCAGCATTTTTGATAGATTTTAAAGCTTTTACATAAATTTTTGTTGGGGTAAGAAGTGCCTCACCGAGTGTCATTCCAAGCTCGTCATAGTATGTCATAAGTGCCTCTTTTTCCATTGGGAATACTTTACGCACGAGGGAGTATCCATTGCTATGCACGCCTGAGGATGCGATACCAATCAAAACATCTCCTGCCTTTAAATCTTTTCCAGTAATTAAATCTTTCTCATCTACAACTCCCACTGCAAATCCAGCTAAATCGTACTCATCTTCCTCATAAAAACCTGGCATCTCTGCGGTCTCTCCGCCAATTAAAGCAGCCTCAGACTGAATACATCCCTCTGCCACACCACTTACAATAGTTGCAATCTTTTCTGGGAAGTTTTTACCACAGGCAATATAGTCTAAGAAAAAGAGAGGCTCTCCGCCTGCGCATGCGATATCATTTACACACATAGCAACACAGTCAATTCCGATTGTGTCATGCTTATCCATAATAAACGCTAATTTTAATTTTGTACCTACACCGTCTGTTCCAGATACTAATGTTGGATTTTCCATATCTTTAAATTTCTTCATGGAGAATGCCCCTGAAAATCCACCTAGGTTTGTGAGTACCTCTGGTCTCATCGTAGCCTGTACATGCTTCTTCATTAACTCCACTGATTTGTAACCAGCCTCAATATCTACACCAGCTTTTTTATAATCCATTTATCTTTCCTCCTGAATCTTCGATATATTTCCAGTTTTTCTCCTAACCCAACTGAAAATGCTTTTTATTTTTATCTACTTTCAAACACATACTAACATTAGAAATTCGATTTGTAAAGAAAAATATATGCTTTCTTTATTTTTGTCGATAAAAAGGGAATAAAAAGTTTTAAAAACTTTCTATTCCCTTTTTATTAGTCTGCTAAATATCCCTGAGGACCATTTGCATTTAATTTTGCATCTTTTTCTACAACCTGATTTTTCATCTCTTCTGTATAGGCAGCTAATTTTTCCTGAAGTGCCTCATCAGATACAGATAAAATTTTTGCAGCCAAAATACCAGCGTTTGCACCGCCGTTAATTGCTACTGTTGCAACTGGAATTCCTGATGGCATCTGAACGATAGAATAAAGAGAATCTACTCCACCAAGATCTGATGTTTTCATAGGAATACCGATAACTGGAAGTGGGAAAATTGCCGCACACATTCCTGGCAAATGTGCTGCTTTTCCAGCTCCGGCAATAATTACTTTAATTCCTCTGTCTTTTGCAGTCTTTGCATATTCTACAAAGATATCTGGCTCTCTATGGGCAGAAATAATTCTCATCTCATAAGAAATTCCAAATTTTTCTAATATCTCTGCCGCTTTTTTCATAATAGGTAAATCCGAATCGCTACCCATAACAATACTTACTTGTGCCATGCTTCTTTCCTCCTCATTGTCTATGTCCAAATTATAGGCTTATTTTTATGCTTTTTGCAATTAAAATTTTTTTGAAAATTTTATGCTTTTTTAGAAATTTTTAAAATTTTTTGGTGTTTTTTATATTTTCACCTTCTATTTTTATTTTTCTTTCTTTATTTTTCACTTATATTTCTGTACAACTTTATTTTTTCTATCAAAATTGCTCAGTAGATTTTCTTTAAAAAGCAAAAAATTCTATATTTCGTCCAAAGGAATGTTTAGCTCCTGTGTTCCTTCAAGCACAAATCGACCATCTTGAATAATAGCAATTTCCTCTCCTGTTCTTGTCACTACCTCGATTGAGGCAAGCTCGTTATAAGGAATGGTGATATCCATATGGCAGTGGAAATATTGTGGCTCCTCACCATTTTTTCTCTTTATTGTATAACTATTATCCCTCGCCGTAATCTCTTTTCCGTCAGGATTAAAAACAGCGATATCTTCACAATAGCTATAACAAGTGTCTCCTACTGCAAAATGTGGTCCCATCTTTTCTGCAATTAAAATTGGCATTTTATTAAAAATCTGATACTGTGTTGCAACTTTATAGGCCGTTGTATTCGTTCCAATTGCAAATTCTCCAAGAGGCAATGTCTCATGATGGAATAATACATTTTCCTTCACATAGCGTTTATTTTCTTCCTCGCTATCAAAATTCTTGCAAGTGTATTTTTTTACTATTCCGTTTTCAAATGTCATCTCTAAATCCTTATAGTAAAGCTCATTTAAATAAACTCCTGTTACATGTAAAACTCCGTTTGTGCCCTCAAGCTTTGGAGAAGTAAAAACTTCACCAACTGGAATATTAACATCTGCAAGACAGTTCTCAAAATTTGTCTCTCTCTCAGGGTGAAGAAGTACCTGCATTTTCACAGTTAAATCTGTCTTATTCTCTCCCTTTCCTCTAATTTTTACTACATCAGCTAAGTCGAGAACATCAATCATGCATTGCTGAATTTTTTTATATTTTTCTTGATCAAGAGTATTAATTTTTACCGTCTCATCAAAAATTTCCTCAAAATTTTCTCCTATTTCAGGCAGTGGATAAGCAATAATTGTAAAACTTCTCTCCTCCTGATTAATATACTCATTCATAATTTTAGAAGATTGCTCTGTATACCATACAAATAGCTTTTCTTGTTCCTCACTGAGATTGGCAGCCTCTGCTTTTTTTACTGGAGTAAATGGAACTTCTCCAAATACCTCAATACAAGCTGGACCTGCAAATCCTGCTGCAAGTTCCTTTTGCTCTTCGTAACTTTGCCTCAAAATATCTAGCTTTCTCTGCATAAATGCTTTATCTATATAGTAAGCATTGTCTGCCTGATGATCAAAATCATACTGTTTATTTGCACTTGTACTTATATATCCGATTTTTCCTCTCGGATTTTTATGCATACTACTATGGGCATATCGATAAATAATAGGCTCAAGTCCCCACTGCTCAAACTGCTTAATTGCCGCTCTTACAATTCGCTCTTGTCCCACTGAGTATCGAAGAGTAACCGTTGATTTTTTGCGAAGATCTACTGATTTTACCTCAAACCCCTTTGCATATCCATCCGTATACGTTCTTGCCATATCTTCTATTGTTTTTTGTGGCAAACTATTAAGATAATTTGCTAGCTTTCTTTCGTTCTCTCCGATATATTCTCCATATCGATATAGGTAACGAAGATCTGATAAATCAGATTCCATAACAATCTTCGTAGCAAAATCAAGTTTTGGATCTAAATTTTCCCTCACTCTCTCTTTGACTGTCAGCTCTGCATAATCACTCATATGCCAGTAAATAGCATCTTTTACCTCTCTATAAGAAGCCTTATCGATAAAAAGGCGATAAATTTCTAGAAATAATTCATTAAAAATAACAAATTCCTCTTTTTTTTGTTCATAGACAGATACAATCTGTGCTCTCGCCTCCGCATATAAAAAACTTAAAATGCCACCGAACTCTTCTCCTAATACTTTTACGGCATAGGATGGGTTTGCATAGCTTGACTCATAATTTTCCCCCTCAAGCTCGCCATATAAAATCTTTTGCTGATTTTGTAATTCCTCTATCGGAGCAGTATCCATAAATCCCTGCTGAATCTTTTCATATAGTTTATAAAGCTCATACAAGAACTCGCTTGTCTTTTGAAAATAGAATAAAAAAGGAGCATCTATCTCACTCTCTCCTCTCATCTGTCTCACTCTATTTTCAGATAACTGATATCTTTCCTCTAATAGTATATTTTCGCCAGTCATTTCTCCTTCACTCCTTTTCAACATGAAAGCCCATCTTTGTTAAAACAAAGATGGGATCTTTTCTTTTTCGCTATTCACTTTTTATTTACTTTATTTTTTCGCTACCTTTTTGAGTTCATACGCAAATTCATTCGTTTTTTCAATGACCTCTTATAATACCATCGATAAATCTGCCTTGCAAACTTGAAAATAAGATAGCCAACCAGACCACCAACTGTATTTAAGAAAAGGTCATCTACGTCAAACACACCGCAACGACAAATAAATTGTGTAGATTCAATCACAAAACTACAAAAGAATGACAAAATGGTACATTTTATAGTATTAATTTTTTTAGATACAAACATCGGTACTAAAATACCAATTGGCACAAAAATAAAAACATTACCAAGTAAGTTCGTACCCCATGCCTCCCAGCTCATCTTATCTTTATTTGCCATAAATCTTTCAATTTCTTTAAATAATTTTAAATTATACTGATATTCTACATATCCTTCAATTCTGCCATATCGCTCGCTAAAAAATACAAAGTAGAATAATACAACAATATACACCATAAAAGCAAAGAAACAAAACCAGCTTATCTTTAATCTGGTGGACTTTTTCATGTTAATTCTCTCCCATATCCCTATTAATTCCCAGAGACAATCAAAACTTGCCTCTTCTATATGCTATTTCATAACTTATTTTTGATAATACGAAAATACTATATTGTATTATACGATTTTTTATTCTAACACAACCTCACTATTTATTTCAATCCCCTTCTTCACTTTTCGTATAAAAAACATAATAATTTCTTGTATTTTTTCTACTTAAAACATTATTTTTGATTTTCCCTTTAAAAGCAGTCCACCCTGCACAATATTTAAAATGCCAACACTAAGTCCTACAACTATCATAATGATTCCTGTCACAATACTGCAAGAACCCACAATCGCAATTCTCTTGTAAATTTTTTCACTATCTTGCATTATAAAACCGCCTTTCCCATATTATTTTACACCATACTGCTCATAATATGCGTCGATTGCTGCTTTTAATGTATCATCAATAATTATTTTTCCCTTATAAGGTTTATTATATAAATGTTCTACAACTTCTGCCATTGTCACGATAGCTGTTGTCTTTAAACCGTATTTTTCAGAAATCTCCTCTAAGGCACCCTTTTCGCCTTGTCCTCTCTCCATTCTATCTACAGAGACAACAAGACCAAGAACATCTACATCTCCTTGTGCCTTGATAATAGGAAGTGTCTCTTGAATCGATGTTCCCGCTGTTGTTACATCTTCAATAATCACAACTTTATCTTTATCCGCTATCGGACTTCCAAGTAAAATTCCTTTATCTCCGTGGTCTTTTACTTCTTTTCTATTAGAACAATATTTAATCTCTTTTCCATAATCTTGTGCAATCGCCATAGTAGCAGCTACTGTTAAAGGAATTCCTTTATAAGCTGGTCCAAATAATACATCAAAATCTAGTCCAAATACATCGTGAATCGCTTTTGCATAGTAAGAACCAAGTTTACTAAGCTGTGCACCTGTTCTATAAAATCCAGTATTTACAAAAAACGGTGTCTTTCTTCCACTCTTTGTCACAAAATCTCCAAATTTTAATACCTGACAGTCAATCATAAATTCAATAAATTCTTTCTTATATGCTTCCATTTTTTTCTCCTTTTATTCTATCTCTAAAGTCATACTTAATGATTATCCACCTCGAAATATATTCAATATTTTCGAGGTGAACTTTCATGTTTATAATATTTTTATCATATCATAAATATTTTCAATCTTATATTGTTCCATATAAGATTTTATTCCTTCTAAAATCTCCATTGTCACATGAGGATTATGGAAATTCGCTGTTCCGACAGCCACCATAGAAGCTCCTGCCATTAAAAACTCAATTGCATCCTCAGCTGTCATAATTCCACCCATTCCAATAACTGGAAGATTTACAGCATGGGCAGCTTCATAAACCATACGAAGGGCAATCGGCTTAATCGCTGGTCCTGACACACCGCCTGTCTTATTTGCGACTGCAAATGCTCTCCTATGAATATCAATTTTCATTCCCGTTAAAGTATTAATAAGAGAAATTGCATCACTTCCTGCTGCCTCAGCGGCCTTTGCCATCTCTGAAATACTTGTCACATTTGGGCTAAGCTTCATAATAATAGGCTGTTTTGCCTTTGCCTTTACCGCCTTTGTAATTTGAGCTAACGCCTTTGGGTCTTGTCCAAATGCAATTCCACCTTCTTTTACATTTGGGCAGGAAACATTAATTTCTAATAAATCCACATCTTCGTCCGCAAGTCTTTCTACAACCTCGACATAATCTCTCTCTGATTTTCCACATACATTTACAATAATAGATGCATTTTGCTCTCTAAGATATGGCAAATCTCTCTCTATAAAAACATCAATGCCTGGATTTTGAAGACCAATCGCATTCATCATGCCACCATAAGTCTCCGCAATTCGAGGAGTCGGATTGCCTGGCCATGGAATATTTGCCACACCTTTTGTTGTTACTGCGCCAAGTTTTGATAAATCAACAAACTCACTATACTCCATACCAGAACCAAATGTTCCTGACGCCGTTGTAATTGGATTTTTCAAGGTAACTCCTGCAATATTTACTTCTAACTTCATGAGAAATCTACCTCCCTTGCGTCGAATACCGGACCATCTTTACAAACTCTCTTATTATGCACATGGCTATGAGAATCTATTTCTCTTGACTTACATACACATGCTAAACATGCTCCAACTCCACACGCCATTTTTTCTTCCAGAGATAACTGTGCCTCGATATGATTCTCTAAAGCGTACGCCTGTATTGCACGAAGCATCGGTGTCGGTCCACAAGCATAAATAACATCTCCTGTAATTGCACATTCCCTGATTGCGTCAAGAACAGTTCCCTTCGTTCCATGTGCTCCGTCCTCACTTGCTAAGAAAACATCACCATAAGGCTCAAACTCTTTGTTCAAGAAAATTTCATCTCGATATCCTAAAACAATATTCTTTTTCACATCTAATTGCTTTGCGAGCTCTAACATAGGAGGAATTCCAATTCCTCCGCCGATTAAAATAGCTTTCTTTTCTCTTTTTGTAAATCCATTTCCAAGAGGTCCCAAAATTTCAATTTCGTCTCCTGCTTGAAGTTTTGAAAACTGTTTTGTTCCCTCACCTGCAATTCGATATACAACTCGCAGACGATTTTTATTTGGCTCTATCTCACAAATGCTGATTGGTCTTGGCAAAAGCTTCGAGGCATCCTTCGTATAAATAGAGATAAACTGACCAGGAACTGCCTTTTTAGAAACCTCTGTCTCAATCCAAAGGTCATAAATTCCTGTGCCAATTTTTGTTTGTTTTTGCACAATGGCACGTTCTTTTTTTCGTCCCATATAGATTCTTCCTTTCTGTTTTATTTCACCCAAGCAATTTTTAAATCTTCTTTCATATCTAATACAGCTGCTCTAGAAGCCTCTGCATATCCTTGCTCGCCAAATTTTCTATATTTTTCCTGTTTGTAAGCCGCAATAATTCCTCTCGAAGAATTTACAATTGCTCCCAGTCCATCTTCATTGAAAAATGGTGCTAAATCTTTTGCCTGTCCTCCTTGAGCTCCATATCCTGGCACTAAAATATAACTCTTTGGCATAACTTTTCTTAAAATTTCACCCATCTTTGGATAAGTTGCTCCTACTACTGCTCCTACATAGCTATAGTCATCTCCCATATGGTCTTTTCCCCATTCATCAACTTTTCTTGCAACCATCTCATAAATTGGTGTTCCATTCACCTCTTGGTCTTGGAATTCACCACTTGACGGATTAGAAGTTTTAACAAGAACAAAAATTCCTTTTTTCTCCTCTTTACAAACATCAATAAAAGGCTTTACTCCGTCACTTCCAAGATATGGATTTACTGTGACAAAATCCTCATTAAAACTTTGGAACTTATTCTCTCCAACTTGTACATGTCCCACATGTCCAACTGCGTAGGCAGCAGATGTAGATCCAATATCCCCTCTTTTGATATCTCCGATAATGACTAGTCCTTTTTCCTTTGCATAGTCACAAGTTTTTTGAAATGCTAAAAGTCCCTCAATACCAAATTGCTCATACATTGCAATCTGAGGTTTTACAGCTGGAACTAAATCATAAATCTGATCAATAATACCTTTATTGTACTGCCAAATTGCCTCTCCTGCTCCTTTTAGAGTTTGTCCATACTCCTTAAAAGCAGCCTCTTTTATATACTCTGGCACATAGTTTAACATTGGGTCAAGTCCAACTACAATAGGTGCTTCCATTTTTTTAATTTTGCTTACTAATTCGTTAATCATATTTTCTTTCCTCCAACTTTTTGTTTTTTTCAGAGCTTTTTATATCCGTTTTTATCTTTATACGTATCTTATTTTTTATCCATATCTCTTTACTGATATTTTCCTATATTCTAAGCCTCATATACAATATTGCCCTCATAAATAGTCATCTTTACTTTTCCTATTACATCCATACCGTCAAAAGGTGTATTTTTCGCTTTTGATGCAAACTCATTTTTATCGATTTTATACTCTATATTTGGGTCAAAAATAAGAATATCTGCTGTCTTACCTTCTTCTAAACTTCCAAGATCCTCCCTTTTTAAAATCTTCGCTGGATTTGAGCTCATTTTCTCCGCCATCTGAAGAGGAGTTAAAACTCCAGTTTTTACTAAATATGTGTAAGTCAAACTTGCACTCGTCTCAAGTCCAACTATGCCAAATGCACATTTTGTAAAATCGGAACCTTTCTCGGATTCATGATGAGGTGCATGATCTGTGGAAATTGCGTCGATAGTTCCGTCTCGAAGTCCCTCTATTAATGCATCTACATCTTCCCTTTTACGAAGAGGTGGATTCATCTTATAATTTCCATCCGCCTCTTTAATATCTGCATCCGTCAAAATAAAATGATGTGGACAAACCTCACCTGTCACAGGAATTCCCATTCCTTTTGCCATTTTAATTAGTTCCACAACTCCCTTTGTAGAACAATGGCAAAGATGAAGTCGAACTCCTGTCTCATTTGATAAGAAAATATCGCGAGCTGTAATGATATCTTCCACCGCATTTTCAATTCCTGGAACATTATATTTTAAAGAGGCAACTCCTTTGTTTAGCACTCCTTTTCCGACTAAATCCTTATCTTCGCAGTGAGCCATCACAAGCATATCTCTCTTTGCCAACTTCTCTAATGCCTGCTCGTAAAGACAGATATCCATCACACTCTTTCCGTCCTCACTAAAAGCAGCGGCTCCAGCTTCCACCATCTCATCAATATCTACTAGCTCTTTTCCTTCCATCCCTTTTGTAAAAGCAGAAAGTTGTAAAACACGAGCCGAACCTTTTTCGTTCGCTTTTTTGTAAATATATTCCAGTGTCTCCTTAGAGTCTACTACTGGTTTTGTGTTTGGCATCGCACAGACTGTTGTCACACCGCCTCGTGCCGCCGCCCTTGTTCCAGTCTCAATATCTTCTTTATGAGTAAGTCCTGGGTCTCTAAGATGCACATGCAGATCGATAAGTCCTGGCATAACAAAGCATCCGCTCGCATCAATAACCTTATCTGCTTTCTCTGCTAAGTTTTCTCCCCTTTTTATAATCTTCTTATCCTCTATAAGCAGATCCATAATCTGATCTATTCTTGATACAGGGTCCAAAAGTCTGCCATTTTGAATCAAAATTTTCAATTTTGCACTCCGTCCTTTCTGTCACTAAACTATATTACTTGTTTATTGTATCGTACAATATAATTTTTTGCAAGAGGTGTCTAAAAAAGCTATCATTTTAAGAAACAAAATTCTTAAAATGATAGCCCTCTTTTAATTAAAAAATAAAAAATAAATAATAACAAAGGCTCCGATTATAATTCGGTACACGCCAAATGCTCTAAAGTCATTTTTCTTAATATAGCTCATCAAAAATTTAATTGCGATAATAGATACAATAAATGCCACAAGACATCCGATGCCTAAAATAAATAACTCTCTCTTTGCAAAGACAAATCCAAATTTTATTATTTTTATCATGCTTGCGCCAAACATCACTGGAATGGATAAAAAGAAAGAGTATTCTGCCGCCACAAATCTACTACATCCAAGCAAAACAGCTCCAAGAATTGTAGCGCCCGACCTTGATGTTCCAGGAATCAATGCAAGAACCTGAAATATACCAATCGCAATAGCTAACTTGTATGTAAGCTCGCTAAAGTCTCTCACCTTCGCTCTTCTAAATTCTACATAATTCTCAACGATAATAAACAAAATACCATAGACAATAAGCATTGTCGCTACTACTTTCCAATTATAAAAGACTTTATCAATCCAGTCATTTAGCGGAATTCCAATTAAGGCAGCGGGCAAACATCCTACAATAACTTTGCCCCAGATATTCCATGTTTCTTTTTTTTCTTCCTTTGTCTTACTAAGAGCAAAAGGATTTAACTTATTAAAATACAAAAAGCATACTGCTAAAATTGCGCCTAGCTGAATCACTACAAAAAACATCTCTTTAAATTCATCTGAGGTGTCTAATTGCAAAAATTCATCAACTAAAATCATATGACCTGTACTACTAATCGGAAGCCACTCAGTGATACCCTCTACAACACCGAGAATGACCGCCTTTATTGCTTCAACCATAATTGCTGCTGTCATTTTTTCTCTCCTTTTATTTTTCTTTTTAGTGTATGTTTAAAACTGATTCAACATGCTAGATTAATCCAATTTCTGACTACTCCCACAGGCAAGCCTGTGGGGTTTTCGCCATAAAATTATAACTCAATCAAATTTTTCTCAGAATGTGCAAAATTTTTATAACCGTCTTCTGTCACAACAATCATATCCTCAATACGAACACCACCAAATCCATCTACGTAAATACCTGGCTCCACTGTCATAACTGTATTTGCTCGAATCATTTCATTACAAGTCGGAGAAAATCTTGGATCTTCATGGATAAAAAGACCGACACTATGTCCAAGACCGTGTCCAAAGCAATCTCCATATCCTGCTTCTCCAATAATCTTTCTCGCAATAGCGTCAACTTCACAACCTTTTATGCCAGCTTTTACAGCTGCTAATGATTCTAATTGTGCTTTCAAGACGATATTATATATTTCTTTTTGTTTTTCATTTGCCTTGCCAACAACAATTGTTCTTGTCATATCAGAACAATATCCATCTATCATACAGCCAAAATCCATCGTAACAAAATCGCCAATCTCAATCTTTTTGGTAGTTGGAATTGCATGTGGCATAGAAGAATGAATGCCTGATGCAATAATAGAATCAAAACTTGTCTTTAATGCTCCATTTTTCTTCATAAAATACTCAAGTTCTGCTGCAATCTCAAGTTCCGTAATTCCAGGCTTAATAATGGATAAAATATGAGAAAACGCCGCGTCACCGATGCCCTCTGCCATCTCTAGTTTTCTCAATTCATCCTCTGTCTTAATAATACGAAGTTCTTCTAATTTATTTCCAAGACCAACCCAGTTGATTTTAGCAGAAATATCCATATAATCCCTTGCCTCTTTATAAGTAAGAACTTGGTCTTCTATTCCAACTGTCCCAATTTCGTCCTCCTCAAATAAAACAGTTAATTTCTTAATTGTCTCAGACTGACTTGCACTCTCCACTACCTCAAACGTCTTTGACTCTGCTTTCGCCTGAATTGTATATCTAGAATCTGTAAATAATATACTTTTTTCTTTTGTAATATATAAAAGTCCCTCTCCACCTGCAAATCCACTAATATATCTCATATTATAAGGACTTGTCACTAAAATAGCGTCTAAACTTAAATCTTTTAAAACCTCTCTAGTTCTATTTAATCTCTCCATTGCTTTTTCCTCTCCTTACATAAATATCGCAGAAATATGAGCCATGCTTTCCCAAATGATTCCACCAAATACGCCAAGCAAGACACCAATAATAGCCCAAGTATAGCGTAGTTTATTTGCCTTTTCAATCTCTGACTTACTTGCCATGTCCAACGCATCATAATCTTTTTCTCTATTCTCTAATTCTTGCTTTTTCTTTTCAATCTCACTTTGCTTTTTGGATATCTCAATATTTAACTGCTCAACTTCTTCTTTTAATCTTATTTTTTCTTTGTCTTTTTTTTGTTTTTCCTTTTCTAAATTTTTCTTTTGTTCTTTTAAGTCTTCCTCTAATTTTTGAATCTCTCTTTGAAGCGACAGCCTTTCGCTCTCCATGTTCTGTATTTTTACTTCCTGTTGTTTAAGCTGCTTTTTCGTCTCAGAAAGCATTGCTGTCATCTGGTTTTTCTCTCGATTGCTCGTCGCTTTATTATACTCTAATTGTCTTTGTAATCCTTCTTTTTCTCTCCCACCAGTATGCTTTGTCGCTTCAATTTGTCTTTTTAATTCTATTCTTTCTTTTTCTCTCTCATCTTTTATTAACTGAATCTGCCCCTCAAGTTCAGACTTCATTTTTCTTAAATCTTCTAGCTGTTGGAGATTTTTTTCATTCTCCTCCTTTAAAACTGTCATCTCTTCTTGCATTTGCTGCTTTTCTTTTTTCAAAGACTGAACTTCCTCTGCCAAAGGATTTTTAAGTCCAGGTACAGTCGAGGATTTCTTTCGATTTTTTTTTGCATCCCAATTTATATTTTTAAAACCCTTTGGAGTATCTGTCTGATCACTTGTGCTGCGTCCTTTTAAAACATCGCCTGTGGTTAAAATATCATCTGCCATTTTTTTCCTCCTTTGTCTTTTATACTCCTAAAAAATATACCTTTTAAAATCATACCATTCTTTCACAAGAATAACAAGCTAGATTTTATTAAGATGTGAACTACCTACCACCTAGAAGTAATGAATTTTCAATTATAAAATTTTATAAAAAGGCGCAAACTTTATTCTCTAAAATTTGCACCTTTTTCATTATCATTTCTTTCTTTTTTTAGAAATATCCTCTTTATCTTTTTTGCCCTTTATATTTTCTTTTTCCTTTTCTTCTTTCTTTTTTGGCTCATAGACTGGTGGTTTCCACATTTTTGGCTTTACCCCTTTTGGAGGACCTGCTTTTAATCCCTTTGGTTTTTGTGCAATTACTGCCTTTGATTTTGGTTTTGCCAAGTTCATTCTCTTAAGCAATAAAAATTGATATGCGTCCAACGTAAGTGCTGATGCTCTGACAACCTCATCTGTATAAATATCACGATATAAGTCATCTTGCTCGTCAATCCATGCTATCTTTTTTTCTTCGCTAAAATTAAAGAGACCAATTATTTTATCTTTCTCGTCTTCTCTCACTATGCAAAGTAAACTATCATCCCATGTTGACACAGTATAACATTTTGAATTGGAAGCATACACTTTCTCTCTTTTTCGAATTTCTTCTAATTTTTGCAAATTTTTAAAAACTCTTCCCTGTACAGTTGTCACATCATCTATTTTATCTACCGCCTGCCAATCCATTTTTCCTCGGTGAACCCATCTAGAATCTCGTTTTTTCTTTGCATCCTTTTTGTAGGAATAATCATTTAATTGCCCAATCTCATCTCCACTATATACAACTGGAATTCCAGACTGCATAAACATAAATGCGTGAAGCATCGTATCTAACTGAATTGCCATATCAAGTTTTTCTTTATCATTTTCCCCTAGTGCCTTCTCAATTCCACACATAGAAGCCGTTGTCGCACAAACCCTCGCATCATTAAAATAAAGGCTCTCGTTATAAAGCTCTGCTCGACTAAAACTTCCCTCCACTTTTCCTGTAAAGAAATCATTGAGATACTGTTTATGAGAAATTTCTTGCATTCCCCAACTTCTAAGTGTATTATAATCTAATCCCCATCCAATATCGTCATGACAGCGCAAATAATTGAGAAATACAAAATCTTTTGGAAGTCTACTGATAAAATCCAATTGATTTCTTAACAATCTCGTATCTCTTGTAGCCACAGTATTCCAAGTCGTTGCCATCGTAGTAACATTATATAACATATGACATTCTGGTTTTTCTACTGTGCCAAAATAAGGAACTACTTTTTCCGGCTCCATTACAACCTCTCCAAGTAATAAAACACTTGGACAGACAATTTCATCAATAATTCGCATCATTCGTACAAGCATATGAACCTGTGGAAGATTTCGGCAAGGTGTATTTATCTCTTTCCAAATATATGGCACTGCGTCAATTCTCATAATATCAATACCACAGTTCGCCAGATAAAGGAAATTACTCATCATCTCATTAAATACAATAGGATTTTTATAATTTAAATCCCACTGATATGGATAAAATGTTGTCATAACATAGCTTTGAAGTTCACGAAGCCATGTAAAATTACCAGGTGCAGTGGTCGGAAATACCTGAGGCACAGTTCTCTCATATAGAGCTGGCATTGAATAATTATCAAAAAAATAATATCTATCTTGATACTCTGGCAATCCCGCTCTCGCTTTTTTTGCCCATTCATGCTCATCAGAAGTATGATTCATCACAAAATCCATGCTGACAGAAATTCCCTTTTCATGACATTTCTCCGTTAAATTTACAAGGTCTTTTATCGTTCCAAATTTTTCATTCACCTTTCTAAAATCTGATACTGCATATCCGCCATCAGACTCTTGTGGAGAATCCAAAAATGGCATTAAATGAATATAATTTATATTTGCCTTCTCGAAATAAGAAATTTTTTCAGATACACCATCTAAGTCTTTCGCAAAATTATCGATATAAAGCATCATGCCAATCATATCATTTTTCTTATACCAATCTCGATTTTTCTCTTTTTCTCTGTCACTCTCTCGTAACTGTTGAGGTCTTTGCTCATAAAAATATCTCATATTTTCACAAAGTGATTGAAACATTTCCTCATCATCATACAAATACATATAGATTTCCCTAAGCTCATCTATACGTTCTTTTAGCCTATTCTCAAATATTTCTCTTTTTAACATATAATCCCACCTTCTTAATTAGTCGTTCCTCTTCACCCTTTTCCCAAAATGATATCTCTATACCATATATCCGTTTAAGAAAATACCCCTCATTTTTTACTTACTTGTTTCTTCCTTATCTTTCGCATAGAGAACTGCGCCAAGCAAGCTGGCACTATTTCTAAACTTACACTGTAAAATTTTTGTTGTGAGTACATCATGGAATAAAAAACGATACTCATTAAATCTTTTCTCGATAAAATCTACAAACCATATTTCCTCTGAAATTTGCCCTCCAAGACAGATGACGTCTGTATTATACATCATCATCACTTCATATAGTCCATAGCAAATATTTTGCATCCAAGCATCCATAGCGTGAGCGGCATTTTGTTCTCCCTGCAAATAACGTCGAACCACTTGTACTCCTTTTGTTGTCTCCCTGTCTGAAAACTCCTTATAAATATTTACTAAGGCATCCATAGATGCATAGTTCGTTAAAATATCTGGTTTACCTGAAAATGTATTTCCAAAAGGAATTACGGAAAATTCTCCTGCCAATCCGTCCTTTCCTTGCACGATTCCCTTCTCATCACAAATACATCCGCCAAGTGTATCTCCAATAATAAAATATGCACTAGATTTTGTGCCTTTTCCGTTTCCCATCTGAAATTCACAATACCCAGACGCTTTCGCATCATTAATGGCATGAGTAGTAATCTCTGTTCTTTTTTCTACTTCTTCTTTAATATTAGTCTTATAAAGATACTTTAACTCTGATTTTGCAATGACACAAGAATCTCTGACAATCCCTGGCACGCTAATTCCAATAATAGTAGCACCAGTCTCATCTAGCTCCTCACATATATAATCATAAAACTGAGCTGAAGACTCAAACTCTTTCATATCTTTTTTCCACTTTTCAATCTCTTCAAATTCTTGTCCATACACTGCATATCGAATTGCATCCCTTGAGACATTAATTCCTAAATACATCTTTTTACCTCCATTCTTCTCTCCATCTGATATCATTTTTTTAATAACCGAACACACCTATTACCTAAACCATCTATAAATTAAGCTCTAATTGCTCCGCACTTTACACTCCCACAATCACAACTGTATTTATAGTCTAGTCTTCCTCTGGAATAAACTCTATGCATCCCTCATCTAGCTTAGATACTCGAGCAAGAGAATATACTTTATATCCCGCATCTTCTAGACGTTTTCTTCCTCTTTGGAATGCTTTCTCAATAACAATACCGATACCTGCAATTTCTGCACCTGCCATCTCAAGCAATTTACAGCTTCCTGTCGCAGCCTCTCCATTTGCTAAAAAGTCATCAATCAATAATACTTTTTCACCCGATACTACATATTTTTTATATAAAGTAAGCTCATAACTTGTTCCTTTTGTAAAAGAAGTAATTTTAGTCTGGTATACATCATCATTTAAAATCTTAGATGTCTGTTTTTTCAAAATAACCATAGGGATATTTAAACATCTCGCTGTTGCATAAGCTGGTGCAATGCCTGAACTTTCTATAGTAAACACTCTTGTGATTCCTGCATCCTTAAACTTTTTAGCAAACTCCTCTCCCATTTTATCAATTAAAGTATAATCCACCTGATGATTTAAAAAACTATCTACTTTTAATACATTTTTGCCAAGTGCCTGTCCATCTTTTAAAATTCTTTCTTCTAGTTCTCTCATAATTTTCACCTCATTATGTATATTAACTATTTTATTTTTTATTCTAACATGATTGAATAGGGAAAAGCAATTGTTTCCTATACTTTTTTCATTTTGTACAATATTTTTCCGAAATCATCTTCTTGACATTTCCTTTTTCTAATGCTACACTAGCGATTGTGAATTTTTAAAACATTTTCACTTTTATACTTTACACCATAAAAGTTATATGGTATACTTTTTAGTATATAAAAAATAAGTAAACTACCCATAATCTAACAATAGTAGTTTCTAGGTCTAATTTTTATAAACTACTCCCTAATTGGAGGCTAACATATATTTTAGGAGGAAAAAATGAGTATTAAACGTTTAAAAGAAATGCCAAATGCTGATGTCATAAAAACTTTATATCCAATGACAGATGATTTAAAAGCTATAAAAACAGAAAGAGATGATTTAATTCGCAAAGTTTTCACTGGAGAATCTGACAAATTTCTTGTTATTATCGGACCTTGTTCCGCAGATAATGAAGACGCAGTTTTAGATTATATGAATCGTCTTGCTAAAGTACAAGATAAAATCAAAGATAAAGTTATCATTATTCCAAGAATTTACACAAATAAACCTCGAACAAACGGAAGTGGATATAAGGGAATGCTTCACCAACCAGACCCTGAGCAAGCTCCTGATATGCTTGCAGGTTTACTTGATATTCGCAAAATGCATATTCGCTCTATCAAAGAAACCCATTTGACAGCTGCAGATGAGATGCTCTACCCAGGAAACTGGCAATATATGGAAGATATTTTATCCTATGTCGCAATCGGTGCTCGTTCCGTGGAAAATCAACAACATCGTCTCACTGTAAGTGGTATGGATGTTCCAGTTGGCATGAAAAATCCAACTAGCGGTGACTTATCTGTCATGATGAATTCTGTCATGGCTGGACAGTCTAGTCATAACTTTCTCTACACAGGATGGGAAGTAGAAACGACAGGTAATCCTCTCACCCATACAATATTAAGAGGAGCGGTAGATAAATACGGAACAACAATCTCTAATTACCACTATGAAGACTTAATGCGAGTTATTAGCTTATATGAGCAGCATAATTTAAAAAATCCTGCTTGTATTGTAGACGCTAATCACGCAAATTCTGGAAAGAAATGGGAACAACAACCTCGCATTGTAAAAGAGGTGCTCCACAGTCGTCACCTTTCTCCTGAAATTAAAAAACTTGTAAAAGGTGTTATGATTGAGAGCTATATTGAAGATGGCAATCAGCCAGTTGGCGGAGGCTGCTACGGTAAATCCATCACAGACGCCTGCCTTGGCTGGGATAAATCTGAGCAGTTATTATACGAAATCGCAGAACGAGTTTAAAATCTAGTTCCAAACAGCATAAATTTTAAAACAACTAAAATAAGAAACGCAAAAAGAAGAGCCAAGTCACTATTTGCGTTTCTTATTTTATTATATTTCTTTTATTATATTTCAAAACGGAAGAAAAATACCTTTTGACTCCATCAAACTTAACATATTATGAAATACTATTTGCATCTTATAGCACCTATCTACCAATATATTGTAAAATTATAGGATTTATATATGCTTCCAAAAAACATCCACCAAGTAAAATAGCAATTACAACCATCCACCGAATTAATATTTTAGTTATATATCTCCCCCCTATCTTTCTTTCTTCCCGAAAAGGAAAAGAGTCTTTTTTGTTTTTTATTCGATAGAAAAAAATAAAATATAATAAAATATAACAAAGATACTGTGGAAAAAAGTAAAAAAAGGAATATAAAATACCATAAAATCCCGCTTGAATTGTCTGGATGCACAAAAAACAAGAAAGTGAAAACGAGAAAAAAGCGAGATATAATCCAAACACTAAGACAGTCGGCAAAAATATTCCTCCTATATATAAAACGAAAAACTGTCTTCCTCTCTTTAATAGCAGCGATAAAAAAAATTCGTTCGATGAAATTTTCGATAATTTGTCCAAATCATATACCATAAAATTTAATTGATTTATATATTCTTGGTATCGATGCGCTGCAAAATTTGTCAAAACAACTCCAAATATAAGACTAATAAAGTAAATCCCCATCATTCCTTTATTTCTCAGCTCTATTTGACGCAAAAAATTCACCCTCCCATATATATAATATTGAGCTCAAAACGATTTCTCCCAAACGGATACCTACAAATTACTCCGATACTTAGCAACTTTTTCAATTCTTTCATAAAATATACGCTCTATATTATATAATACTATGTATGAAAAGGTGATTTTATTTTTATCTTTTTTAAATTTTTTAAAAATTACTTCATCTGATACTTTACTTTATAAGCTAATACTGCAGCTGTCGTTTTGCCATCAATAATTGTTCCATCTAAAATCATGTCAACTACTTCATCAATATCGTAATATACAACATCTAAAAACTCTTCCTCATCCAAATTTTGTTTAGAAGGCTTCAAATCTCTCGCTAAATAAATATAAATTGTCTCATTACAAAATCCGATTGCAGAGACAATATCTTTTAAATGCTCTACATTATCACTCTTAAATCCTGTTTCCTCTTCTAACTCACGAATAGCACTTTCTCTTGCCGTTTCACCAAGATTAATTCCACCAGCTGGAATTTCTAATGTCTCTCTGTCAAGAGCATTGCGAAATTGCTTTACCATAATAATTTTCCCATCATTTGTAATCGGCAATACCGCTGCCGCACCTTTATGTTCCGCTAAATCCCACTCTACAATTTTTCCATCCGGCAATTGTATATAATCCTTATAAAAATCTACAATATGTCCCTTATACGCTAACTCTTTTTTTATTCTTTTATAACCTTTCATATCTTTTTCCTCGCTTTCTTAATGTAGTGAAAAAAAAAGCGGCAGTAAAACCGCCGCTATATCACTTATTCTTAGAGAAATCTATTTTGCGTAGTCTATCGCTCTACTCTCTCTAATAATATTCACTTTTATTTGTCCAGGATATTCTAACTCACTTTCAATTTTTTTAGAAATATCTCTCGCTAGTAAAATCATATCTGCATCACTCACTTGTTCTGGAACGACCATAATACGAATTTCTCTTCCTGCCTGAATAGCAAAAGTCTTATCTACTCCCTTGAAAGAGCTTGAAATGTCTTCTAACTGTTTTAGTCTTGTAGTATAAGTTTCAAGAGTTTCTCTCCTAGCACCAGGTCTTGCTGCGGAAATCGTATCTGCTGCCTGCACAATACATGCAATCAAGCTAGTAGGTTCTACATCTCCGTGATGAGCCTCTACTGCATTGATAACTAAAGAAGACTCTTTATATTTTCTACAAAGATCTACTCCAATCTCAATATGAGAGCCTTCCATCTCATGATCAACCGACTTACCGATATCATGCAATAGACCTGCTCTTTTTGCCATACGTACATCTACACCAATCTCTCCAGCTAGTAAACCAGAAAGCTGTGCCACTTCAATAGAATGCTTTAAAGCATTTTGTCCATAGCTAGTTCTAAACTTCATTTTGCCGAGTAAACGAACTAATTCTGGATGAATGCCGTGAACACCTACTTCTAAAGTAGCTGCCTCTCCTTCCTCTCTCATCATGACTTCTACTTCTTTTTGTGCTTTTTCTACCATCTCTTCGATTCTTGCAGGATGAATTCTTCCATCTACAATTAACTTCTCAAGTGCGATTCTTGCTACTTCTCTTCGCACTGGATCAAAGCTTGAAAGTAATACTGCCTCTGGGGTATCATCGATAATTAAGTCTACACCAGTCATTGTCTCAAGAGTTCTAATATTTCTACCCTCACGTCCAATGATACGTCCCTTCATCTCATCATTTGGCAATTGCACTAAAGATATAGTAGTTTCGGAAACATGATCAGCTGCGCATTTTTGAATTGCGTTCACAACATATTCCTTCGCTTTTTTGTTCGCTTCCTCTTTCGCTCTGGTATCCATTTCTTTTACCATTATAGCTGTTTCATACTTCACTTCATCTTCGACAGTCTTTAACAAGTATTCTTTTGCCTGTTCAGAGGTTAATCCTGAAATTCTTTCGAGTTCCTGCAATCTTTTCGCGTGGAGTTCATCTACTTTTGCTTTTTGCTTCTCTAAAGCAGCTTCCTTATGAGCAAGGTTTGCTTCTTTCTTCTCTAAGCTGTCAGCCTTGCGATCAATACTTTCTTCCTTGTTGATCACGCGCTTCTCCATGCGCTGCAATTCTGCTCTACGTTCCTTGGTTTCTTTTTCGAAATCATTCTTCGCCTTAATTGATTCTTCTTTGGCTTCTAACAGGGCTTCTCTCTTCTTGGATTCCGCTGTTTTAAGCGCATCATCTATAATCTCTCTGGCTTTTTCCTCTGCACTTCCAACTTTTGCTTCTACAACATTTTTATGATATGTAATAGCAAGCCAGGCTGACACAGGCACAGAAATAACCAAAGTCATTAAAACGGCCAGTACGTATCCCACAGGAGCACCTCCTTATTTAATTTTACACATCAAAAAAATAATATTAGGGTATCTCCCTGCTTCTATTCTCTCAATGCAACACTTAAATTCTACACTCTTTTTACGTTCTTGTCAATAGATGTTTCATTATTCTTCCCCATCTTCCTCAAAATTGACTTAAAATTTCACGAATTAACGAGCTAGAATATCCTTTTTGTATAAAATGTCGATAAGTTTTTTGTATTTTTATGAAATTTTCTCCTGACTGCTTTTTCATATAACGATATAGCATTTCCCTCAAAATTTCTTCGTCATCTTCCTCTAAATCCAAAATCGGCTCATAAATCGACTTTGCTATTCCCTTATTAAAAAGTTCTCTCGCAATCCACTTTAAACTTTTTGATTCCTTTTTCCATTCGATATACTCTCTCGCATAACGCTCATCATTTAAATAATCTTTACAGACACCATAAGAAATTGTCTCTTCAATAATGTCTTCACTATAATACCCTTGCCTTAGTTTTCTCGCAATTTCCTCGCAAGTATAGTCTTTCTTAGACAAAAGGGCAAGCATCTTGCGCTTTGCCCTTGTTAATACGACTTTTTGTCTAATTTCTTCATAAAGTTCTAAAGACAATTCCTCCTCTTCCTTAATCGGATACTGTCTTAGCTCCTTTGGATATAAAAAGAAAGCATATGTTCCATCAAGATAAATCTTCTTTCGATTCTTCTCGCCTTCCTCTATTCTTGTTACTATCATCTTTTTACTCACTTATCTCTTCTTCAACCTTCATCTCTGGATTTGAGATGGCTGGAGCAGCTGGCATTCCAAAATGTTCTCTCACCTTTTGTTCAATTTCTGCCATTACTTGTGGATTTTCTCTTAAATATTTTTTAGAGTTTTCTCTTCCCTGTCCAATTTTTGCATCATTATAGGCATACCATGCTCCACTCTTTTTCACGACATTACAGCTTGCTGCAAGGTCTAAAATATCTCCCTCTCTAGAAATTCCCTTACCAAACATAATGTCAAACTCAGCCTCTCTAAACGGTGGCGCAATCTTATTCTTTACCACTTTTACTCTCGTTCTATTACCGATTACTTCTCCACCTTGTTTAATTGCCTCAATTCTTCTTACATCCATGCGGACAGACGCATAAAATTTAAGTGCTCTACCTCCTGTTGTCGTCTCTGGGTTACCAAACATAACGCCAACTTTTTCACGGAGCTGATTGATAAACACAACGACACAGTTATATTTATTAATATGTCCTGTTAATTTTCTTAACGCTTTAGACATCAATCTTGCGTGGAGTCCAACCTGCATATCTCCCATATCTCCGTCAATCTCAGCCTTAGGAACAAGTGCAGCTACAGAGTCAATAATAATAATATCCATTGCCCCAGAGCGAAGCATTGTCTCAGCAATCTCCAAAGCCTGCTCTCCATTATCTGGCTGAGAAATATAAAGATTATCAATATCAACACCTATCTTTTTTGCGTAAGCTGGATCTAAAGCATGTTCCGCATCGATAAATCCCGCAATACCATCTCTTTTTTGAACCTCTGCAATCATGTGAAGTGCAACGGTTGTCTTACCACTTGACTCTGGACCATAAATCTCCACAATTCTCCCCTTTGGAACTCCGCCTGCTCCTAAAGCTACATCCAAACTTAAAGAACCTGTTGGGACTGTCTCCACATTGAGTCCCTTCGATTCATCTCCTAACTTCATGACAGAGCCTTTCCCAAATTCCTTCTCAATCTCTGAAATTGCTTTATTCAATGCATTCAATTTATCTTCTTTAATCATTATAAAATACTCCTTTTTAGTTGTTTAATCGAAAATTTGTTCTCTTTTATTATAGCTTTATTTATATATAATTGCAAGAAAGTTTTTATGAAATTTTTATGTATAGATTTTAAAACAATAACAGTTACACGAAGAAGGAGAAAACAAGGAATCGTCGCCGTAATGCAACGACAAAAATGGCATCGCTTCTTTTAAAACGATGCCATTTTAATCTTATGTTTTCTGCTGATTAAAAAACCTAGTTTACTATTAACTGTGAACTCCCCGTCACCTAGAGGTGGCGGGTTTTACGCCCTCTTTTATAAAACATAATTTTCCAAGATTATCATTCTAAGAAGTGAAAGAGCCGCCATAACAGAACTTTCCCTAATATCATTTCTATCGCCCATAAAACGATACTCTCTCGCAATTGCCTTCTCCTTCACATAACATCCGATATATACAAGACCTACCGGCTTCTCCTCAGTTCCGCCATCTGGTCCTGCAATTCCTGTGATGCCAATTCCGATATCGGTTCCTGTCTTAACAGCAACACCCTCTGCCATCTCTTTTGCAGTCTGCTTTGAGACAGCACCGTATTTTTTCAACGTATTCTTACTCACTCCTATTAATTTTTTCTTTGCTTTATTAGAGTAAGTAATAAATCCCTGTCCAAAAACAGAAGATACCCCTGAAATATTTACAAGTCTTCCCGCTAGAGAGCCTCCTGTACAAGACTCTGCAGTAGATACCGTAATATCATATTTTTTTAATAAAGAGACGACATTTTCTTCTAATGTTTCGTTTTCCTTTGTGGAATACACGAAATTTCCAAAACATTGTTTTATTTCCTCTAAAATTGGAGTTACAAGCTTTTTATTTTCTTTTTTTGAATTTGCCTTAGCAATAATTCGAAGATGAACTTCTCCAATATGAGAATATGTTGTAATCTTAGGATTTTCACTCTCCATCAAACTTCCAAGTTTTTCTACTACATCTTGCTCTGTCACCGCCATAATTTTTACAATTTCAGAACAAACAATGCTAGGCTGCCAATCCTTTAAATAAATCATTACCTTTTGGTCTACCATCTGTTTTAATTGTTTTGGATTTCCAGGAAGCAAGATAATCTTCTTTCCAAGAGCAGATATAATAAAGCCCGGAATAATATCTTGTTTATTTTCCAAAAGTACTGCTCCTTTTGGCGTCATCGCCTGTCCCCAAATATTTTTAGGAATCTCAGACGACTTTTTATCTTTAAATTTATTTTTAATCTGATTTTTTATAACTGGATTTTCCACAAGAGGAATCCCAAGAGCCTCAACTACCGCCTTTTTTGTCACATCATCTTTCATTGCACCAAGACCACCCATGACGAAAACAATATCCGAGCGATTTATGGAGCTTTTTAAAACTCTTTGAATTTGACCGATTTCATCTCCAACTACAATCTGTTCATTCACTTGATATCCAAGTGAGGAAAGACGCTCTGCCAAATAAAATGTATTTGTATTAATAGACTTACCAATCAAAAACTCTGTTCCAACAGAGATAAGTTCTACATTCATCTTTTCACCCCAAACTAAACTTCTTCTTTTTGCTACTTTTTTCTTTTATTTTCCACTTTCCTTTAAAACATCAATATTCTTCGCAATATAGTCAACTAATGACACTATCGTCAAAATTAATGCTAAATAGATTAAAATATTTTCTAAAATTGGAATAATTGTCATTGTGCTAGGAAGTCTTAAAATTAAAAGCATAATCATAAACATCTGAGAAACTGTTTTGGCTTTTCCCCAGTAACTTGCGGCAATAACAACTCCGTTATCAGAAGCAACAAGACGAAAACCACTAATAATAAATTCACGCGCAATAATAACAATAACAATCCAAGCTGGCAATCTCCCCTGTTCTACGAGACAGATAAATGCAGAACATACAAGTAATTTATCGGCTAAGGGATCCATAAATTTTCCAAAATTTGTAACAAGATTATTCTTTCTAGCAATATGCCCGTCCAAATAATCTGTAAAACTTGCCAATGCAAACAAAACAAGCGCAATCAAATTTGCGTATGGTATTGTATCCACAAGCATAAAAAATACAAAAAATGGAATCATTAAAACTCTCAATATTGTTAGTTTATTTGGTAAATTCATTTCCATATACAACATCTCCTATCAAATCGTATTCATTGACCTCCGTAATTTTCACAAAAACAAAGTCTCCTGATACTACTTCCTCCTCAGAACGAAAGAACACACAGCCATCTACCTTTGGTGCATCTTTCTCACTTCTTCCTACGTAAATATCTTCCTCATATAAATAGCCTTCGGCTAGTACTTTTATTGTTTTTCCGACAAGCTTCTCATTTTTCTCATATGAAATTTCTTGCTGTAATTCCATAATCTCATCTCGTCTGCTGATTTTTGTTTCCTCATCTACTTGGTCTTCCATCTTATCAGCTCTCGTTCCTTCCTCTCTTGAGTAAGGGAAAACACCAAGACGATCAAATTCCATCTCGTTTACAAAATCTAACTGTATCTCCTGGTCTTTTCTTGTCTCACCTGGAAATCCAGAAATAAGAGTTGTTCGAATGGTAATATCTGGAATCTCTCTTCGAAGAAGAGCTATTTTTTCTCTCAATTCTTTTTGATTTGTTCTTCGTCCCATTCTCTTTAATACGGCGTCACTCGCATGCTGAATTGGCATATCAATATACGAACAAACTTTCTCTTCTTCCTTCATTACTTGAATTAATTCCTCGGTAATCTCCTCTGGATACGCATATAAAAGTCGAATCCACTCAATTCCCTCTATTTTACAAAGCCTTTTTAGTAATTCTGGAAGCTTCTTCTCTCCATATATATCTACACCGTAGAGCGTCGTCTCCTGAGCTACAAGAATGAATTCCTTCGCTCCTTGGGAGGCCAGATAAGTGGCCTCCTCTAAAAGCTGCTCCATTGTAAAGCTTCGAAATGGACCTCGAACCTTTGGAATAATACAGTAAGAACATCCTTTATTACATCCCTCTGCAATTTTAAGATACGCTAGATGATTACCCGATGTCGAGATTCTATCTATTTTTTCTCTCTCAAGAGGTAATTTTAAATCGGTAAATTGATTATACTTTTCTTGACTCTCAATCGCTGTTACCGCTTTTACAATTTCTCCATAGCTAGCAGTTCCAAGAATACTGTCCACTTCTTCTATCTCTTCTTGAATTTCTTCCTTATAGCGCTCTGCCAGACATCCAGTCACAATAATTCCTTTAATGGAGCCTTCCTTTTTTAGCTCAGCTACTTCTAAAATCGCCTCAATACTCTCTTCTTTCGCATCATGGATAAAACAACAAGTGTTTATTACAATAACATCTGCCTCTTCTCCCTCGGTTACAATTTCATGTCCAGCTTCCCTCACAAGAGTGAGCATTTTTTCACTGTCCACTAAATTTTTATCACAGCCAAGAGAAATAAATGATATTCTCATAGACATTTATTTTTTCTCCTCCTGCCCCATCAAAGCTGCCTGAACACAGTTATACATTAGCATTGCGATTGTCATAGGTCCAACACCGCCTGGAACTGGAGTAATATAAGATGCCTTTTCCTTAGCACTGTCGAAATCCACGTCCCCACAAAGTTTATTATTTTCATTTCTGTGAATTCCAACATCGATAACAACGGCTCCCTCTTTTATATAAGAGCCATCAATAAATTTTGGCTTTCCAATCGCCACAATTAAGATATCTGCTCTCTTTGTCACTTCTCTTAAATCCTTTGTTCGAGAATGGCAAATTGTAACTGTTCCATTTTCTCTTAATAATAAAAGTGCCATAGGCTTTCCAACAATATTACTTCTTCCTATTACAACACATTCTTTTCCTGAAATTTCAATATTATATCTCTTAAGCAATTCAATAATTCCAGCTGGAGTACAAGATACAAATCCTTTTTGTCCGATGCTCAAAGCTCCGACGCTCTGAGGATGAAATCCGTCTACATCCTTTGCAGGTGAAATCGCCTTAATTACCTTATCCTCATCAATATGTTTTGGAAGCGGAAGCTGCACTAAAATTCCATTTACTGCTTCGTCTTGATTTAATTTTTCGATTAAGTCAAGTAATTCCTTCTCCTTTACTGTCTCTTCTAGATGATACGCTAATGATTCTACCCCAATATAGGCACAAGCTTTTTGCTTATTTCCTACATATACAGAAGAAGCCTTATCCTCTCCAACTTGAATTACAGCCAAAGTGATGGTAATTCCCTGCTCTTTTAAGTTTGCTACTTGTTCTTTTAGCTCTTCTTTTAAGGCAGCAGATACCTTCTTTCCATCTATTAAAGTTGCCATTTTTTCACTCCTTATATTTAGAATAATCCTGTGATAACTCCATCCTCATCAACATCAATATTAAATGCCGCCGGCTGTTTAGGAAGACCAGGCATTGTCATAATACTTCCTGTAAGAGCTACAATAAATCCTGCACCTGCAGATACATACATTTCTCGAATTGTAATCTCAAAATCTCTTGGTCTTCCAAGTTTTGTGGCATCGTCAGATAAGGAATACTGATTTTTAGCCATACAAATTGGCAATTTGTCAAATCCTAAATCTGTCAACTGCTTCATCTGTTTCTTTGCCAATGCAGTATAATTCACTCCGTCTGCACCATAAATTTCTGTCGCAATTGTATGAATTTTATTTTCAATAGAATCATTCTCATCATATAAAACTTCAAAATTGCTCTCTTTATTCTCTAAAGTACGGATAACAGCATTAGCAAGGTCAATTCCACCTTCTCCACCTTTTTCCCATACTTCTGAGAGAGCGAACTCACATTCTCTATCCTCACAGAAATGTTTTACAAATTCTAATTCTGCGTCTGTATCTGTCACAAAACGGTTTAAAGTTACTACTACTGGTACTTTATATTTTTTCAAATTCTCAATATGCTTCTCTAAATTTTCGATACCCTTGCTCAACGCATCGATATTTTCTTCGCTTAAATCTGCTTTTTTTACACCGCCGTTATATTTTAGTGCACGAACTGTAGCTACTAATACAACTGCATCTGGCTTTAATCCCGCCATACGACATTTAATATCTAAAAACTTCTCAGCTCCAAGGTCTGCTCCAAATCCTGCCTCTGTGACAACAATATCAGCAAGCTTTAGAGACGCTTTTGTTGCTCTTACGCTATTACATCCGTGAGCAATATTTGCAAATGGTCCGCCGTGAACAAATGCCGGTGTATGTTCTAATGTCTGAATTAAATTTGGCTTTAAAGCATCTTTTAAGAGTGCTGCCATAGAACCGACTGCCTTTAAGTCTTTCGCTGTCACTGGCTTTCCATCATAAGTATAAGCCACAACGATTTTTCCAAGTCTCTCTTTTAAATCTGCCATATCAGATGCAAGACATAAAATAGCCATAATTTCGGACGCTACTGTAATAACAAAACTATCTTGTCTTGTAACTCCATCCATTTTTCCGCCAAGTCCGACTACGATTTGACGAAGAACTCTATCATTCATATCAAGACAACGTTTCCAAACAATCTGTCTTGTATCAATGCCAAGTTCATTTCCCTGCTGAATATGATTGTCCAATAAAGCTGCCAAGAGATTATTCGCAGAAGTGATTGCATGAAAATCTCCTGTGAAATGGAGATTCAAATCTTCCATTGGAACAACCTGCGCATATCCACCGCCTGCTGCTCCTCCCTTAATACCAAAACATGGTCCAAGAGATGGCTCACGGAGTGTGACAATTGTCTTTTTATCTAATTTATTCAATGCCTGTGCTAAGCCAATACTAGTTGTTGTCTTTCCCTCTCCCGCTGGAGTTGGGTTAATTGCTGTCACTAAAACAAGCTTTCCATCTTCTCTATCCTCAATCTTTTTTAAAAGTTCATCGGATAATTTCGCTTTATACTTTCCATAAAGCTCTAAATCATCTTCTGTGATTCCGATGGAAGCTGCTACTTCTGTAATTGGACTTTTTGGTGCTTCTTGTGCGATTTGAATATCAGATTTCATTTTATTTTCTCCTTTTTATTGATTATAATTTTCTATGTAATTTTCTAGTTCCTCTTTTGACATTAACACCTTTCTCGGCTTTGTTCCCTCCTCAGGTCCTACAATTTTCTCCTGAGCAAGCTGATCCATAATTCTTGCCGCTCGGTTAAAGCCAATCTTAAACATTCTTTGTAACATTCCAATAGAGGCTTTATCCTTTTCTACAACGAACTTCGCTGCATCTATGAAATATTCGTCTTTCTCTTCTGTTGCTAAACTTTCTGTTTTTTCTATTTGATCTAATATCTCATTGCTCTCTTGCTTTTGCTCACTCTCCTCAACCTGTGTCTTTAAAAATTCTACTACTGCAGTGACCTCCTCATCTGACACCATAGCTCCCTGCACTCTAGCTGGTTTTTGATAACCTGATGGATAAAAGAGCATATCTCCTTTTCCAAGAAGTTTCTCTGCTCCATTCATATCAATAATCGTTCTAGAATCCACACCTGACGAGACTGCAAACGCAATTCTCGATGGCACGTTTGCCTTAATTAATCCAGTGATAACATTAACAGATGGTCTTTGGGTTGCGATAACGAGATGAATTCCAGCCGCCCTCGCTAACTGTGAAAGACGAACAATCGCATCCTCTACCTCACCTGGGGCTACCATCATCAAGTCAGCCAACTCATCAATAATAATGACAATCTGTGCCATTTTTTCTAAATCTTTTATTTCTTCTTTGCTCTGTTTTTTAATTTCATCTACTTTTTGATTATAACCTTCTAAATTTCTCACACCATACTCTGCAAACTTATTATAACGGTCTGTCATCTCCATAACTGCCCAGTTTAAGGCACTAGATGCCTTCTTTGGATCTGTAACAACGGGAATTAGTAAATGTGGTATTCCGTTATAAGTATTAAGCTCAACGACTTTTGGATCAATCATAATAAGCTTTACCTCTTGTGGTGTTGCCTTATATAGCAGGCTAATAATTAAAGTATTAATACAGACAGATTTACCTGACCCTGTCGCTCCTGCAATAAGCAAATGTGGCATCTTTGCGATATCTGCAATAACAGGATTTCCTGAAATATCTTTTCCCACTGCAAAAGCGAGCTTTGATGGAAATTTTACAAACGCCTCACTCTCAATGATATCTCTGCATTTTACCATCATATTTTCCTTATTTGGAACTTCAATTCCAATCGCTGCTTTTCCGGGAATTGGTGCCTCGATTCGGATATCTGACGCTGCGAGATTAAGCTTAATATCATCTGTCAATCCTAAAATTTTGCTTACTTTTACTCCCGTCTCTGGCTGCATCTCATATCTAGTGACAGCTGGACCACAGCTTATATCAGTCATTGTTACATTTACTCCAAAATCTTCCAATGTCTGTTGAAGCTTCGCTGCTGTCTCTCTTTGTTCTTTTTCTGTTTTCTTAACACCTCTTTTTGAACCGCCATCTAACAGAGAAATCGGTGGAAATACATAAGATTTTCTATCTTGTTCTTCTTTATCTTTTATTTCCTTTAAGACATCATCTATCTTCTCTCCGTTTTTCTTTCTCCTTCTAGTTGTGGCAGATTTTTTTGCAAATTCTGGCTTTATCTGTGTTGCCTCTTCTTGCTCTTTTTCTGTTTTTTCCCCAAGACTATTTGCCATCATCTCATCAAAATTAAAATTCAACTGTTCATAGTCAGAATTTAAATCCGTGTGAAAATGGAAAACAGGTTCTTGTTTTTCTACTATATCATCTTTTTCCCTTATTGGAAAGATGGAATCCTTACAATTTCCCTCTTTTTCTTTTTCCTCACCTTCTGCGTATAGCAAAAAGTTTTTTAACTCATTTGCCTTTTTAGTAAGTATATTTTCTTTTTTGAACTCCTGTATTTTTTCTTGCACAGCTTCTTTTTCTCGCTTTGTTTTTGTCTTCCCCTTCACAGTCTTTCTTTTTGGCAGTTCTATCTCCTTTACTTCTACATCTGCCATAGAAAATTCCTCTTTTAGCATCTGTATTCCCTGAAGAAGAGAGCGCTCGGTAATAAAAATAACACAAATTAAGATAACCAATATGACAACTAAAACTGCAACGATTTTTCCAACTGATTTTATAAGACAAAATGAGATGATTCCCCCGATTAAGCCTCCTCCCAAATGATACTCAGACGCATATCGGTAGTATTCCAAAATACTTGTAAACTCTCCACTCTCACCATCTATGCAAATCTGTGCCAATGTTGCCAACATCGAAAATAAAATAAATAGTGATACAGATTTACGGACAGAAATCGCACTACATTTATTTGAAATTAAAAGTCCCGATATTGCAATTCCAAGAATTGGCACAAAATATTGCACAACTCCAAAAATTCCAAAGAAAAAAGAACTAACCCACTCTCCAACTCTGCCTCCGAGATGAAAATTACTTAACATCAAAATAAGGAATACGCCTATACAGATTATAAACTTAATTTCTGCTGTCAGTGGATTTTCTTCTCTCCTTTTGGTAGTTTTTGGAGGAGTTTTTCGAGTATTTCTCGTCGTTTTTTTTCTTGTTGTTGTAGCCATAATATTACTCCTTTTAAAACATACTGTTTTTATTCTACTATAACTTACTCTCGATATGCAACCTAAATTTTTAAAAGAGAGAAGACAGATGCCCTATACATCTACCTTCTCTCTTTCGTTCTTAATGAGATTCCATTAACTCATAAAGCTTATTCATTGCCTCTTTTATTCCTCCAACCTCATTTAAAATTCCTGCTCTTACGGCTTCCTCACCAACAAGAACCGTTCCCACATCTCTTGTGAGCATTCCTGTTTCCATCATAAGTTCCTCAATTTCTACAGGATTAATATCAACTGCATGGTCGGACAAAAAATGAACAATTCTATCTTGAATCATCTTAAAATAATTATATGTCGGCTGCGCCCCAACTACCATTCCATTCATTCGAACGGGATGAATAATTACAGTCGCGGTGGGAACAATATACGAATAATTCGTAGATACAGCCAAAGGAAGAGCTATAGAATGGCTATCTCCAATAACAAGAGAGACTGTCGGTTTACTAAGTGAAGCTATCATTTCCGCAAGTGCCAGTCCTGCCGAGCAATCTCCTCCAATCGAATTGACAATCAATAATAAACCATCTATCTCACTATCATTTTCAATCATCGCAAGCTTTGGCAAAAGATGTTCATACTTCGTCGTCTTGCTATTTGAAGAGAGATTTTCATGTCCCTCAATCTCACCAATGATTGTCATAAGCTGAATCTGCTTTTTTCCATCTAGCAAAACTTGACCAAACTCTTTAATTTGCTCCCCTTGTCTCTCTTGTCTGTCTAAATCGTTTGACATACTATCGTACTCCTTTTCTTATCATAAATAATTTTCATACTATAGTATGTCCTCACCTTATTTTTTTAATCCCTGTGAAAAATCACTGCTGTCTAAAACGATTGTAAAAGGTCCGTCATTAATAATCTCAACCTTCATATCTGCCCCAAATTCTCCGTGAGCTACCTTTTTTACTCTTCCCTCACATTTTTCGATGAAATACTCATAAAGCTTTTTGGCATGGCTTGGTGCTCCTGCATTTGTAAAACTTGGCCTTCTTCCCTTTCTGCAATCGGCATAGAGGGTAAACTGAGAAACAACTAAAATCTCCCCATCGATATCTTCTATCGATTTATTCGTCTTGCCATTTTCATCCTCACAGATGCGAAGTCCAAGTATCTTATCGACAAAACGCTCTACCTCCGTCTCATCGTCTTCGTCGCAAACTCCGAGCAAAATCACATATCCTTTTTCTATCTCTCCGACCACCTGATTCTCAATAGTCACAGAACCTCTTACTACTCTTTGAATAACAACTCTCATTTTATAACGCCTCTAGAGCCTGCTCAATATCTGCGATAATATCTTCTACATCCTCTAATCCAACACTAAAACGAATTAATTCTGGTCCAATTCCAGCTTCCACAAGCTGCTCATCTGTCAACTGTCTATGTGTTGTGCTGGCTGGGTGGAGCACTCCTGTTCTCGCATCTGCTACATGTACGACAATAGCTGCTAATTTCAAATTATCCATAAACTTCATAGCAGCATCTCTTCCACCTTTTACTCCAAAAGAAATTACACCACAAGTTCCGTTTGGCATATATTTCTTTGCCATCTCATAGTATTTATTTCCTTCCATAGATGGGTAATTTACCCACTCAATCTTATCATTATTTTTTAAATACTCTGCCACTTTTGTAGCATTTTCGCAGTGACGTTCCATACGAAGAGCTAATGTCTCTAAACCTAAGTTTAATAAAAACGCATTATTAGGACTTGGAGTTGTTCCCATATCTCTCATAAGCTGTACTCTAGCTTTTGTAATATAGGCAGCTGCCCCAAATGTCTCTGTATAGATGATTCCGTGATACGACTCATCTGGTGTGCTAAGCCCTGGGAATTTGCCATTATTCCAGTCAAAATTTCCTCCATCTACAATGACACCACCGAGTGCAACTGCATGTCCATCCATATATTTTGATGTGGAATGTACAACAATATTCGCACCATGCTCAAATGGGCGACAATTGATTGGAGTCGCAAAAGTATTATCCACGATAAGTGGAACACCATGTGCATGTGCAGCATCAGCATACATTTCAATATCTGGAATTTCCAATGCTGGATTTGATAAACTTTCGATAAATACGGCCTTTGTATTATCTTTAAACTTTGTCTCTAACTCATCTCTCTTAATATCTGTTGGAACAAAAGTAACCTCGATGCCAAGTTTTTTAAACGTAACCGCAAATAAATTCACTGTTCCACCATAAATTGCATTACTTACAATAATATGCTCGCCACTTCCACATATATTTAAAACAGCAAGCATAGACGCTGCCTGACCAGCGGAAGTACATAAAGCGCCAACACCGCCCTCTAAATCTGCAATTTTCTTCTCCACTGCATCAACAGTTGGATTTGCTAATCTTGTGTAAAAAAATCCTTCCTCCTCAAGATCAAATAATTTTCCAACCTGCTCACCTGATGTATATCTGTATGTTGTACTCTGAGCGATTGGCAATACTCTAGGCTCTCCATTTTTAGGCTCATAGCCTGACTGAATACATTTTGTATTAATCTTATACTGACTCATTTTCTTCCTCCTATAACTTATTTTCTACTGCCAAAGTTCTCTTTAAATAGTAATTCAAAACATATTTACTTATCTTTTTTTATTTTTACTCGTCTTTCCCTATTCTTATTTGAACTAGCCATTTAGCAAACTAAGCTGTATTTTTCTGTCATAAGTGTAGCACAAAGTGAAAAAAAAAGAAAGAGCCTAAAACAGTTGTTTCAGACTCTATATCTTCTTTGTTATGTTACAAAATTATTATCTGTCCATACATTCACAATCAAAACGATTGCCATTTTCATTATTTTCTTAATCCTAATTTCTCGATTAATGCTCTATATCTTGCAATATCAACTTTCTTTAAGTAAGCAAGTAATCTTCTTCTTTGACCAACCATCTTTAAAAGACCTCTTCTAGAATGGAAATCCTTTGGATGCATCTGGAAATGGTCTTGAAGCTCCTGAATTCTTGCTGTTAATAATGCAATCTGTACCTCTGGTGAACCTGTATCTCCCTCTGTTCTACCATATTCTTTAATAATAGCTAATTTCTTCTCTGCTGAAATCATTGTTTTTCCTCCTAATTCATACAAATAATAAATGTTATTGTGAAAAGACTTCTTATCTCTTCGAAGCATCTGAGATTTCCAGTCACTAGGAAATAGGTTGGAGTTTCCTATCTCTTGGTAACGGTTTTTTACTCATTGCTCTTGAGTATATCATAATTTTTTTTAAATGTAAAGAATCATTTTAAGATTTGATAGTATAAATTTGCATATAGATTTTAATACAAAAAATAAATAGGGCGGTTTCTATCGCAATTTTTCAAGTAAATCCGAAAAATACGTTGGAAGCGAAGCCTCAAACTCCATGTATTCTTGTTTTGTAGGATGAATAAATCCCAATACTCCTGCATGCAAACATTGTCCCTGCAAGGAATATGGCTGAGAACTTGGACCGTAAATCGTATCTCCAAGTAGCGGATGATGGATACTCGCCATATGCACACGTATTTGATGGGTTCTGCCTGTCTCAAGCTGACACTCAATATAAGTCATCTGCTTTTTTAAGTGCTCTAATACATGATAATGTGTCACTGCCCGCTTTCCCCCTAAATCTATTGCCATTTTTTTTCTGTCTTTTTTACTTCGACCAATCGGCTTATCAACGATTCCATCTTCCTTGACTGTTCCCATTGCAATCGCCCTGTATTTTCTTGTAATGCTATGTTCTTTTAGCTGCTCAGCCAAGGAGCGATGTGCCTTATCATTTTTACAGACAACTAATACACCTGTCGTATCTTTATCAATCCGATGCACAATTCCCGGACGCATCACACCGTTAATTCCTGAGAGCTGACCTTTACAGTGGTACAAAAGGCCGTTTACTAGAGTATGCTCATAACGCCCTGCACAGGGATGTACAACCATATCTTTGGGCTTATTTATTAAAATGACATCCTCATCTTCATACAAAATATCAAGATCCATTTTCTCTGGTTTTATCTCCATCTCCTTTAGAGGAGGAAGCCAAAATGTAATCTTATCCTCCTGCGATAGCTTATAATTAGCTTTCACTGCTTTTTCATTTACAAAAACATTTCCCTCTTTTATTAATTTTTGAATATAAGACCGAGATAAATCAGACATTTCTTCCGTCAAAAATTTATCCACTCTCATATTCTCTTCCTCTTCAAATACAAATTGATACGGTACCATTCTTCCTCCTATCATCATAGAAATTCATTTTTATATATAGGTTTCATAGCACAGCAGCAGGATGAGTTCGATATATTTTAAAAACGATAGAGTAGTGAGCCAATTTTTTATTGCGCTAGCTTTGTTGCGGATGCATTGTTTGAGCACCAAAGGTGCGAGTTTTGCATAGAGCAACATAAATAAGCGCGCGATAAAAAATTGAGGGAACAAACGTGTTTTTAAAATATATCGAACTCATCCTGCTGCGTCTGTTAGTATTCTGTTAATAGTTTGTTGATAACTTAACAGAAACTTTTATCGCAAGAATTCAAAATCCTCATCTTTATAGTAAAATAAAATTAAAAAGAACAAAGAAAAAGCCGCCACCGTCACATAACAATCTGCAATATTAAAAATAGGAAAATCAATCAACTTAAAATACAAAAAATCAACGACATACTGCATTCGCACCCTATCTATCATATTTCCAACTGCCCCTGCAAGTATCATAACTCCCACTATACGCAGAGGAATATATTTTTTCCCACTCGGCATCTTATAAAATGTATAACACATAAATAATAAAAATACGCCAGTAAGTAAAAGTAAAAATATCTGTTTCCCCTGTAACATTCCAAATGCCGCACCGCGGTTTTCTAGATAGTGAAGTTCAAACACGTCTTTTATGATAACAAACGGCTCTTTATCCTTTAATTTTAAAACTGCAAAATACTTCGTTATCTGATCTAAAAAACATAATATCAAAAAACTAATAATAGAAATTATATCTTGTCTTATATTTTGTTTTTTCATGCCTCTTTTTGCTGCATCAAGATTGCTTTTTCCATCTCTTCTTCTGTCACATCTCTCATAATGCAGGCCTCTCCTATTTTATTTAATAAGATAAACTTAATAATACCGTGTTCCATCTTTTTATCCAATTTTGTCGCATCAATAATTTCTCTAGCCAAAAGTTCTTTTGGAAAAACTGGAAACTCAAAATACTCTAACCATTCTTTTAATTCTTCATACTGCTCTTTTTTTAGATTGCCTCTCTGCACAGAAATGCTGCATGCCGCAAGCATACCAATTCCAACACACTCTCCATGAAGATAAGAAAAATTCATTAATTTCTCTACCGCATGTCCCATTGTATGTCCGAAATTCAATAAAGCTCTCTCCCCTTTCTCCTTTGGGTCTTTCTCTACAACTTCTCTCTTAATCTCACAACTTCGGTAAATCATATCAATTAGAGTCTGTTCATCCATCGCTTTAATCTCTTCTTTTTTGCCAAGCAGCCATTGATAATATTTCTCATCTTTAATCAATCCATGCTTAATAATCTCTCCAAGTCCAGAATAATACTCTCTCTTTAATAATGTATCTAATGTCTTTATATTAATATAAACGAGTTTTGGCTGATGAAAGGCTCCCACCATATTTTTGTAGGCAAGATAATCAACTCCCGTCTTTCCTCCGATGCTGCTGTCTACCTGAGATAATAAGCTTGTTGGAACTTGAATAAACTCAATTCCTCTTAAATAAGTTGCCGCCGCAAATCCAGTCAAATCTCCAACAACACCTCCGCCAAGTGCTACGAGCAAATCTTTTCTATCAAATTGATGAACGATTAAAAACTCATATAAGTCGTTGACTGTGCCTAAATTTTTATTTTTTTCTCCTGCCTCAAAAATAAAAGAATAACATTCCTTTGCTAATTTTCCAATCTTCTCTGATAAAATACGCTCATAATAAGAAGCTACTTTTGTCTCAGATACGATACATACTCTTCTATTTTCTAAATTAAACTCCTTTAATGCCTCTTCTAATCCATCAAATGAATTCGTCAAAACAATCGGATAAATAGGTTTTCCATTCTCATGAACAATTAATGTTTTCATAACACTCTCTCCTTGATTTTACTTTCCTTTGTTTTAATTATACTTTTTTAGTAAAACATGATGTCTTCCTTTTTTGGAAGTATTTCCCGCTTCAAAAAAAATAAACTTTCCATAACCGCGAACAGAGATAATATCTCCCTCTTTTAGAGTAGCTGCGGGACTTACACAAAGCTTACTGTTTTTATATACTTTTTTCATTTTAATATAGTCACTGCTCTCTTTTCTAGACATTCGAAAAGCTAGACTTAATAAGGCATCCAGACGAAAAGAGGATACAAAACCACTCACATCAAGAAAAGAGGGTTCTCTCTGTATCTGTTCACATTCCACCTCTACAGTCACATAGGTATGTTTCACTTTTAACAGTTCTCGACGGATAAACTCAGCCATTGATTCATACACATACACATACGCTATGCTTTCCTCCACTAAAATATCTCCCACTATTTTTCTCTCTATGCCAAGATTAAGCAATGCCCCAAGAAAATCTCTATGACTAAGTTTTTCTGAGAATTTTAAATTAGATGGAGAAATCTTAAGCAAGACAATAGGAGGAGATACTTCATATCCAAATTGCTCTTTCGAACCAAAAATTGCAATCTTTCTCTCAGCAAAAGCATATCCTCCCCATAATTTTTTGGCAACAAAACTAAGAGCAGGCATATTTTGTTCCAAAAGATCCTGCTCTTCTAAATCAAGAAAATATGTAAACATATATCGATTTTCTTCATAAGATTTTGTAGCCAATTCTTTTATATGACTTAAAAAATTTTCCTTCGACTTCATAATTTATTTTTCTAATATCTATCAATTCTTGGTGCAATGCTACCATTTTTTACTTTATTTTTTAAATCTCCAGTAATTTCTACATCTTTTGGAGCTAAAATGAAAATATTGTCATTTACACCCTCTAATTTACCATCTAAAGCATAACTTGAACCACTGATACAGTCTATGATCCTTTGTGCAACATCAACATTAAGTCCCTCTAAATTAATAACTACAATTTTGTTTTCTTTTAACAAATCAATCATAGCTCTTACTTCTTCAAATTCTTGTGCTCTAACTACTTTTACCATATCGCCACCTCTATTATCTGCAGAAGGTACATCTCGATTCGTTCTATAAGAAGTTATATTTGTTTTCCTCATGGACTCTCGAATCGGTGTCTCTTCTTCCTCTTCCTCATTGTCTTGTACTTGCTTTTCATCTATTCTTCTTGCAAAGAAATTTTTCATTTTATTAGATTCTTTCTCTGTGACATTCTCTTCTTGCGTCACTTCCGATTCCTCTTCTTCCTCTTCTTCTTCGCCTTCGAAAAAACTATCATCGTACTCCTCTTCATCATTAAGCTTCATAAAATTTAGTAGCTTGTCTGTTACTTTACCCATATCTATCCTCCGCTAAATCTTATAATTTCTCTCGCCAAAAATTCCTGTTCCTACACGAATCATCGTGGCACCCTCTTCAATGGCCACTTGATAATCTCCTGTCATTCCCATTGATAAAGTGTCCATAATTACATTATTAATGCTTTTTCGCTTTATGTCAACATATAATTGATATAAATTTTTAAAATGTTTTCTATTTTCCTCTGGGTCTGTCACAAAAGGAGCTATTGTCATAAGTCCCTTTATCTTAATCCCCTCCATATCCTTTATCTGTTCTATTAGAGGAAGTACCTCCTCTTTTTTCAAACCAAACTTTGTGTCCTCTTCTGCGATATTTACCTGAAGTAAAATTGGAACTACGATATTTTTTTTCTTAGCTTCCTTATTGATTTGTTCTGCTAGCTTATAGGAGTCAACAGAGTGAATTAAGGCAACTTTATCTACCACATATTTTACCTTATTTGTTTGCAAATGTCCAATCAAATGCCAATTTACTGGGCGAGAAACTTTTTCATACTTATCACAGAGTTCTTGTACCTTATTTTCCCCAAAATCAATTATATTTTCTTCTAATACTTCTTCTATATCTTCTAAAGGTTTTGTCTTGCTCACCGCAATTAACGTCACCTCATCTTTATTTCTTCCCACCTTATCACAGGCTTTTTGTATATTTTCTTCTACTATTTTTAAATTTTCTTTTAACATAATTCCTCCTTAATATATAAGCTGATTTTCTTTAATTGTATCACTATTTAAAACAATACGATCATATGCTGCAATACTTCCTGTCATATTATTTTTCACAATACAATACTCCGTATTTTTCTTTTTAATTGAGACAGGCTTAAAATTAGCATATCCTTTATTCACACAGTATACACCATTTAATTTTGTTTTTTTATTCAGCAAATACGTGTCGTCATTATCTGAAAGTGCAAGGATAGTTCCCTGTTTTACTTCATCTGTTGGAATATAGCAATAATCCTCATCTTCCATACCTATACTGAGCGTAATTGTTTTCTGCTTTGATTTAGAATCTACTGGGTTTGCCAAAAACTTAGAAGAACTTGTATTATTTTTATTTTGTTTAAACTTTAATGGAACTTTATAGTATTCTTTTTCTACTAAAGCTGTATTTGGAATCTTTAGTCCCTCCTCTGAGTTAAGCTGTATCTCCACATCTAAAAATCTGTCATTAACATAGCGTACCATATATGAGGTGAGAGAAACGACAAGATACGCTTTTCCATTTTTTTGCATAAAATTAATTGCCTGAGATGGAATAAGCAATCCATCCTTCTTAATCAATAAGTCAAATTTTTTATTTTCTTTCATTTTTTGATAATTTTCGGTAGATAATGGAATTACAAGCTGCCATTCATTATTTTTTACAATTCGGTATATATAATCCCCTTTTTTTACTTTTCCCTCTGTTTTTAACTCTGTCTGCTCATATTTACTTAAATCAAAACTTTTTTCGGTTATAAGTTTTTCTGTCATATACTCATATCCATCTTTTATATATGTTACTACACCACTTGATTTGCTATATCCTTTTTGAAAACATTTTTCTCCGAGTTTTTGTTGAAGCTCTCCCATATTTTCCTTTAAAATACTACTTCCAATCTCGCTGGCCGTATTTTCAAGATCATATTTTAGAAAATAAATATTCCCGAATTTCACATCCGACGCCTTCTTTTTATACTGATAGAGTTCATCCTCCATCTTCGAGTATTCTAATTGATTAAGCGTTTCCTCCTTATCTACCATTTCTTTTACATATTTATTTACTTTTCCAGTTTCATCGACACTATATACAAGACCTCCATTTTTTACCCTCTCTCCTGCTCCCACATAATAGCTGACATATCCATCATAATCCGACTCTACTAGAGTCTCCTCTCGAATTGCTATCGCAGTCCCTGAAAATTTTTCACTAATTTTGCTCTCAGGAACTCTATATATTGTCAATGTATCTTTTCCTAAATAGATGATTACATTTGCTAGTACATAGATAAAAATCATAAGAAATATGATAACTCCAATATTAATGGAAAATTTTCTTTTTAATTTAATTTCAACTACCTTATCCCTCTTGGGCATCTTTACCATCCTCCAGTTTTCTTAATGCTGCTCCATATAAATAATGAAACTCTTTCCCTTGATACAAACTTTTTTCTCTCATTTTTTGTTCCAACTCTTCTTTTAATTTCCACCAACTTGTATTCCAGTTTGAAAATACCGCATATTCTTTTGGTACTCTGCTAAATAGTCTCTCCACAACGATATCTGGGCGCAGTAAAGTCAAAAATTGTATTACTCTATCTATATATTCTTCTTTGTCACATAAGGTTATTGTACCATTTTCATATTGTTCATACAATACCGTTTTTTTAGGAATATAAAGAGAATGCAATTTTACAATCTGAATAGGCAGGGCAGACAAAATTTTAGCTCCCTCTTTCACATCCTCCATCGTATCCCACGGAAGATTTAAAATCATATGTACACAGACTGGAAACTGATACGAAGAAATCATAAGCACAGCGTTTATAAATTCTGCCAATCCATGTCCTCGATTGATCTTCTCTAACGTATGATAGTTAACAGTTTGTAATCCAAGTTCTATTGTAATGCAAATTCTATACTGCTGTTGTATTTTTTTTAAAAATTCTAAATAGTCTTCTCTTATACAGTCTGGTCTTGTTGAAATACTGATTTCCACAATATTTTCAAACTTTGCCGCCTCCTCGATATATTTTTTAAACTGTTCTAATGGCAAAAATGTATTTGTAAAATTTTGAAAATACGCAATAAATTTGCGAGCATGATATTTTTTTTCGATTTTCTCCTTCGTAATACTTAACTGATTTGTAACTGTAATCTCGCTTGATACTCCCTCAAATCCAGTTCCAACTTCTGAACAAAAGCTACATCCTCTTGCACCCACCCTATTTGGACAACTAACTGGCAACTTGACTGGTAATTTATATACTTTTTCCTTATACTTTTCTTTTAGATATGTGGAATAAGTTCTATATAATTCGCTCATTCTTTCCTCCTAAACGATATTGCCTAAAAGCAATTTCTCTGACTATCTCTTTTGAAAATCTATTCTATTGTATAAGGTATTTAGAAATTTTTCAAGAATAAAAAAGACTGTTTCAAAACTTCTCCTCATTTGAAACAGTCTTTTTTTATAGAAATTTTATTCTGCCTAAAAAAGCAGACATCTTCTTTTTATTTTTACTAAATTTTACAGCAAAATTGAAATCTTTGTATTTCTCTTTTTAATTATAAAGAAACGGATACAAGAGATTGAAGATTCTCTGGCAAATCTTCTTTATCAATAGAAGCACTGATAACAAAATCTACATGGAATTCTTCTGAAATTTCTTGTAATCTCTTAATAGTTGCCTCTAAATTACCTTCAATTTTAGCAATTGTCAAGAAACTATCTAAATAAATCTTATCCAAATCGTGATCTTGAGATACAATTCCTGCAATAAATCCTAAGAACATATCGCTATTTAAGATTTTATAATCTGGAACAACGATAAGACGAATACGATTGCTTAACTCGTACATATGCTTATTGTTTTTATCAAGGTAAACGATTGTACCATGTGTTAATTTAATATCATCGTTTACCTTTTGAATTAAGATTTTTGTTTTTCCTTTTCCTTTTACTCCTGAAATAATCTCTACCATACAGTTATCCTGCTACTAATAACATATACAGATATGTATACGCTAGATGATGTGGAGAAACTTTACGGTTTTCTCTTACTGCTTCATCTAAATAGCTTTTCCTTTCTTAAATTTTATTATTTGTCCTTATTTTTCAGGACTTAATTATCGGTCAGCTCTCTTACCCACAAAGCAAAAAATATAATTTTCTTTGCACTCAAAGGGTCGCTTCTTACTTTATTATTATAGTGTATTTTAACTAAAATAACAACTAGTTTTTGCTATTTTTTGCTCGTTTTTGATATTAACTCTGACATATCTCGATATAAATCGTCCTTGTCGTCTGCACCAAGTACTGCAGTTATCATTTTATCTCCATCTTTATTTTTTGTAAGCACAATCAAACAAGAACCAGCCGCATTTGTCGTTCCCGTCTTACCCCCAATCATTTTAACTCCATCTGGCAGTTTTCTCTCCCCAGTTAAATATTGATTGGAACTTTCCATATATTGTACTTGCCTATCACCATCTGCATCTTCATATACAAATTCGCACTGTGATTGACTCACAACTTCTATAAACTTGTCATAAGTGCACGCTTTTCTAAAAATTAAATAAAGATCATAAGGTGTAGTATAATGCTCTTTCTCATGTAATCCATGAGAATTCGTAAAATGCGTTCCTGTTGCGCCAAGTTTTTTTGCCTCCGCATTCATCATCTCTACAAATTTTTCCTCGGAACCTGCAACATGTTTTGCTAAAATAATTGCTGCATCATTTGTCGAATGCACGAGCAGAGCATTAAAAAGCTGAGATACTGTCGCTTTATCTCCTTTATTTAAGCCTAATTTGACTGCATCTTCCTCTTTAAATGTAATATTTTCATCTACCGTTACGACGTCATCTAAATTGGCATTTTCAAGAACAACTAGTGCTGTCATAACTTTAGTAATACTTGCTGGATATACTTTCTTGAACACTTTATATTTTTGTAGAGTAGTTTCCTTATCTAAGTTGATGCAGATAGCTCCATGTAAATCTTTTCTCTTATACTTTTTATCTGTCTGTTGTTTTTTTGGTATAACAACTAAATTTTTTGCCATACCAGTTACTTTACTTCCATATTGTAATGAATCATCCTTTTCATATACACTCTCATACGAATTTCCATAAGAAAAGAAAGATGATATAGGAGAATTAGAACCACATCCAACTAAGGAAAAAGAAGATACTAACGCTCCAACCATTAAATATATTACCTTTTTCTTCATGTTATTTTTCCTTATTTATACATATCTCTCCAGCCTAAATCTCCTCTATCTAGTGCCTTCACAAGTAATTCTGCAGTTGCTAAATTTGTAGCGACTGGAATATTATGAACATCACATAAACGAAGAATATTAAAAATATCTGGCTCATGTTTTTTTGGTTTTTGAGGATCTCTCAGAAAAATTACCATATCAATTAAATTATTCTCAATTTCAGATGCAAGCTGCTGCTGTCCACCCAAATGACCAGCTAGATATTTATGTACATCCAAATTTGTAACTTCCTCTATTAATCTTCCTGTTGTCGCAGTAGCACAAAGCGTGTGCTTATTCAAAATTCCCCTATACGCAATACAAAAATTTTGCATTAATTTTTTCTTTGCATCATGTGCAATTAAACCTATTGTCATTTTCTTCCTCCTAACGTCTTCTTTGCAAACTAATATTTAATACTACACCTATTCCCATCATATTACTAATCAGTGAGGTCAAACCATAACTAAGAAACGGCAGCGGTAATCCTGTATTAGGCAATAATGCTGTAGCAACACCAATATTTATAAACGATTGAAAACATACGAGCGCTGCCATCCCCGTTGCAATTAATTGACCGGAAATATCTCTTGCCTTTCTTGCCACTACTATACATTGTAACACTATTAGTGCTAAAATTGCAATAACAATCACACTTCCAACAAAACCTAATGATTCCCCCACTACTGAAAAAATAAAATCTGTCTGCTGTTCAGAAATCAGCCCTGTACTACTTCCTTTCACATCAGAGGTAGAGCTACTAAACAATCCCTTTCCTAATAATCTTCCTGAACCAATTGCCATAATGGAATTGTTTTGTTGATATCCTGAACTATCCACATAATTTTGTGGATGTAAAAATGTCATAACTCTAGTAAGCTGATAGGGTTTTAGCAATTTTTGTTCTGGTGTCTGTATATACCAAAACGCAATACCTAAAGCTGGAATCATCACAATTAAAACATTTCGAATAAACTTTAGGCTAATCCCTCCTACAAATACAATAGCTGACAAAATAAAAATAAGATCAATTGTCGTGGACAAATCTGGCTCTGTCACAATAAATATAATAGGAACTGCACAAAATAATAATAATTTTATCCACATAAATATTTCATTGATTTCTTTTTTATGGACATCAATATAGGTCGCTACAAATAAAATAATTAATATTTTTGCAAGCTCAGAAGGTTGAAAAGTAAAAATTTTCAAATCAATCCATCTTCTTGACCCGTTTACTTCTTTTCCAATCACTAGTACTAAAACTAAGAAAAGATTCAAAATTCCATAAAGTCCCCAATACCAATTACATATTTTATGATAATCAATACAAGAAAAACCAATCATAAGAATTGTCCCCATAATCAGCCCTAAAATTTGTTTTACAGTAAAACTACTATTTGCGCAGTGAATACACATAACACCAAAACAACATATGGCAAACACAATAATCGCTAGAAACCAATTATAATTTTCCCAATTATATTTTTTAATATCAATATATAATTTTGATTTCTTTTGAATTTTACTATTATTTCCTCTCATACGGTAATGTCCTTCTAATACTCTTTTTGGAAAAGTTTTTTTACTCGAATAAAAAAATTTTCCCTCTCCAAGTCTAAAAATGGAATATCTTCTCCCAAAATTCTTCCACATATATTCATATAAGCCGTCCCAGCTTTGGAGTAAGAACCAACTAGCGGCTCTCCCTCATTAGATGCCACTACAATATTTTCATCATCTGGAACAATTCCTATTAAATCTATCGCTAAAATGTCAATTACATCTTCTACCGACATCATATCGCCCCTTTTTACCATATTCATACGAATTTTATTTACAATTAATGAGACATCTTTTATCTCACTAGACTCCAATAATCCGATGATTCGATCTGCATCTCGAATCGCTGAGACTTCTGGTGTTGTAACGATAATAGCGGATGTAGCTCCAGCAATCGCATTTTGAAATCCCCTCTCAATTCCCGCTGGACAATCTAATATAATATACTCAAATTCTTCTTTTAGTTCTTCGATTAGCTTCTTCATCTGTTCTGGCGTGACGGCTGTTTTATCTCTTGTCTGTGCAGATGGCATGAGAGAAAGATTTGGATATCTTTTATCTTTAATCAATGCTTGTCTCATGCGACAAGTTCCCTCCACGACATCTACCAAATTATAGACAATACGATTTTCTAATCCCATCACCACATCCAGATTGCGAAGCCCGATATCTGTGTCAACTAGTACGACTTTCTTTCCTAGTTTTGCAAGTCCAACTCCTATATTTGCAGTGGTAGTTGTCTTTCCAACGCCACCTTTACCAGATGTAACTACAATGACCTCACTCATTTTTATTCCTCCAATACTGCCTTTACTATGAAATTATTACTTAAAAAACCTACTATACAGTTTCTCATATATTATATCTAAAAGTCTTTTCTAATAACTCCATACGAATAGAGCCTTTCTCTATAAAAGCAAATTGTGGTTTTATTTGATTCTCGTCTATCTGTGCTTTTTTGGGAATTTTTTTCTTTTTTTCATAGAGATATATTTTTCCTATACGAAGCTGCGAGGGATTTAAATTAAGTGCCATGACAAAACATTGACTATGGTTTGGATAGCCTGCAAAAACTGCTCCTTGTACTTGTCCAATAACGAGGACATTTCCTCTAGCACTCACCGACGCACCTTTTTTAATATCTCCTAATAGAGTAATATTTCCTTTCACTTCTATAGATTGTCCCGCTGACAAATTTCCTCGATAAAAATGATTTTTCCCAGCGGGTAATTCTAGAGAAGATATTTTTTGTATTTCTTTTTTGGTTTCTTTTATCTGAGTGGTGAGACAGTTTTCTTGCTTTTTTTCTTTTTCTGTAATATCTGTAATATAAGAAATATTCAAATTTGTTGTCTCTCTTATGGTCTCTAATACTAACCCTTTTTCCTCACTCGATAATTTTCGACCTTCAAATTGAATCGTCACCTGACTACTTGCGTTAAAAAAGCGATTGGATTCTTTAAATTTTTCCGCAATTTCTCTTCTTAGTAAAATAAAATCTAACTGTTCATCCAGTACAAGTACAAATCCATATTTGTTTCCCTTAATAATGACCGGACTGCCCATGACTTCACCTCTTATTACTATGAAATTGTTTCTCTTTAATCAGCAGATATCGTGCCGCTCGTTGGTAATAACGCATTTTTATTTTTCTTTTCTTTTGCAGAAACTAAATTAAAATAATATTTATAAAAATCTTTTGTCGTCTCTGCCGCATAGGAAGACGTATAGCCATATGGAATTACCGTCGTAATAGATACTTCTGGCTTATTTGATGGAGCAAACGATACAAAAAGTGCGTGGTTTGCTCTCTTTTTATCTTCCTGTGCCGTACCTGTTTTTCCTGATACTTTTATTTTGAAATTCCCATATAAATTATTAATGGAACTTTCTTTTCCATGGGTAACTTGATACATGCCGTTATGCACTAAACTCCAAGATGTAGATTTAATATCTAATTTTTCTTTTCTCTCCTCTTTGTTGTTTTTTTGTATCACCTTTCCCTTACTATTTTTTATCTTATCAACCAAAGTTAGACTATACAAATCACCTCTATTTGCAATTGATGTCACATATCTAGAAATCTGAGTTGCAGTAAAGGCATTATTGCTCTGTCCGATTGCCGCACGAATAGGATCCGCATCCGCAATATTTGGACTAACTTCTGGAATTTCTATTCCTGAAGTTTCATCAAATCCAAACATTGCCGCATACTTATGAATTAAATTTATTCCCAGATTAGATTGATACACACCATTTTTGTAAGACATCTTATATCCTAAATTATAGAAAAAGTAATTGCAAGAAACTCCTATTGCCTTAGAAACATTAATTTTTCCATGACTTTTAGGATAAATCCAACATTTAGAATACGGAGTTACCTTTTTAAAAATACCTTTTGTATCAATCTTTGTCTTTCCAGTAATAAAATTCTCCTCTAATGCCGCAATACTAACAAGTGGTTTAAATGTAGAGCCAGGTGCTTTTTTCTCTTGAGTTGCTCTATTATACAACGGTTTTGTCTTGTTTTCAAGTAAAGATTCATAATATTTGGAATCAATATTATTGGCCAATTTATTATTATCATAACTTGGATAAGTTACCAAAGCCAATATATTTCCAGTCTTTGTATCTGTCACCACCACAGAACCCGAACAAGGATCTAAGGCAAGCTGATCTGGTTTTATCTCCATTTTCTTAATCTTTTTCGAGATATAGCTATAAGGACTAATAGAGCCCGACTCTAATTGTTTATAGTCATTATCTCTTTTTACAATTCCCTGTGCTAATAACAAAGAACATATTTTTCTCCCTGATAACTCACTTGATTGTATCATAGCCTTATATAAAAGTTTGTCAAAGTCTGTCCTATCTTTTAATTCTTCTCTTATATAATCTACTAACGCTTCATATATCTCATTTGTACTATAATAATTACTAGACAAATTAAGGTTTGAAATAGAAATCCATTCTTTATTGATTGCATACTTCAAAAAACTTTGCAAAGATTTTTTTTCTTGTCTCCATTTTTTGTAATTTTCATCTTCAGTATCAATAGCTGACTTATCGATAATACCATCTTCAGACAAAAAGTCATATACATACTGCATATATTCTTTTTTTGAGCCTTCTAATTCTTTTTGAATAACTGCCTGTCCTCTTAGCTGTCCCGTAATAAAAGATATTACTCTAGATTTTTTATTTATCAGTAAAGAGGCAACTTCTTTTTCTACTCCTGTTGCTTTCTCAGAAGAAATTTCATCCATATCTAGTATATTATTCTCAAAAAAGGCATGATATACGTCTTGAATGGAAATTCTAATTTGCTTGCTACTATCTAATTCCTCTCTCGTTTGCTCTGTCAATTTTTCTAATATAATTCCAGCCAATCTACGCTCTAATGTATCATAACAATATTTTTGCAAATCAGCGTCAATCGTCAGGTAAATATCATTGCCAGCTTGAGCCTCCGTCTTTTGTGTCACTTGAAGCAATTTTCCCATACTATCCACATAAGCTTCTTGTTTTCCCTTTTTTCCTCTCAGATAAGATTCCATAGACTTTTCCAATCCAGTTTTTCCGATAACATCACTAGATTCATAGAGCGTCTCTTTCGTATTTTGTTCTTCCAACTCCGATTCTGAGATTGCACCAGTGTACCCGATAATATGAGAAAAATACTTACTATCATTATATACTCTAATGGAGTCCGTTTTAATACTAATTCCTGTAAAATTTATTTCATCTTCTTCAATTTCTACTAGAGACTTTTCACTAATATTAGAGGCAATCTTTACTGGAGTTGACTGTGAAAATCGATTTAAATAAAGCATATAGCGGATATTCATAATTTTTAATGCATCTTTCTTAGAATATTCCTCGCTTATATTAAACATCTTTGTATAATTTTTGTATCCACCTTCTCCATACCTTAAATATTTAAAAACTTCCTCCGCATTACTTTTTAACAACTTATCTGCCTCTTTTTTATCGGAATCACTTAATTTTTCATAATCCGAAAGCCCATATACCTCTTTTAAAAACTGTGTCTTTCTTGTTCCACTTATCGTAAATTTAAGTTTTCCATCATCTTTTATTTCAATAGGCAATTGTGTTATAACTTTATCTTTATTTTTTTCCAATTTCTTTATAAGACGATAGATTACTTTATTTTTTTCTTCTCCCTCAGATGTATCATTTTTCTTAGCTAAAGTAGTAAACTTATCTGTATTTTCGAAATAAACTGTATATGAAAGTTTATCATAAGCAAGAATTTTTCCGTTTGCATCATATATAGTTCCTCTTGTCCCATTTATAATCATTTCCTTCTTTGTCTTATTTGAAAACTGAGAGGCATGATATTCTCCCTCCACAATTTGTAAGACAAACAAGCGATAAATAAGTGCCAGAAAAAGGAGAGTGCATACAAAAATCAAAACCGCAAATCTATTTTCTAATAAATCGCATAGTGACTTTTTAAATCTAGAAAACATGCCATCCCCTCCTTTTTTTCTTTTTTATCTTTGTTAATCCATAAATCTTTAAAAACACTTGATACATAATAATAAAAATTACGGTTGTATAAATTAGCTCTGGCAAAATATTTTTCTTTAAATAAAACAAAAAATGAACTTTTTTCTGAGGCAGGAAAAAAATAAAATATATAATAAGATTGTAAATAAAATCATTTATAAATACAAGAATGAGGGGCAAAGGCCCTTTCTGTGCAAAAAATACTACATGAAAATATCCATTGATATACCCTAAAAACATATATAAAAAGGCATAAACTCCAAGTAATCCACCATACATAATATCAATAAGAAGGCCACATATAAATCCCACTATCATAGCCGATACACTTCCATTTATCATTGCAATTGATACTACTAATAAAAGAATGATATTGGGAACTACCCCAGATAAGGAAAAAAAAGGAAATATAGATGTCTGAAGCAGAAAACCAATTATCACAAAAATCCCTATTATAATAACTTTTTTGGCCTCATTTTTCATCTTTATTCTTCCTCTTTCGCTATATTTTTACTCTCTGTATTTTTACTTTCTGTGCTTTTACTTTCTGTGCTTGTCTCGCTTTGTTTTTTCTTTGAATCGTCATCAAATTTTAATTTTTTTATAATCAGCACTTCCTGTAAATGCTTAAAATCCACTGCCGGTTCTAATTTTGCTGTCTTAGAAAGCTTAGATTCACTTAGTTTAATATCCTTAATTCTTCCTATCGTCATTCCTGCTAAGTATTTTGAACTGATATTAGAAGTTATAACCTCGTCTCCTTCTTTAACCTTAGCATTCTTATCGATATCTTTAATTCCGATATATCCTTCTTGTATGGTCTCTTCATTGCCATTTACTATAAAAATATCATTTGTCTTTAAGGACATTGCACTCACATTACTCTCATCATCAATAATCGACATAATCTGTGAACTTCTATCTTGTACCTCAATGATAATTCCCACTAGTCCATCTCCCGATAGGACATTCATTCCCTCCTCAATTCCATCTTTCGCTCCTTTGTCAATAACAATGGTGTCAAACCAGTTTTGTGGTCCTCTCCCAATCACATTAGCAGCAACAGATGGATATTCACTGTATTTTTCACTCATATCTAATAATTTTCTAAGTCGCTTTAATTCGGTCTCTTCTTTTTCCATTTGACTCAATCTAGCGTCTAATTGTTCCACTTTTGTTCTTAATTCATCATTTTCTTTCTTTATATTCGAAAGATTCGAAAGAAATGAAATATGGTTAACAAACCAATTTCCTGTCTTGTTTATTCCACTTTGTACTGGTGTCAGAGTAGAAGAAACTGAATTTTTTAATGGCTTTACTACTTTCTCAGCTTTTAGACTTAATGCAAATAGACTGACACAAAGTATTGTTCCAATAATCATACATATTTTTCCAGATAATTTGAAGTTATTTCTCCGATTCATACTTTGCCTCCCTGTCTTATACTAAACTAATCTGCCTGCTTTCGCAGGCAGTTATGAATGAAGATTCGATTGCTTTGTGCTTTACACTCCCACAAGTATTAAGCCATTTCTTCTGACGGCAATACTAATTCCTTTAGTTTCGATTCTTCAATAATTTTTCCAATTCCCATTACCACGGCTTTTTCTGGCTCTTCCATCATATTAATATCTAGCCCTGTTTCTAACTGTGCTAATAAATTAAGATTTGTCAATTTAGAGCCACCGCCAATAAAATAAATTCCATCATTAATAATATCGGCAGATAATTCTGGTGGTGTCTGCTCTAACATAAATTTAATAGCGTCAATTATCAAACTCAACTGTTCCTTCATCGCCTTATGTACATCTTGAGAGGAAATAGACATTTTTTTAGGAAGTCCTGTCATTACATCTCTTCCTACAACTTCCATAATAGCCTCATCATCAGACTCAAATGCATTTCCAAGCTCTATTTTTATTTTCTCCGCAGTTTTTCGACCACATAATAACTGATTTTCTCTTCGAATATACTGCATAATTGCTTCGTCCAATTTATTGCCACCGATTTCTAAAACCGTGCTAGCCACAATTCCACCAAGAGATAAAACAGAAATTTCCGTCGTATCGGCTCCTAAATCCACAACCATCGTTCCCTTAGGTTCTAACACATCGACACCTGCACCTATCGCACCTGCCATCGATTTTTCTACCATTTTTATATTCTTGGCTTTTATTCCACAATTATACGCCAAATCATAGAATGCCTTTTTTTCTACTTCCGAAATATTTGATGGGATTGCCATCATAAATTCTTTTCGTGTCATACTAAAAGAATTAAATTTTTTGTCATACTCTGTAATCATTAAATTCAATATTTCTTCCATAGAGACACTATCGGCAATAACTCCATTTCTCACTGGCTGTATTACCTTTATTTTCTTAGGAGTTTTTTCATACATATCATATGCTCTATCTCCATATGCAATAATTTTATCTCTCCCTTCCATCGTAATCATATTTTTTTGTTCGACAATAGATTGGCTTCCTTTTAGATAAATTTTAATTGCACTTGTACCTAGATCAACTCCATAAGCCCTTTCTTGCATTTTCTTTCCCTTCCTTATATCATATTAATCCTTTTTCTTTGAAACTAGTATAGCAATGCTCACCAATAATAATATGGTCTGAGAGCGGAATTCCTATCATATCAGCGCCATCTCGAAGCTTTTTTGTTATTCTTATATCTTCTCCACTCGGAGTTGGATCTCCGGAAGGATGATTATGTAGTAAAATCATATACACAGCCTTTGCATTTAACGCCTCGATAAAAATTTCTCTTGAATTACAAATGGATGCGTTTACTGTTCCCACCGAGATAACTGTTTCTTTTATAAAACGATGCTTCCCATCAAATAATAAAAGTCTCACTTCTTCTTTTTCTAAATGTCTCATAGATTCCATGTACGCATTTGCTACCTCTTTTGGAGAACGAAACTCTCGTCTTATATCCACACTAGCTCTCGCAAGCCTTTTTGCAAGCTCCGCCACGCATAAAATTTGTGTTGCTTTTACTAATCCAATCCCTTTTAGTTCCAATAAATTTTCCATTGTCACATGATGAATCGAGAGAATTCCCTCATACCTTCCCGAAATAGAAAGTATCTGCTGTGCCAACTCCACAGATTTACAATTTTTTGTACCTGTGCGAATAATAACCGCCAATAATTCTGCGTCTGTGAGCGAACTTACTCCATATATTTGACATTTCTCGTACGGTCTCTCACTCTTAGGCAAATCTTTCATTTTTTGATAAATTTTTTCTTGCATGAACCTCCAATCTATTCTCCCAATCATCTGACTCATGAAATATCAATAAAGAAACCATTTTTATGTTACCATATTTCAATTTTTTTGTACACAGTATTTCACAAAAAATGTCCTTTTCACTCGAAACTTACTCTCAACTAAAGTTTCATTCATAACACTTTCCCTAAGAACAACTATCTTCCTATGCTATATAAGTTTTAGACCTGTCTTTTCATAAATTCTTTGCAGTGACATCATAATTCCATATTTTGCATGTGGATAAGTAAGTCCTCCCTGAAAATATACAGCATAAGGTGGACGAATCGGTGCATCTGCACTAAGTTCAATAGAAGAACCAGACATAAACGCCCCCGCAGCCATAATAACCTCACTATCATAACCTGGCATATCCCAAGGCACTGGAACGACATAACTATCAACTGGCGCTGCCTTTTGAATTCCCTCGCAAAAAGCAATTACATATTCAGGCTTTCCAAACTCTACTGCCTGAATAATATCATGTCTATCTTCCACACTATTTGGAATTACATGAAATCCTAATTTTTCATAAATATTTGCCGCAAAAATTGCTCCCTTTAATGCACTAGCTGTCACAGTAGGTGCCAAAAAAAGACCTTGAATAAACTGTTTTGTTACTCCCAATGTTGCTCCTACTTCTTTTCCAAGTCCAGGGGAAGTAAGACGATATGCCGCATTTTCCACACATTCTTTTTTTCCACAAATATATCCGCCAATCGGAGCAAGACCACCGCCAGGATTTTTAATAAGAGAACCGACAACCATATCTGCTCCCACATCTGTTGGCTCTATTTTTTCTGAAAATTCTCCATAGCAATTATCTACCATGCAAATAACTTCTGGTCTTCTTTCTTTTATGAATTGAACCAATTCTCCTATTTGCTCTACCGAAAAAGTAGGTCTTGTGGCATATCCTTTTGACCTTTGAATGGTAACGAGCTTTATATTTTTATCCTCTAATACTTTCTCGATATTTTCATAATCAAATTCTTTATCATCAATCAAATCTACCTGTTTATATCCAATTCCGTATTCTCTCAAAGAACCCTTTGAATCACGAATTCCAATCACTTCTTCTAGAGTGTCATATGGTTTTCCAACTGGTGAGAGCAGTACATCCCCCGGTCTTAAATTGGAAAAAAGGGCAAGGGCAAGGGCGTGTGTTCCACAAGTAATCTGTGGTCTTACAAGTGCATCTTCTGTATGAAAGACATCCGCATAAATTTTTTCCAATATTTCTCTTCCGCTATCATTATATCCATATCCTGTCGTTCCTGCAAAATGTTCTTCTGCAAGACGATTTTTTTGCATTGCTCTAAGCACTTTTAGTTGGTTATATTCTGCAGTCTCATCAATTTTAGCAAATCTTTCCCGTAAATTTTCTTCAATCTGCTTACAATATTTATATACTTCTTCTGAGATTCCCATCATTTCATATTGTTTTTCTATACTATACATCAAAATAATTTCCTTTCTTTTCCAAATCATCGCCTGCTTTTACAAGCTACCATGAATAAAAGTCCAATTACTTAATAAAATTAGAAACTTTTATTTTATAAAACCTTTTTTTCTCTTAATTTTTCTATCATATATGACAATATTTCTTTTTCAGATAAAAATTTATCTTTCTCGACAAAAATTGTCTCTTTTTCTCTCCTAAACCAAGTAAGCTGTCTTTTTGCAAAATGTCTTGTATCTCTCTTTAAGCGGTATATTGCATTTTCTAGACTACATTCTCCATCTAAATAATCTAATATTTCTTTATATCCCAGTCCTTGCATAGATACAAGATTTTTTGTATATCCTCTTTTCTTTAGCTCTCTTACTTCCTCTAATAACCCTTCCTCTATCATAAGGTCTACTCTTTTATCAATTCTCTCATACAAAATCTTTCTATCTCTATTTAACACAAAATAGGCAAAATGATAAGGAGATTCCTTTTTCATCTGCTCCTCATTGTGAGCCGAAATTGGAGCGTTATTTTCTTTATAATATTCTAGTGCTCGAATCACTTTTTTTATATTATTTGGATGAATTTTTTCTGCGGATATAGGATCCACCTTCTTTAGTTCCTCGTGAAGAAAACTTCCACCCTTTTCTCTCGCTATTTTTTCTAACTCCCTTCGGTATCCATTTTCCTCCTTCTCTTTAGAGAAATTAATATCATATACAATAGATTGGATATAAAATCCCGTTCCTCCTACAATAATTGGAATTTTTCCTTTTGCCCAAATTTCTTCCATCGCCTCTTTTGCCATCTGTTGAAAACGGACAATATTAAATTCATCTGTCGGGTCTAATTCATCTACTAAATAATGCTTTATCCCATCCATCTCTTCTTTTTTTATTTTGGCAGTTCCAATATTCATATATTTATAAACTTGCATAGAATCTGCACTAATAATTTCTCCATTTATCTGTTTTGCCAATCCTATCGACAACTCGGTCTTTCCAACTGCAGTAGGTCCCGTTAAAACAACAAGTGATTTTTTCCCCATCTCTCCTTACCACCTCTCTATTCGCATAAACGATATATCTTTTTTATATTCAAACATAATGAAAAGTTCCATATCTAAGATTGAATTCTCTTAAACATTTTTTCTATTTCAGTCTTAGACATTGAAATAAATACTGGTCTTCCATGTGGACAAGTATATGGATTTTCCAAACTCATAAGCTGCTCCACTAAAGCCTCTGCCTCTTTTAGAGATAATCTTTGATTTCCTTTTACTGCTGCCTTACATGCCATCGTAGCAATTTTATAAAAAATTTTATCTGGCTCCAATAAGATTCCATCTTCACAAAGCTGGTCTACCATCTCCATAAAGACTTCCCTCTCTCCTAATCCATATAAATTAGCGGGAACTGTTCGAATACAATACTCATTACTTCCAAATTCCTCTATCGTAAATCCCAATTCCTTAAACTGCTTTTCGTATTTTTGTATCATTTCCTTCTCGTTCATTGTGAGTGCGACAATAATCGGAGGATTTAGTTGCTGTTCATATATTTTTTGTTTTTTCTTTTGCTCCATCAATTTTTCAAACATTACTTTCTCATGTGCGGCATGCTGATCTAATAAAAAGAGCTTTTCCTCCCCCTCTAATAACCAATACGTATGAAAAAGTGAACCAATAATTTTATACTGCTTTTTTCTCTCTTTTTCTTCCTCTTTTGTAAAAAAACTAAGTTGTTCTGTCTTTTTCTCTATTGGTTTTATTATCTCTTTTTGCTCACAGTCAACTTTTTCTTTCACTTTTACATTTTTTTCATCATCA